>JBBQWA010000271.1:0-6330 GCA_038211045.1 Gemmatales bacterium
CGAAGAAAACGTATTGCGAACGCTGGAGCAAAAGCAGGCCCTGTTCGACGGCCTCTTTGAAGGCGACGAAGATGAAATCGCGCTCGGGGCCGTGAACCCCTCGGCGTTCTTGCAAAGCATCCGCGATCTGTTGAACGATGCGAAACCCGAGGAAGAACTCCGGGCGCTGACGCAACCCGGCTCGCCGCAGGAGGTGCCACCCGCCGATGCGGCGAGCATCGCCGCCGGGATCGAATTGTTCGAGAAGCTATCCGCGTGGTTGTCGAACCCCGCGATTCGTGCGAAGATGACCGAAGAACAGTTGGAACGGATCGAACGAAACCGATCTTGAACTATCAACTGAACACCAACGGCTGTCAACTATCGCGTTTGTCATTGCTCAATACTCAAGAGTTGACAGTAGACAGTCATTAGTATTCAGTCGATTTCCACCCCTCGGAACCCTCCCCCATGACCACCCCGACCCGCAGGCAAATCCTCGGTAGTGCGGCACTCGCCGCAGTGCCCGCATTCGCCACCGTCGCTCCGGAGAAAGCTTTGAAAGGCAACATCAAACATTCCACGTGCGCTTGGTGCTTCACTGCCCGCGGCGAAAAGTGGTCGCTCGACAAAGTGTGTGAAGTCACCAAATCGCTGGGAGCGAACTCGGTCGAACTCGTCGGCCCCGCCGATTTCCCCACGCTGAAGAAGCACGGCCTCACCTGCGCCATCGCTTTCAATGATGTCGGCTTCCCCAAGGGCTTCAACAACCTCGCCCACCGCGACGAACTCGTGGCGAAGACCAAAGCGGTGATTGACGCCAGCGCCGAGGCCAAGGTGCCCAGCGTCATCGCCTTCGTGGGCATGAAGTGGAACAAGCCGGACGACGACAAAAGCGGTGCGATTTCCTTGGACGACGCCTTCAAGAATTGCGTCGAAGGTTTGAAGCTGGTGGTCGGCCACGCCGAGAAGGCCGGGATCACACTCTGCATCGAACACCTGAACTCGCGCGACGGCTCCGATCCGATGCGCGGCCACCCCGGCTACCAAGGCGACGACCTCGATTGGGTCGCCAGCATCGTGAAGAAGGTCGGCAGCCCGCGGCTGAAGCTGCTCTTCGATATCTACCATGTGCAGATCATGCACGGCGACGTGATCCGCCGCATCGAAGAGAACAAGGAACTCCTCGGCCACATTCACACGGCGGGCAACCCCGGCCGTGGCGAACTCGACGAAAACCAGGAAATCAACTACCCCGCGATCATGCGGAAGCTGCTGGAAGTGAAGTACACCGGCTACGTCGGCCACGAGTTCATCCCGACGCGCGATCCACTGGCCGGGCTGAAGCAAGCCATTGTCGTGTGTGATGTGTGAGAATGGAAGCCGTCAACGAACTAAATGGAGGTACGAACTAATCGCATACGTAGTTGAGTAGCCGTCTAAGCTCTGCTGGACTTGGTATTCCCGAGATCGTCCGAAATCGGTTATTGATGGGGTCATGGAAGCCATCGAACAACTCAAGATCGACTTGCGGGCAGGACGGATCAACACCAATCGGCTGGTCGATCTGATCGTTGCGTTGCGGAATTGCCCCCGAAGCATTTTCGCCCGCCGACTTTCCCAGCGCAAGCCCACTTCACAAACCATGTCGTACACCCGCTAAACACAACTTTCTTCCAACGCACTTTGACATATCCGCAGCGCCAATCCAATAGTGAACGCCCATTCACCCGAGGGTTCCGCCATGTTCACCGTACGCACGATGCCCATCGATCAACTGCAACCGGCCGAGTACAACCCGCGCAAGCAACTGATGCCCACCGACAAAGCCTACCTCAAGCTCAAGCAAAGCCTCGAACAATTCGGATTGGTCGAACCGCTGGTGTGGAACGAAGCGACGAATCGCATCGTCGGCGGGCACGCCCGCCTGCGCATCCTTCGGGAACTGGGCTATACCGAGGTGCCGGTGAGCGTGGTCAACCTTTGCGAGAACCGCGAACGGGCATTGAACGTGGTGCTGAACAATCAAGAAGCGCAGGGGCGGTTCGATCCGATCAAACTGGCCGACCTGTTGGAAGGCATCCGCGACCTGCCGGAGTTCGCGTTCACCGGCTTCGATCCGAGTATCCTGAATTCGCTGCGGTTCGAGCCGCTGCCGCCGGAGGAACCGGACGCCCCGACCGGGGAAACCGTGGAAGTGACCATCGTGGCCGATGCCGAAGTGTACGGTTCGTTCGCCCGACGTTTGGATGATTTGGTGCGCGAGTTCGATCTCGTCACGCACGTGAAGCGGCTGTAAATGCGAGCGGGGGCCATGAGCCCCCCGAGTATCGAAACCCTTGGGGCTGACGTCCCCGCTCGCCTCTACTCAATCGCCGCAGAGGTTCTCGTTCAGCTTGGCGATGGCTTCGCTTTCGATTTGGCGGACACGTTCGCGGGTGAGGCCGAGGCACTCGCCGATTTCCTTGAGCGTTTTCGGTTCTTCACCGTCGATGCCGAAACGCATCCGCAGCACGGTGGCTTCGCGCTTGTCCATCTTGTCCAGCAGGATCATCACTTGTTTGAGGTCGTCGTTTTCGACCATCTCGGCATCCGGGGTCTTGGCCCGGCCGTCCATCAGCATTTCGTCGATGCTCCAGCCTTCGCCGCCGGCCTGTTCCGTCTGCGGGGCGCTGTTGTAGATCTTGATCGCCTTCTTGATGATGCTGAGCTTCTTCTTGGGCAGACCGAGGAGCTTGGCGATTTCTTCGGGGGTCGGCGGTCGGCCGAGCTCGTCGTTGAGCTTGTTGGTGGCCCGGCGCCATTTGGAAAGGAGTTCGACCATATAGGCGGGGATGCGGATGGTCTTGGCGGTGTTCACCAAGGCCCGCTTGATGCTTTGCTTGATCCAGTAGCTGGCGTAAGTGCTGAAGCGCGTGTTCATGTCCGGGTCGAAGCCTTCGACGGCGCGGAGCAGGCCGAGGTTGCCTTCTTCGATCAAGTCTTGCAGAGCGAGGCCCTTGTTGGCGTAGCCGCGGGCGATGTTGACTACGAGGCGGAGGTTTGCCCGTACCATGCGATCGCGGGCCGCACTGTCGCCCAGGGCGATGGCGCGGGCGAGCTCCTTCTCGGTATCCGCCGTGAGCAGCGCCGTCTCGTTGATCTCGCGGAGGTACGTCTCCAGCGGAGATTGCACGGCATCGGCGGAATAGCGGCGGACTTTGGTCATGGGAAACTTCCTAGCACTGTTGAGGCGATCCGACGGCCGATAAGCCGCCCCCGAAAATCGTTATCGACCGTTGAAACGAGAACTCGGCATCGTGCCGACCTCCGGAAACCGAATCCTCAACTTTCGATGCCCTAGCACGGGCACACTCCGAACAACCGGCCCGATGCGGGAAACGTTCACCCGCACGGCTTTCGTACGCGGCAGATCACGCAATGGCCCAGCAATCGTCAAAATCCGATTCCGAGCCTCCATTCTATAGAGCGCGGAATTCGGGATGCAAGGAGTATTCAGGCCGGAACGAAATTTCGCGGAATGTTGTTTCCGAATCGTTGCGATTGTTACCGCACGAGGTGGAAACGGAAAGGTTCGTAGGCCACACCCAAAAATTCGAGTGTACGACATGGTTTGTGAAGTGGGCTTGCGCTGGAGGAGTCGGCGGGCGAAAATGCTTCGGGGGCAATTCCGCAACTCTAGGGATTGGTTCACCATGGGAAGCAAACGAGTTCGAACGGCCCAAGTCGCCACGCATCGGCCCTACCTTGAGGGGGTCGCCAAAAACCTGATGGAGAAGCTCTATGGCCCGGAAGATCCGCCGTTGGGAGTCGGCGAGGGCGAGGTATCGTCGAAGAAATCCGGATCGGTCGGCGGCCAAACTTCAACCATCCTCTGTAACAACTCCCGAAATCCCGTTGCCAAGCGGTTGTCGGCGCGTCATCTTAATAGAGATACCCTTTTCGCCTCGGCGGGAGCGCCGTCTCATGTACAAATCGTTCCTTCTCATTGCGGCACCTTTCACCCTCGCCGCTCCGTGGGCCGAGGCACAAATCGTTGTCCGAGGGCAAGCGCCCGCCGTCGAGGTGCAAGTTCAAGTGCAGCCGCCGGTGTTGGTAGAAGAAACCTCGCCTCCAGTGGTGCCCGGCACGAAGCCGCGTGCCAATCCGGAATTCAAACCCGGAGCCAACGCCAGCCCCGATCCCAAATCGCTGGCGATTCCCGAGAACATACTTTTGAAGGCGAAGGAACTCGTCAAGCAACTCGGCAGCGCCTCGTACCGCGAACGGGAAAGTGCCAGCCGAGAAATCGTGAAGATGGGCCGTTCCGCTTACACCCCGCTGAAAGCGGCCACCCTCGAAGAAACGAATCCGGAAATTCGCCTGCGCGTCGATATCCTGCTGCCGGGGATCGCCGCGGCCGAGATGGAAGCCCGCGTATCGTGCTTCATGAAGGATCTGGAAGGCAAGTTCGATCACGATCTTCCCGGTTGGAACAAGTTCCGCGTGGCCGCCGGGAACGATCGTAGCGCCCGCGAACTCTTCGCCGACGTTCTGAAGAACAAGGTGTACCACGGGCTGTTGCTCGCGGCCGATCTGCCCGCCAATGAACTCGGCGGCATGTTGAACAACCACTTCGCCGATATGCAGAACGCCCAGAACAACAACATCCAGATCCGCCGGGGCGGATATGTGAACGGGCAGCCGAGCGTTCACGAAATTGCCGTGCTCGTGTTCCTCGAATCACTGTACAGCGATAAGGCGCTCGGCATCAACTACAACTTCGGTTACACCGCCGCGAACTACATGCACACGGCGGATGTGCAAAACGCCATGATGCGCAACACCGGCAAGTATGCCGCCCCGCTCAAGAAGCTGGTGACACTTTGGGTCGAAACCCGTGAGACTGCCACCGGCGCCCAAATGGCGATGAACTTCGCCCAACAGTGGAACTTGCCCAGCCGCATGAAGTTCGCCGCCAAAGTGCTCGAGGCCCCCACCGAGAACGGCAACTGGTGGGTGAAGCAACAAGCGCTGCTCACGATCGGCCAAGCCAACAATAAGGAAGCCCGCGAGTACATCCCGCAGATCGCCAAGTGCTTCGACGATACCACCGTGATCCAACAGCAGCAGCCCGGCCAAGCCAACATCCACACGGTGTTGCTGCAAGATTTCGCCCTCGGAGTCGCGCTGCAACTCACCGGCCAGAAGCCCGCCGATTACGCGATGAATCTGACGAGTACTTCCGTAAACTGGAATCACAACAACTTTTATTTCAAAGACGATAAAACCGCCAAAGCCGAGGATAAACGCAAAGCCGCCTTCAAGAAGTGGGCGGTATGGTACGAAGCGAAGCAGAAGGAACCGAAGAAAGACGAGCCGACGACCGAACCGAAGAAGAACCCGTTGGAACGCCCGACGCCGATGAACGAGAATCCGCCGAAGTAACCCACCGAAAGCGACCGCCCGACGAACCGGTGCGGGAGCGATAGTTTCAGCAAATTTCGCAATACTCTCACGAGGCTCGACCGCCATGCGGTGCCACCTACTCATCTCCGCTCTCGCCATCGCCATGCCCGCTTTCGCCACGGCGTCCGGGAAAGCCGACCCCAACCCGAAATCGCTGGAAATCCCTTCAGAAGTGGCCCTCGAAGCGCGGTCGCTCGTGGAGAAACTGGCGAGCAAGAGCTACCAAGTACGGGAACAGGCGAGCCGCGAATTGCAGAAGCTCGGCCGGCTCGCACTCCCCGCGATCTCCGAGGCGTTCCAAAATTCGTTCAACCCCGAAGTGCAACTCCGCACCGAAATGCTACTCCCCTCCGCCCGCACCGACGATTACCGCGCCCGCATCGATTGCTTCCTGGCCGATAAGGAAGGGAAGTTCGATCACCAACTCCCCGGCGCCAAAGAATTCTTCGCCCTCACCGGGCAATCGGACGGCGCCCGCAACCTGTTCCGCGACATCGTGCTTTCTCCCAACCGCGATTTGATCTTCGGCGTGGCAACCCCCGACCAACTGCCGAAGTTGATCGCCGAACGCCGGGCCGAATTCATCCGCTCCATCAACGGTGGCGGCATCGTCATTATTAACGGCGTTCAACAGAACAAGAACAGCCTACCCACAATCACCGATCTCGCGGCGATCTTCTTCGCCGAGGCCATGATCCCCGAGAAGAAATTGGGCGGCCAAGTGGGCTACCAAGCCGCGAGCCTCTTGAATCAACCAACGTTGAAAGCCGCGATCGCGGGAGGCGCGGAAAAAGAAGCGATCCTCGGCATCATCACCAAGTGGGTGGATACCCGCGACGAATCGATGACGATGTACTATGCGATGACCTACCTCAAAACGACCCAACCCAGCATGGCCTTGAA
>JBBQWA010000272.1:0-6248 GCA_038211045.1 Gemmatales bacterium
AAGGAGGTGTACGACCGCTACGGCCGCGACCCGATGCACCAGACCGGCACGGGCGGATTCGCGCATATCGGCCAAGTCGAACAGCAGGTCGGCGGCGAATCGCTCCGTGGGCGAACCGGCGGGGCGCCGACGCTCGCCGTGGGCATGAGCTTCATCTTCGTCGATGCCTTCCACTGGATCGGCATCCAAGGCGATTGGTTGCTCAAATACTGGTACCACTTCGCCATCATGTTCGAGGCGCTCTTCATCCTCACTACCGTCGATGCGGGCACGCGCATCGGCCGGTTCCTATTGCAGGAAACCCTGGGGCGCGTGTACTCGCCGTTCGCCAACCCAAAGTGGCTGCCCGGCTCGCTGATCGCCAGTGCCGCGATTTGCTCGGCGTGGGGCTGGCTGATTTTCTCCGGCAGCGTCGATACCATCTGGCCGATGTTCGGCATCGCCAACCAATTGCTAGCGGCACTCGCGCTTTCCATCGTCACCACGTGGCTGGTGAACCGCGGACGCGGCCGCTACGCCTACGTTACGATCCTACCAATGCTGTTCGTGATGACCACGACACTGACCGCTGGGGCAAACCTTCTGACAATCCGTTTCCCCAAGATGATCGCCGACGGCGAAGCGCTGGTGACGGCAGGGGAATCGGCCGCGGGGAACAAGATGATCCTGACGGGAACGTTGAACATCGCGCTGATTCTCTTCGTGATGTGTACGGTGATTACGGTGATCTTCATGGCTATCGCGCGATGGATCACCGTGGCACGGATGGGCAAATCACCCGAAAGCGTCGGGACATAGTCCCGCTGAGATCACTTCGGTTTCACATCGTAGTTCACAGTGCCGGTACGTTCGAGCAGTTGCAGAATCCACGGGTTCCGCCAAGGGTTCCACGCCGGGTAGAACACGGAGAGCACCGAGACGCCGAGGAGTAATGCCGCGAGGAACTGGCGTAGCTTTGAGCGGCCGAGCCAATCGAAAGCGGGCAAGCCGCCGAGGATCCAGAGGGGAATGAGCCAGAAGAGCCAGCGCGGCCCGCTGGTGTTGCCGCCGTAGTTGTAGCTGTTCGTGCGCGTGAGGTAGAAGGCGAACACCGTGAGCGAGATGGCGAGGGTTGCGGCGCCGAGGTAGCGGAACACTCTGGCCCCCCGCTCCCCCTGCGGGAGAGGGGTTGGGGGTGAGGGGGTCGAACCAATACAACGCTTCGTCAACATCCCCAACCCCACGGCGGCCGCGAGGAACGCGGGCGTCAGGCTGAACCAACCGTGGTGGCCGAAGAGCAAGTGGAACGCGTAGATCGGTGTGCCTTCCTGATTGAAGTCGATGCCGGGGACGAAGCCTCCCGCTTTCACCACTTCCCATTTCTTCCAATGGCTGCCGGGGTAGTCGTACCACGGCCCGCCGAAGTCGCCATAGGCTGGCATAAACTTGCCGAGGGCGGCGTAGTTGCAGGCGAACCATGCTGCGTTGACGATGAATACGCCGATGAGTGCGAGCATCAGCCCGCGTTTGGGATTCAACCAAATCACAGCAAGCAATGTCACCGCAGTGAATGACAATGCGGGAAGTTCGAACGCGGCGGCCAGCGCTGCGAAGAAGCCGGCGAGGAACAAATCCGAGCCGGAAGCGTCAGCGACGGACGACTTGATTCCGTCTCTTATGCTTCCGGCTCGGATTTTCAGAAGCGGATACACCGCGAACAGCACGCAATATGCGGCGGGTGAATGATTGTTGAGCGTCATCGAGAACGTGGTCAGGAACGTTCCGAGCGATGCGAGAATGAACGCGAACAGCTTGCCGAAGTCGGTGGTGCCGTGGGCTTCGATCAGTTTACCCAGTAGCAACAGATACACCGCAAAGGGCAGCACGTTGACCGTGATCAAGATCGCCGCCATCACCAACCAACGGTCGCGGTCGATGTTCCAGTTCAGCGTTTTCTTCAGCAGCCAGTATTCCCCTGCGAGCAGTGTCGAAAGCAGCGGCGGTTTGCTGGAGTAGTAAATGCCGGTGGCCGGATTCATCACTTTATCCAGCGATTGGTAGCCGTCGTCGAAGATGATGCCTTTGTCGTCGAACGGGGGCACTTGCGAATCGAAGTTACTCCGCCGGCCGATTTCGTAGGTCCCATTGTCTACGAGCGCTTTGATCGTCGCCCAGCGGGAGCGGTCGTTGGAACTGAATGCCGTGCTCGGCTCGGGTCGAGTGGTGGGCCAAATGCGGGTCGGTTTGCCTTCGCGGTCGAAGCCGAAGTTCTGTTCGGTGGCCGGGGCATACCGGCTCGGTTCGTACACGTTTTCGGCGCCCACGATCTTCGCCACCATCACCGCCACCCCCACGGTGCCAATCAGGAGGTACATCGATTTACGAAGGCTGGCGGTCGTATCGGTCATGGCGTCTTTTCGGAGATGATGAAAGGGTCGCCGTGGCGGGTGTTGAGCGCCGCCTCGGCTCGGAAGCCGGAGAAAAAGGCTTGGCTGCCGATCATGCAGAGCGTGAACGCGGCGCCCAATGTGATGAGCGTGCCGATCCAGGTCGAAGCCATTGCGATGCTGAAAACGATGGCGAGGCACATCGATCCGAACGCGAGTAAGAACGCTAGGAACCCGAGCGTGCCGAAGAAGTGCATCGGCCGCCAACCGTAGCGGGTGGTGAACTTCACCTGCAAGAGGTCGAGAAAACCCTTGAGGTAACGTTCGAAGCCGAATTTCGAGGAGCCGAACTTTCTAGCGCGATGCTTCACCACACGCTCGCCGACCTTGTAGCCCTTGCTCGCGGCCAACACCGGCACATAGCGGTGCAGTTCGCCATATAATCGCACGTCTTTCGTAACGGCGGAGCGGTAAGCTTTGAAGCCGCAATTGTGATCGTGCAACTTCACGCCGGTCACGGTGCTGACGAGCCAGTTGAACACGCGACTCGGAAACACCTTGTAAATAGGGTCGTTGCGTTTGAGCTTGTAGCCGCTGACGAGATCGTAGCCTTCGTCGAGCTTCTTGAGGAACTCGGGGATTTCGTGCGGGTCGTCCTGCAGGTCGGCGTCGAGCGTCATCACGATGTCACCGGTGGCATTGCGGAACCCGGCGTTGAGTGCCGCGGCTTTGCCGAAGTTCCGTTGGAACCGTAGACCCCGCACCGCGGGGTTCTTCGCGACCAAGGCCGCGATCACATCCCAGGAGCCGTCCCGGCTGCCGTCGTCCACGAAGATCACTTCCACCTTGCGATCCGGCAACCCGCGCGCGACTCCTTCAATTTCGGCCAAGAGCGGTTCGAGGCTTTCCTTCTCGTTGAAGACGGGAATCACGAGGGAAAGGACTTTCGCTTCGTTCACGCCTCGATCCTTTCAACGATTGTTTCATTCGCACGGCTGCGTTTGTTTGCCAGCCAACAGGTTAGCGACACCGCAACTTCAAACGCGGTCCAGAGAATTCGCAACACGATGGCGATGATCGCTGCGAGCGGCGCCGCGGCGGCACCCTCGGTGGGAAGCAATTGTACGGCCAAAACTTTTTGCAGCACCGCCTCCCGCGCGCCGAACCCTCCGGGCAGGATGAAGGCCGCGAACCCGGCGACATACGAGATCGCCACCGCGGAAAGATCTTCGAGGAAGGTATCGAGGTTCCAAGCGGGTTCAATAGTGGATAACCCGGCGACGGTGAGCCAGAGGCTCACACCGAGGAATATCCAGCCGACCAACGATTGCAGCATACCCCGGCACAAGAGCAAGAAACCCGGTGCGGGCAGCGGCTTCGCCCCGGCGCCGCGACGATTCTTCAGCATTTTTGCGGCGAGGATATTCACCGCTCCCGCCGCCAAAGGCAACAGCGCCACGCAGCCCAAGGCGAGGCCGTGATACACATTCAAATCGAGGCCCAACCCCGCCCACGGCAGCAAACAGACGGCGAGCATCGCCCCGGTCGCCATGTTGGTAAGCGTTTCGTACGTCGCCGTCACGGCGACGATGGCCGTGCCCGCGCCGTACTTTCGCAATAGCGCCACCCGCCAGAGTATCACCCACGCTTTACCCGGAACGTACTTCGCCAATTGGCTGATGAAATAGGCCCGCATCCCGGCGAGCCAACCGATACGTACCCCTTGGCCCCACAGCAACTGCACCCAGAACGTGCCCCACACGCAGTGGCAACCGAGGTACAATAACCCGGCGGGAATCAAATACTCCCAACGGAAGCGAAGCTCACTCGCGTATAGTTCCGGCTTCTGCAATAGCTTGGCGAATTGCCAAGCGACGGCCGCAATCACGACCAGCGCGAGGAAGGTTTTCAACACCAAAAGCAGCCGCTTGGAACCTTTCCGCATACCCCGATTCTAGGAAACCGTACCGCCCGTGGAAGAATGCCCCGTTGCCCCGGCGGGGAATTGTCCCAAACTAAAGGGGAGACCACCGTTCCCCAAACCGGATGATTGATCTAAATGAATGAGCAACCCTCCCCGTCCTCCGCGGGCGAAACCCCTGCCCCGTCGAATGTCGCACCCGCGCCGTTGCCCCCGGGCCGTTCGAACGCACCGCATCGCCCGTTCCCACGTGGCGGCCCCGGAGGCAATCGCGGGCCACGCGAGGATCGCCCGCGCAACGATGGCCCAAAGATGCCGCCACCCGATCGCTACGAATTTAGCAAGCCCAGCAAGTTCCTGCTCGATCAATCCATCGAAGAGGAATTGAAAGCCTCGCTGGCCGGGCTCGATGTCGGCACGACCTTGGAGAATCCGGAAACGGAAATCCGCAGCGCGGTTCAGCCGAAGCTTCCCGGCGGACGCAAACGAGGCAAGATCGTCAGCATCCACGGGAAGGACGTATTTATCGACGTGCCCGGCGGCCGCGGCCAAGGCGTGCTTCAGCTCATGCACTTCGACGGCAAGGTGCCCGTCATCGGCGAAGAAGTCGAATTCACAATTCAACGCTACGATGCCGCGAATGGCTTGGTCTTGCTCACCCGCGAAGGGTCGTCGCAGTCGGTTTCCAATTGGTTCAGCCTAAGCCTGCACATGATCGTCGATGCGAAAGTGACCGGGTTGAACCAGAACAAAACCGGGTTGCTCGTGGAAGTGAACGGCATCAAGGGGTTCATGCCCGTCAGCCAGATCGACATCTATCGCACCGAGAACCCGGAACAGTTCCTCAATCAAACGATCAAGTGCGAAGTGATCGAACTCGACCGCGAGGAACGCAACCTGATCCTTTCCCGGCGTTCGATTCAAGAGCGCGAGAAGGCCGCGAAGGCCGAGGAATTCTGGGCGAAGATTCAGGAAGGCGAAACCCGTTCGGGCATCGTGCGGAACGTGAAGCCCTTCGGGGTGTTCGTCGATCTCGACGGGGCCGACGGCCTGATTCCTATCGGTGAACTGAGTTGGAGCCGGGTGAACGACCCCAACGAAATCGTGAAGATCGGCCAGCGGGTCGAGGTGACGGTGAAGAAAGTGGATCGCGAGATCCGCCGGATTTCCCTGAGCTTGCGGAACCTGCAAGGCAACCCGTGGGACGAATTCGCCGCGAACAATCGGCCCGGCACCAAAGCCCGCGGCAAGGTCACGCGGATCATGGAATTCGGCGCGTTCGTGGAAATCTCACCCGGGATCGAAGGTTTGATCCACATTTCGGAATTGAGTACGGATCGCGTCCGCAGGGTGCGCGACGTGGTGAGCGAGGGCCAAGATGTCGAGGTGCAAATCCTCAACATCGATACGGCCCAACGCCGTATCGGGCTTTCGTTGAAGACGATCATGGCCGGGGAAGAAGCGATCGCCGAGGCCGCGGCGGAAGCGGAACGCCTGTCGGATAACGTCGCGGCGACGGAACGCATGGCCACCCGACCGGTAAATCCGAACCTGCGCGGCGGCATCGGCGGCGGCAAGCCGCTCGTCGATATGGAGTGACTTTGCTCCCCTCTCCCCTCGGGGAGAGGGGCTGGGGGTGAGGGGCCAACTTCAGACAAGCCCTGCTTACCCCCGGCCCCATCCCCGGGGGGACAATGTCCCCCCGCTTTCGAGAGCCATCGCTTCCAATGACCACCACCAAGCTCCCCGGCCATTCGACGTATCTCCCGACGCCCGAGCCTTTGCCCCCGGCCGATCTTTCGCGCCTCATCGATACGTTACAAACCAACGTGGCGGGCGTGTTCCTCGGCAAGCCGGAAGTGATTCGTCTGGCGGTCATCGCTTTGCTCGCCGACGGGCACCTGCTGCTCGAAGACGTTCCCGGCGTGGGCAAAACGCTGTTGGCGAAAGCGCTCGCCCGC
>JBBQWA010000273.1:0-6209 GCA_038211045.1 Gemmatales bacterium
AGGCGAAGACTACCGAAGAGAAGCTCACCGCGCTGCGCGAGATGTGGGTGCTGCTGCCGAAGCACAAGGCCAGCGAGAAGCTGCAAGCGATCCTCAAAACGAAGATCAGCGAACTGACCGACCAACAGGAGCAGGAAGCGAGCGGGCCGAAGAAGGCTCAACCCGGCACGTTCAAGATTCCCAAGCAGGGGGCGGGCCAGGTGGTCTTCCTCGGGCCGCCGAACGCGGGCAAGTCGACGCTGCTTTCCAAGCTCACGAAGGCTACGCCCGCGGTGGCGCCGTACCCGTTCACCACGCGCGAGCCGATCCCCGGCATGATGGAACTCGACGACGTTCGCGTTCAACTCGTCGATCTGCCCCCGATCACGGCCGATCATTACGAATCGTTCATCACCGATGTGACCCGCGCGGCCGATGCCGCGGTGCTGTTCCTCGACCTCGCGGACGACGACGGCCCTGCGGCTACACAAGCTGTGCTGGAACGCCTCAAGAAATCGAGGCGGAACCTCGTGCCCGCCAAACCCGAAGACGACGATCCGACCGTCTACTCGCTTCCCACATTCGTGCTCTTCACCAAAGCGGACGATGAAGCCGCGGACATCCGTTTAGAGATGGCCAAGGAATGGCTCGGCGAGCGCTTCCCTTCATTCATTGTGTCCGCCGAGCGCGGCGACGGCATGGCCGAGTTGAAGGAAAAACTCTTCCGCATCCTCGGCGTCATGCGGATTTTCACGAAGCAGCCGGGCAAGCCGGTGGAAAAAGAATCGCCCTTCACTTGCCCGCACGGTTGTACCGTCGCCGAGTTTGCGGGCTACGTTCACAACGATTTCGAGGAGAAAGTGAAGTCTGCACGCGTGTGGGGCAGCGGCGCGTTCGACGGCCAAACCGTCGGACGTGAACATGTGCTCCGAGAGAATGACATTGTTGAGTTGCATCTTTGACCGAAGTTCCGCATGATAGGCACGCGATGACCGAAGAAGACACCACTCCCGCTCCGACCGCATTCTTGGTGCGACACGGGGCGATGCGATACGTCGGCGAATACGCCGCGCCCCCGAACTCCGCTTTGCAGCGCGGAGATACGTTGATCCTGCGCACGGATCGCGGCACCGAACACGGCGAACTCTTGTGCCCCAGCACCCCGCAAACGCTGGCGCAAATCCCCGATCCGACCCGGGGCCAAATCGTTCGTAAAGCCACCGCCGCGGACCTTCAACAAATCGCCGCGTTGAAAACGAAACAGGAAGTCGAGTACGAAGCCACCACGCGAATGATTGCCCAGCACCGCATCGCCATGCAGATCGCGGATGTCGAACACCTCTTCGGCGGCGAGAAGATCATTTTCTACTTCCTCGCCGAGACGCGCGTCGATTTCCGCGAAATCGTGAAAACGATGGCCCGAGAGTTCCACACCCGCATCGAACTGCGCCAGATCGGCGTGCGCGATGAAGCCAAGCTCCTCGCCGACTACGGCGACTGCGGCAAGCCGGTTTGCTGCAATACGCACATGATCGTAATGCCGCCGGTGAGCATGCGCATGGCGAAGTTGCAAAAGAGCACGCTCGACCCGAACAAGATCTCCGGCCGCTGCGGCCGATTGAAGTGCTGCCTGCGTTTCGAACAGGACGTGTACGAAGAATTCCAAGCGGCGCTGCCGAACGTGGGCGTGCGCGTGGTGACGAAGATCGGCCCCGGAAAAGTGCTCGCCCAAGAGGTACTCGCCCGGCGGCTGTTGATCGAATTCGAAGACGGCCGCCGCTTGCCGGTGCCCGCCGACGATGTGTTGACGACGCTATGATTGTTTGGTTTTTCGGAGCAGGAAGCATCAGCGACGGATCGATGCGAGCCATCGTCGCTGACGCTTCCGGCTCCGAAATGCTCTTTTTCGACCTCCGAGGGCCGCTCCCGTGGAACAGAAGCTTTGCGCATCCCCGCGAACAGAATCCCGCTACGCCTACGAGGCCTACGATTTCTTCTGCGACGCCGTGACCTTCACCCAGGAAACCTTGGGCCGCATGCCCCGGGAAGAGGACGACCCCAAGACCGATTACCACATCACCGCGCCGGAACTCTGCCGGGGGGCGTGCGAACTCGCGCTGCAGGAATACGGGTACATGGCTTGGATCGTTTTCAAGTTGTGGGGCATCACGGGCACGGGCGATATCGGTCGGGTGATCTTTCAACTGATCGAAATGGATCGCTTGAGCAAATCGGATCGCGACGACCCCGCCGACTTCGAAGATCTCTTCGACCTCGAGGCCGCGCTCATCGGGAACTTCGAACTCACCACGATCGCGCGGAAACGCGGCAAGGGGGTTCGATGAAGGCCGCCCGCATCCGATTGATTCTCGCCGCCGCGGCGTTCTTGGGCTGGCTGAGTTGGCTCGCGGTTGCCGTCGCGCAGAAGGGCAAGGCGGACATCGTTTCGCGTGCCCAACTCACGGAAGCGACGATGTTCGTGGTGGCCGACGTGACCGCCGATGAAGAAGGGCTGCCGAACGTGGGCGTGCGAGTGGTGAAGAGTTTGAAAGCACCGCTGCCGGGCAACCCCGAAGTCATCGAAGTGTTGAACATCCGCAAAGCGACCGTGCCCGGCAAAGGCTTCCCCGGCCCCGGCACCTACTTGATCCCGGTGGTAATGCAAGGCCCGACGGCGTTCACCATCGCGGGGTTGCCGCGCTCGCCGGGGTACGAAGCCGCGATGCCCGACCGCCCCGCGATCTACCCGTGGACCGACGATACGCGAAAGCAATTGCAAGCCTTGGGCATCGAGCCATAGGCGATTGCGGAACGCCACTCACAACCGCATAGGCGAGCCGGAAGCGTCAGCGACCGGTGGTGATCGAACGACATTGACGACCCTTCAATGGAAACGAGCCTACTGCGAATCCCTCCGGTCGCTGACGCTCCCGGCTCGCCAGTGTGGTTTCTCGTCTGAGTATGCTCGCCACGGGCGAATGCAAACACCATCTTTGTTTAGCCGCGATGCGTAGCAGAGCGTTCGAGTTCGCTCCGCTACGCGTCGCGGCTAAACAAAGTCATCACTTCCCCACTCGCTCCACCCGCGTAGCGCCGTTCTCCAATTCGAACTTGTACCCGTCGCTGAAGGCTTCGGCGAATTCCTCTTGGTGGCTCACCAGTAGGATGCACTTCAACTGCCCGCGAAGGTTCTGCAACTCTTGGATCATTCCCAATCGGCCGACGCGATCTAAGCAGCCGAAGCCTTCATCGATGATGACGCTCTCGATGGGCCGGTGCAACCGGCTGGCGTACTGGCCGATGCCGAGGGCGAGGCTCACCGCGACTCGGAACTTTTGGCTGCCGCTGAGGAAGGCCACTTGGATCGGCGATTCGCCACTGGTGCGATTGACGCATTCCAACTCCAAGGATTTTCGATTGCCGCTATCGTCGTTACCGGTGTTGAGCCGGAGGAAGAGTTGCCCGCCACTGAGGCGATCCAGTACGGCATTCGAGCAATCGACGATCTGTTTCTCGGCTTCCATGACGAGGAAACGTTGCAGGCGATCGCGGCCCAATAATAGCGAAAGCGCTTTGTACCTTTCGTGTTGGCGGTCGATCTCCTTGGTGAGCTCGCCGAGTTTTTGAAGCTGTTCGCGGTGGCCATCCAAGCGCAGCTTTGCCCGTTGAGCCTCTTGGAATTCCTTATCTTTCGCAGCGAAAGCGACTCGCGCCTCGACGGTGTGTTGCTTGGCGATCTCGGCCGGCACCCGCGCTTCTGCGGCGAATTCTTTCTCGACTTCTTGGGCTTGAAGCGAATCGTCTCGCAGGCTGTTCAAACGGATGCGGGCTTGTTCGAGTTGCTGAAACTGCGCTTCGGTGCCCTTCGCGGAAAGCTCGTCCTGTTCGGCCTTCCACACCGAATAATCTTTCAAACCGGCGTTCGAGGTTTTCGCCCGCCACGCCTCGGGGAGCGCCTGCAACGCCCGTTCGATCGTTTCGGTGCAGTGCTTCTGCGTCACGATTTCGGTATCGAGTTTGCCGCGGAGTTCGGTGAGGTGCTGGGCCACGGCGTGGCCTTCCTGACCGAGTTTATCGATTTCGCGTTCGGTGGTTTCGGTGGCCTTCTTGGTGCCCTTGATCTGGTTGGCCAAGGCGATTTCTTGGGCCTTGGCCTGGGCGTGTTCCTTCCGCAAACTCGGCAGATCGCGGTGTTCGGGCAGGTGAATCCGCAGAGTTTCCAGGGTTTTCGTGGTACTCGCGATGCGAGTGCGTAAATCCTTGGCGGTATCGAGCACCGTTTGCGCTTCGCGGATCGCCCGCTTCGCGGCATCGAGCTGCGTCGCTTCGCGGCGGAGGTTCAGGAGTTCGTCCCGTTCCGGGTATTGTGTGGCACCCCAATCGGTGGGCCGTTTCTTGGAAATCTTCCGCTGGAATTCCTCGGGAATCTCGGCGTAACGAAGATCAAGCGATTTCGTGAGGCGCTCGACATCGACCGCGGCGGTCTTCGCTTCGTTCGCCTTCTCTTGATACTGTTCGCGCAACAGCCGGAGTTTCTCCGTCCGCTCGGCATCCGCTTGCGAAAGTTCGTTCTCGCGCTCGGCCGCGGCGTTCGCCTCGTCGATGGCCTTCCGGTGGTTCTTCCTCGCGCTATCGAACGCGCTGGCTCGGCGTGCCGTTTCCGAAGCCATGTGTTCGGCGGTGAGCGGTTGGCCGCAGTGTTGGCAATCGACTTTCCCCGCGAAGCCTTCCAACTCGCGTTGGGCCGCAAACGCCTGCGTTTCCAGGCTTTTCGCCACGGCCACGGCGTTCGCCGTTTCGGCTTTGGCGGTGCGGGCCGATTCCAACTCCGGCCGGAGTTTATCTTGAATCGCCTTTTCCGCTTCGCCTTCCTTCTTGATGCGGTCGCGTTCGGTTTGCGCATCCGCGGCCCGAATCTTGGCTTGGTTGCGATCGTGCCGTTCTGTTTGAACCCGTTCGAGGATTGGGAGAACGCGGGCCAACTCGGTGAGCTTCTCGACTTGCTCTTGGGCCTTGGCGAGATGTTCTTCCGGCTTCGGCGGCAGGCGTTCCAACTCGGTTTGCAGCCGCTTCGATTCGATCTCTTGCTTCTCCATCATCTCGACCGTGGAAACCTCGGCGGCAAGCTCCCGTAATCGCACGTTCACCTGAGCGTACTGTTCTTCGTCGGCTTTCAAATCGCGTTGCTGGTTCGCCCGGCTCCGCTTCGCCAGTTCGAGATCTCGCTCGATTTTCTGCTTGCGGGCCACTTCTTCGTCGCGGCTTTTGGTGAACGCGGCCGAGTGCCGTTCCGAGCCCGAAGCTTGCGCCCGAGCCGTTACCACCGTGTTCACCGCCGGGAGAACCTCCTTGAGTTCGAGATTGCGGGCGTGTGCCTTCTCGATAGCCACGGCGTCGCCCAACAGTTTCTCGGCCGCCGCGAGCTTGGCCTTCGCCGATTGCAGCCTCGCCTCGGCTTCGGCCCAGCGCTTGGCTTGGGCTTCTACGCTCAAACAGATATCGATCTTATCTTGGGCTTCCTGTTTGCCGAACTCGCAGGCGACGATCCCAGCGAGGGCCTCGGCATACTGTTCGTCGGTCACGTTCGGAACGCCCATCGCTTGGACGTTCAAGTTATCGAGTTGCGATTTTAGCCCGTTCTTCTTCCCGTTCGCCAATTCGTGCAACTGTTGGTAGCGTTCCAAATCGACGATGCTCGCCAGCACCTGAGCGCGATCTTTATCCTTGGCTCCGATCAGTTTCTCCGCTTGCCCTTGGAGCAGCAGCACGGAGGAAGTGAAGGTTTCGTAATCGAGGCCGATCTTCTCGTGGATCCAGCGGTCGAAATCGATTTTCTTGGTGGTATCGGGGATCGCGGCCCATTCCCCCTTGGCCTTGGCAAAGAGTTGTTGCGTGCCGCTGGGGGTACCGCTCTTGGCTCGGCGCAGCGTGCGTTTGATGCGGTACTCCCGGCCATCCAATCGGAAATCGAACTCGACGGCGAACGCGGTCGATTCCTTGTTGATGAGTTCGCCGGCGTTGGAACCGCCGCCGCGGTGGTAGCCGAAGAGGGCGTAGGTGACGGCGTCGAAGATCGACGATTTGCCGGAGCCGTTGTGCCCGGAGAGCATCCAGAGCGGAGCGCCGGAGAAATCGAGGGTCTGCGGTTCCTTGTAGGAGAGGAACCCGGCGAGTTGGATGCGTTGCGGAATCATGTGGGGGAATTGTACGGCGGATTGCGATAGTGTGTT
>JBBQWA010000274.1:0-6197 GCA_038211045.1 Gemmatales bacterium
CGGTAGCCGGGGTCGGGCACGCCGAGGAGTTGCACCACGCGATTGTAATCGTCGATCATCGGCACGGGGCGGTAGCTACCGCGGGGGCCACGGGCCGGGTAGAGCCGCTGAGTGAGAAGGAAATCGCGGAAGTAGCGGGCGAAGCCGACGATCCTTCTGCAACCGCCAAGTTTGGCGAGCGCCGCAGCCCGGAGCGAATTCGGGAAAAGCACCGCAGCATCAATCGGGGCATCGCGGAGTTGTTTCGCCACGGCGAGGAACCGGCGTTCGGGCGGGCCTTTCTTATCGAAGAGCAGCGTTTGATCGAACCACGGCGAACCGGCCAACGTATCCGCCACGTACGGCTTCGTCACCGCGATCATCTCGGCATTCGGATGTGCATCCTTGAGTGCGCGAATCGCCGGGGTGGCCATCACCACGTCGCCGATCCAGTTGGGCAGGAACACGGCGATCCGTTTCATGCCGCCTCCGCTTCGTGGTCGTCGGCCCATTCGCGCGGCGCCGGGGCCACGCTTTGTAAGCACTCTTGGAATGCCTTTTCGCCTGTTTCAAATTTCAAGCTCGCGCGGATGACCGCGAGCGGTTTGCCGCCGAGTTCGTCGAGCCGGAGCTTCACCCAATCCTTTTGCGTCGTGGCGAGGATCGCATTGGCCGGAAGCGTGCTCGCCCACGTTTGCAAGTCTTCCACATCGTTGCGGGTGTAGTTGTGGTGATCGGGGAATGTTCGGAATTCGAGGAGATCGGCCCCGAATTGCTCCAGCGTTCGCCGGAACGAACCCGGATTGCCGAGGCCGCAGAATGCCGCGACGGGTCGGGTTCGCCATTCCTCGGCACTCGGCAGCGAGCGTTCGAGCATCGGTATCGGTTCGTGCCGGCAGGTAGCGTAGGCCAGTTGCGGATGGTGCCATTTGAGCCAAGCGATTTGTTCCCCCAACGATTCGGCCGATGTTTGATCGCAACGGGTGAAGATGGCGAAGTGCGACCGATTCAACGCGCTGGTCGGCTCGCGGAGAAAACCCCGTGGGAACAGGTATTCCTCGGAGATCGGCCTGGTCGCATCGAGCAGCACGATATCGAGATCACGGCCCAGCCGGCGATGCTGGAAGCCGTCGTCGAGAATCAAAAGTTCGCTTTCGAGTTCCTCCACCGCCGTGCGGGCGATGGCCGTGCGATCCGCCCCTTGCAAATGCGGTACGTCTGGCAGGTTTTCTTCGAGGAGAAGGGCCTCGTCGTTCGGCCCCGATTCGGATCCGTATCCCCGGCTAAGGATCGCTACGGCAGTGCCGAGTTCCCGGTAGAAGCGGGCGACGTATTCCACGCAGGGCGTCTTGCCGGTACCGCCGAGGGTGAGGTTGCCGACGCACACCACCGGCACGGATACGCGGTGGGTTTTCTTCCATCCGCGTTGAAATGCCCAGTTTCGCAGGGCCACGGCGAAGCCGTACGGAATACGTGCCCACCACAGCCCGGCACGCAATAGCCACGCCGCGAGTCCGCGGCGTTCGCCGCGAACGACCGCCAAGTACGTGTCTCGCCGAGTGGAACCCATGAGGAGAGATTAGCCGGGTTCCGGCGGAAGTGTCAATCGCGGTTGGGATTTGGGTTTACACAGAGCCGCGAGCGTGAGCGAGCGAAGGAAGCTTTCGCTCGCTCACGCTCGGGGCTCCGTAGTCCGCCGATCACCGCACCTTCGCTTTGAACTGTACGATGCCAGTGGTGCCGGGCGGGATATTCCCCGGCAGATCGAAGCGGACAATCGCCGAGCCGGCATCGTTCGCACTGGTGGTCACGTTCGACGGGCGATCCGCCGCGGCCGAGCCGGGGATGTATTCCAAGCGGCCGCTGAGGCTATCGCTGATCACGAGATCGTTCACCGTTTTGGGGGTGTAGTTCGAATAGCGGATCGTGATCGTGATGATACTTCCCTGTTCTACCGGCCCCGGCGGATCGACAGTTTTCGTCAGCGTGAGTTCGTTGGGGAAGTTGGTGATTTCATCCGGTTCCACCACGGTCGCAGTGATAAGCACGCCGGTGATCGTGGCGAAGCCCTGCGGCTTGCTCAAGCTGCCGAATGAAGCCAAGCCGATAATGGCGACCGCCGCACTCGGACGATCCTTGCCAACGAGTGTGAGGGTTTTGTCTCGGGCGATCAGGTTTTCCACGATGGTGCGCTGGAGGAAAACGTTGCGACCGGTCGTTTGCCGGGCGATTCCGGGGCCGGTGTGAACGATCAAGCCGATGGGGGCTTTTTCGGCCTTCCGCACGATGAACCGCGGCGAGCAGATGCAAACCACGTTGGATGTAGCCGTCTTCTTCATGCCATTGAGCGAGTATTCCGCGACCACATCGGTGGGGTCGAGTCCGCCGACGCGACCGTAGGGGCCAACGCCGAGGCGGTCGCCGCCGTCGCCGCCGTTCACGAAGCATTCTTCCTTAGAAATCTTCGGCCCGAGCAGCGGATCGTACAGCGGCACGGGGAAACAGGGCATCATCGGCGGAGCACTCGGCGGGCCGAGCTTCTGTTCGCCGGGGAGCAGGATGGCATTCTGAACGGTGAGGCGGGCCAAGTCGTCGGCATCCGGAATGCGGTCGCCGATGCGAAGCAGCGCGACGATGCGGCCGTTGGCCATCGCTTCATCCAAGGCCGCTTCGGAATGGTCGCTCGTGAGTTCGATCGGTTCATCGGGCTTCGCGGCGGTCGGAATCGCTTTGGTCGGGTCTTCGAGGTAAATCACCTTCACCACGTAGCCGCCCGCTTGCACCTTGGCGATGTCGGCCTTGGTGATGAGCAACGGCGCCGCGATCTCCATGAACTTCATGCCGGTGCGGGGCACGATGCTACCGCGGATTTCGAGCACGGGGTAAAGTGCGAGTTCCTTGCCGGGGATCTGGATTTGCAGGGGGTAGCTGTAACCGGGGCGGAAGCCGAAGGTGGAACCGGAGGGGTACGCTTTCGAGTTGACGAGGCCGGGCAGCGGGTTGATGGTGACGCCGTCCGGCAGCAACGCTTTCATCGCCAACACCGGTGCGGGCGGCCCGACGGGCGGGCAGGCTTGCTGCCGCATCATCGGCATCATCGGCATCCCATTCATCGGCATGCCCGGGGCGCAACCGGGGCCGCACCCCGGCCCGAGCGCCGGCTGGCCCATCAAGAGCGGCAGTAACAGGCTGAGCGTCGGGTTCATGCGAAAGGCTCCTTATGGTCAGAGCCGGAAGCATCAGCGACGGACTGCGGTGGCAATCGTCGCTGACGCTTCCGGCTCGGATCTTTCGATCGTGTTTACTTCGGTAAGCTAGGCACGTTCATCGCGGGCAACGAATCGGGCATCCGCATCGCCGAACCCGGGGCGGGGCTGGTCATCGGCATCGGCGGGGGCATCGCGGGATTCGCCGGGCGGGGGGCCGGGGCACCGTAAGTGCCTGGGGCGTCCATAGCCGGGGTGTTCGGGTCTTCGAGGTCGATGTTGCCGATGCGGATGATCGCCAGGATCGTCCCGCGGCGGTTCGCTTCCATGATCGGATCGACGCCGGCTTCGAGGCGGGTCGAAACGATTTCCTCGGCGGCGGCCAAATCTTGGAACTGCGGATCGGGCAGGTAGATCACCTTTACCACGAGGTTGCCGGAGTTCACTTGTTCGAAGTCTTCATCGGTGAAGCCGACGGGCACGGTGCTGTGCGAAAGGAACGTGACCGTCTTAATCGTGGACGGGTAGAGTTCGATGGTCGGGTAGTAGTTCTTGCCGGGGCGATTCGGAATGCCGCTCAGGCGAACTCGATAGATGTTCCCTTGCGGGAAGTTGTACCGCACCGGGGCTTCGCGCCCGGCATCGAGGAAGCCGCGGGCCGGATCTTGGAACGCGATTTTCATGCCGGCGGGGGAAGCGAAGCGAACGCTGGTGCGTTGGCCGCTGTACGCACCGAATTGGCTCGGGCCGCCGAAGCCGATACCGGCAACGGCACCCGGAGGCCCCATTCCGGGGGCTGGCAGGATGCCGCCGTGGCCCAACATCATGCCCGCGCGGCTGGCTTGCGGGCCGAACTCGGGGCTGTTCGTGGGAATCTCGCCATTCACCCGTTGAATGTTCGGATCTTGCATCATCTGGGCGCGGGAGGCCACGCGTTGTTCCTGCTTCGCTTCGGCTCGGGCTTGCATGATCGCCGAGCTGGTTTGGGCGGCGGGTACGATTCGGGCGGTCTTCTCCGCACCCGAGTTGCCCATGTCGCCCTTGGGGGCCATGCAACCACCGAGGCCGGCACTCAACCCGGCAACCACGGCGAAGGCTTTTGCGGTTCGCTTCATCTTTTTCCCCCAGCATGGCTTGTTTCGGCGCGGTAAATCGCGTTGGTCTATTCTTCGGCATGGCCAGGCCCCGAACTTTGGCAAAACCGCTACAAGTTCACCAATCGGCACAGGCGGTATGGCTGTCATTCTGACCGGGATTTGTGCCCTCGGAAACGCACCCTCCCCTCCCCCCGCGATCCGAGCACAAAATGTGATGGACGAATATCCATTCAAATCATTGATGCATATGATGTTGCGTAATAAGTGGCCCAGGCCGATTCCGATGAGTTTGTACTCTATTCCGCCCGCAGGGCACAAACGGAGAGCACAAATGCTGGTTAGAGTGTAAAGTGATTTCTGTGCGTGTTCAGCCCGAAGAGCTGCGACTGTCCCAGCCCTTCGAGCTGAAATATTCTTGCGAACGCCTACCCCGGGCGTTGCCCGGGGCTGAGTAATCCCAGCCCTTCGGGCTGAAAACCAATTGGTTTTCCACCCTCGCTCATCGGGGAGAGGTCCGACGCCCAAAGGCATCGCGATGGGGGCTTCAAAATGGATAAATGTGCAGTTGGATGAAACCCCCTCACCCGGCCGATCCGCTGCGCGGCTCAACCACCCTCTCCGCGAGGGGAGAGGGTTTAATACCGCATCTCATTCGTTACCCACCCGTTACTGCGAATCTGGTACAGTGCCAGCGGTTCCACCCGCTTCCGGAGGATTCGCGATGCGTTACTTTGCCTTGGCCGCGATGGCGTTTGCCCTCTCGGCATTTGCTTCCCAAGCGGCTCCCGTGCCCACGCCGCCCAGCAAACCGGTCGATTTGGTGCTCTGCCTCGATGTCTCGAACAGCATGGATGGGCTGATCGATTCCGCGAAACTCAAACTTTGGGACATCGTCAACGAACTGGCGAAGGTGAAACCGACGCCCAACCTGCGAGTGAGCCTCTACAGCTACGGCCACAACGGCTACTCGAAGGAAGCCGGTTGGGTGCGAAAGGAACTCGACCTCACTTCGGATTTGGACGAAGTGTATGCCAAGCTCAACGGTCTCAAAACCGGCGGCGGCAACGAATTCGTCGCCCGCGTCTGCCGGGATGCGATTGCGGAACAGAAGTGGTCGGACGAAAAGGACGCGTTGAAGATCGTCTTCGTCTGTGGCAACGAGCCGGCAGATCAGGACAAGGAAGTGAGCCTTTCGGAAGTGACCAAGCTCGCTCACCGGAAGAACGTCATCATCAACACGATTTACTGCGGGCCTGAATCGAGCAGCGAATATGCCCTGTGGAAATCCTTCGCCAAGGATTCCGACGGCCAAGGGGCTTTCATCAGCCAAGATAAGGCCCGCCAAGCGGCCATCGCCACGCCGCAAGACAAGGAACTCGCCGAACTCAGCGGCAAATTGAACACGACCTACCTCGCTCGCAAGAGCGATGAAAAACGGGCCGCGAACCAAGCCGTGCAAGACAGCAACGCTGCGAAGGCCGCCCCGGCCGCAGCGGCGGAACGCGCGACTTCCAAGGCCAACGGCCTTTACAAGAATGGCGATTGGTGTCTCGTCGAGAAATTCCAGATCGATCCGAACTTCGACCTCACCAAGATCAAGGAAGAAGACCTGCCGGACGAGCTGAAGAAGCTCAAGCCGGAAGAACGGATGCCCTACATCAAGAAGAAGCTGGAAGAACGGTTGGAACTTCAAAAGAAGATCAACGACCTCGCGACCAAGCGGGCCAAGCACATCGACGAGGAAACCAAGAAGCAACCCAAGAACGAGAACGAAAAGGCCCTCGATGAAGCGCTGCGGAGTACGATCCGCACTCAAGCTAAGGACAAAGGCTTCGAAGTCCCGGCGAAGTAACCTTTTTCAAGCCCACCCGTTGCAAAGGGTGGGCATTTGATTCTGTATTCCAACTGTTAACTG
>JBBQWA010000275.1:0-6190 GCA_038211045.1 Gemmatales bacterium
AAGAAGCCGGGGAAGCTTTGGAAATCCTCGAACGCGCAGCGGAGCGGATGGCCCACTCATGATTCTCCTCGGCGATGCTGGAACAGATTGGATTCGCTTGCAAGTGGAAGGGATCGCCCTCGCCCTCAGCACGGCGAATGCCCCGGTCTACCCGTTCGAAGTGCGGGCCTTGTTCGCGATCGTGCTCGTGAGCTTTTCCTGCGGCATCGTCGGCTCACTCGTCGTCGGTAACCGCATGGCTTTCTTCAGCGATGCCATGGCGCACACGGCGTTTGCCGGTGTCGCGTTCGCCCTGCTCGCGATCGTGTTGGTCGTGGGTGTTACCACACCCCGGCAGGCGGAACCATACCTGTGGATCGTGCCGTGGGCGATGTGCGGTATCGGGGCCACCATGGGCGTGACCATTGCGTTCATCCGGGAAAAAACGAAATTGGCGAACGACACCGTCATCGGGGTGTTCTTCGCCTTGGCACTGGGACTTGCGGCGGTGTTGCTTCCCGCCCTCCGGCAACGGGTGAACCTCGATCTCGAAAGTTTCCTCTTCGGCCAACTCTTATACATCGGCGATAGCGACCTGTTCGGGCTGGGAATTCTCGCACTCCTCACCGCGACTGTTGTAGGCTGGCGTTACAATTCCTTCGTGCTCAGCAGCCTCAACCCGAGCTTGGCGAAATCGCGGGGGCTGCCGGTGCGATTGAACAACTATGTGTTCATCATTTTGCTGGCACTCGTGGTGAACCTTTCGATCAAAGCGGTGGGAATCCTGTTGATCAACGCACTCCTGATCGTGCCGGCGGCTGCGGCGGCGAATGCATCCCGGAACTTGCGGCGGATGTTTTGGTTCACTTTGATCGGCAGCGTACTGTGCGGAATACTCGGTTACCGCTGGAGTTCCCGGCTGACGATTCCCATGGGAAGTTCGGAATCCCTGCGGGTCGGCCCGGCGGGAATGGTGGTGTGCGTGTGCGTCGGGTGGTTCTTCGCGAGCATCGGCATCAAGGGGATCAGGCAGAGGTTCTTCGGGGCGACGCTCCCCGCGGGCACTTGTACCCAAGACCACGGCGAAGGACAATACACCCACACGCATTGATGAGCACCGGTAATTTTCACCAGCGTGTGGAATGCAATAGATTTACAAACCAACTGCTGAAGGCTGTCTGCTAATAGCTAATCGTGATGTGTTCAAGCTACTGAGAGAGCATTTGGCAATTAGCGTTGAGACTTTAGCAAAAGCACCACGAGATCGCTCATTTGGACGCCAACTTCATCAACAACTTCGTCATCAACTTCACCGCCATCGTGTGGGAGGCGTTGCCGTTCATCGTGCTCGGAGCGCTCATCGCCGGGATCCTCGAAGAACTTCTACCTCAGGAAGCCATCGCCAAAATACTGCCGAAGCATTTTCTACCTGCCACGATCATCGGCGGTTTGCTCGGCTTGGTTTTCCCCATGTGCGAATGCGGCATCGTGGTGGTGATGCGGCGGTTGCTCCGCAAGGGGTTGCCGCTTTCGAGTTGCGTGAGCTACATGCTGGCCGGGCCGATCTTGAATGTGATCGTCATCGCAAGCACTTGGTACGCCTTCAAGGAATTCAAAGTGGGGCCGGATCAACAATCGCTCGGGGTGCCGATGGTGCTATTGCGTTGCGGCATCGGGTTTCTCGTTGCCGTGACGACCGGGATCGTGGTGCATTACGTGCAGAAATCGAGTACGAAGTCGCTGCTCACGCCGCTGGCACTCCCCGATTTGCCGAAGGTCAAGCGCAAGCTTTCGTTGAATGTGCTCGACGAGGCCCCCGCCCCGCCCGAGAAGAAGAAATCGTTAGTGCAACGGATGAACAACATCTCTGCCACGGCCCTCAAAGACTTCATGGATATCACAGTGTTCCTGATCATCGGCTCGGCGCTCGCCGCGTATGTGAAATCGAACCCCGAATGGATACGCGGTGTCGAAACGCTCTCGCAACAACAACCATATCTGGCGATCCCGGCGATGATGCTGCTCGCCGTGGCGCTCTGCCTCTGCAGCGAAGCCGATGCCTTCCTCGCCGCGAGTTTCAGCGGGATGAGCGTCTCGGCGAAGGTGGCGTTCTTGGTGCTCGGGCCGATGTTCGATTTGAAACTGCTTCTGATGTACACCCAGGTATTCCGCGTGCGGCTGATCGTGACCATCGTGATTTGTACCAGCGTGCAAGTGGCCCTGTATTCCTTCGCCGTGCATCAACTGTACAACCCATCGGCATTCGGCACGACCCCCGAAGGAGCCACGACCGCAAGGGAGTGAATACCGTGAAATGTTTCCGAGCCGGAAGCGTCAGCGACGATTTTCGATTGCATCGCCGCTGTCGTTTCCGGCTCGGATGATTGGAGCTATCGTCGCTGACGCTTCCGGCTCGGATGAGCTGGCGGTTGGCTTGTACACGTGGCGGATGCAGCGGAAGCCGAACTTCTCGTAGAGTCGCATGGCGGGAAGGTTCGACGCGGTCACTTCGAGATTCACCCGCGTGGCCCCGGAACGGCGGAACCCGCCGATGGCCGAACAAAGCAAAGCACTTCCCAATCCCCTTCCGCGGTAGGCCGAAGCCAGCCCGATGTTCTGCAACATGCCGAAGCGGTGTTCGCCCATCAGCCCCTGCACCGTGCCGATGCATCCTTCGGGAGCGGTCAACAACCAAGTGGCTCCGGGGCAGAAACTCGGCAAGCCGCGCATCGCTCGCATCAATTCCAAGCAACCGTCGAGGGTGCGAAAGCAGGGGAACACGCGGCCGTCGAAATCCCCGGCGAACGCTTGGTGGAGCACCTTCGCATGGGCTTCCAACAAACGGTCGTGCCACGGCACCAAGCGGAAACCGGATTGCAGCGTGGTCGGGGGCAACGCCCCGCAGAGGGAGCGTTCCATCCGGTAGCGTTTGGCGAGGGGAATGCTGCAAGGCATGGGGGAATGTTACTTCGGCTTCTTGCCGAGGAACAGTACGAAAGCGATGGCGGAGGCCACGAGGATGCTTCCGACCGCAGCGGTGATGACGTATACGAGCTTTCTGCGGCCGCGTTGAAACTCCCGGTAATCCCCCCGGGGGCGTTCGGTGATCGCCGTCGGGGTGGAACGCATTTCGTCGCTGGCGTCGTTCTCCGAACCGTCGTCGCGGAAACTCTGCCAGCGTTTCTCCACTTCGCGGATGGTATTCCGTTCCCATTCCGGATCGGGTTTCAGCGTGGCCAGCGGCTTCGCTTTCGGTGCCCATTTTTCCAAACCCTCGGCGATCGCTTGGCCGGAAGCGGGGCGATCTTCGGCTTTCTTCGCCATCATCCAATCGATCAGATCGACGAAATCCGATGGCACCGTGGGGTTCAATTGTTGCAAGGGCTTGGGAGTGGCGGTTTGGTGGAGCTTGATCTTCTCACGGGCCGAGCCCGCCGGGAAGGGTACGGTGCCGCCGAGGGCGTAGTAGAGGCTGCAACCCAAGGCGTAGATGTCCGCGGCGGGCGTGACGGTGAGGGCGTCGATCCCTTGTTCGGGGGCGAGGAAATCCATGGTGCCGAGGGTGTAGCCCTTGCCGCCGAGGATGCTGGGATCGCCGTGCGGGATTTCGCCGAGCTTCATCGCCAAGCCAAAATCGAGGAGCTTGCCCCGACCGGTGGGCAACACCATGATGTTCGCCGGTTTGACATCCCGGTGAACGATCCCGGCCCGGTGCGTGGCGTGCAACCCGGAAGCGACATCGGCGAAGGCGCGGGCCGCGCGTTCCACCGTGAGTGTACCGAGATCGGCGAGTTGTTTGGCGTTCACGCCGGGCACGTATTCCAGCGCGAGGTAATGCACGCCGTCCGCCGTGCCGGAATCGTAGGTTTGAACGAGGTGAGCGTGCGGGGGAAGCGCCCGGCCGAGTTCCATTTCACGTTGAAAACGGATGAGCGTGCGGGGTTCTTTTTTCGCTCGCCTCGGTGCCAGAATCTTCAGCGCCACCAATCGGCCGGCGCCCGGCTTGGCCGGATCGAGTTCGCGGGCCAAGTACACGATCCCCATGCCGCCCCGCGCGATCGGGCAAAGCACGCGGTACTTGCCCACGCACAATCCGGAGGTGGCCCCGGCGAGGATTTTATCGGCTTGGAATTGCGTGAGTTCGCCGCGTTCGACGAGGTACCCGGCGAATCGATCCGCCGTGGTGGTGGCGCTCGGCGGGCCCCCGGCATAAATCCGCATCAACACTTCGCGGTCGATGAGACGGCTCGCGGCCGCCGCTTCCACAAACGTTTTGGCAGGGCTTTTCGGATCGACCGACAATGTGGCCATATTCTTCGAGTTTTCAGTGCGTGCGGGGAAACGTCGGGTTATCATACGCGGGATTCCCGGCTTTTCCTGCCGCATCGGTTCCGGAGTTCGGTCGTGTCGAAACAATTGCAAATCGAGATGGAGCGGTTACAGCGGATGATTCTGGAAATGGCCGGGTGCGTGGAAGAAGCCGTGTACGCTTCGACCTCGGCCTTAGAGAAACGGGATGCCGACGCGGCCCGGCGCGTGCTGGAAAAGGATCACGAAATCGATCTGTTCGAGAACGCCGTGCAAGAAGAATGCTTGAAGATTCTCGCGCTGCACCAACCGGTGGCGGTCGATCTCCGCCGCATCAGCGCCGTGATGCTGATTTCCACCGATTTGGAACGCATGGGAGATTTGGCGGTGAACATCGCGGAGCGGGCCATCGCCATTTCGCAGCCCCCCTTCCCCACCATTCCGGAGCGCCTGACTAGCATGACCCACCGGGCCACGCAGATGGTACACAAGGCGCTCGGGGCTTTCGTCAATTCCGATGCGAACGCGGCCCGGGAAATCATCCGGCTCGATACAGAAGTGGATCGGGATAACGATGCGATCATCGCCGAGTTGATCGCCGAGATGAAGCTATCGCCGGACCGCATCGAAAGCGGGATTTCTCTCTTCTCCGCCGTGCGTCATTTGGAACGCATCGCCGATCACGCTACGAATATCGCCGAGGATGTGGTGTACTTGGTGGAAGGTTCAATGCTCCGCCATTCGGGGGGATGATCGGCGAGCGGTGGGGCGAAATCACCTGAGCATTCTGCAATTTCCGCAGGTGGGTTGATTCCTGTGAAACCGCGAATGACGCGGATCGAACGCAGATTAAGAGGATCAAACATTCGGAGTTTGATCCTCTTAATCTGCTGCGTTATCTGTGAGCAGACTCTTCTGAAGCAGATCTGAACCGGAAGCGTGTGCGGCGATTCAATTGCGGATGTATTTCTGAGCCGGAAGCGTGAGCGACGATTCAATTGCGGATGTATTTTCTGAGCCGGAAGCGTGAGCGACGATTCAATTGCAGTTGGGTTGACACCCGCCGCTCACTTCGGCACCGCGAAATCGGCCGAGTATAACTGCGTCGGACTGCGGCCATCGCGGTTGCTCGTCCACATTAGCTTCGTGCAATCTGGACTGAACACCGGCAGCACATCTTGGCCGGGGGCGAACGTGATCCGAGTGGCTTTGCCGGTTTCGATGTTCATCCAATAGAGGTCGTAGTTCGGCCGTGCGGTTTCATCCGAGTGATCCGCGCCGGTGTAGATGATGTGTTTTCCGTCCTTGTACCAGTAGGGCGCCCAGTACACCCACTTATCGTTGTCGGTGAGGGCTTTTTCGCCGGTACCGTCGGCGTTCACCACATAGAGTTGCAGGCGATCTTTCTCTTTGCGGTCGCTGCGGAAGATCACCTTGGTGCCATCGGGGCTGAAGAAGGGGCCGCCGTTGTAGCAATTCTTCGCGGTCGTTATCGCCTTCGCGTTCTTGCCGTCGGCGTCCATCGTGTAAATCTGCACGTCCCCGGCGTTGCCGCTGCTGTACACGATCTTCTTGCCGTCGGCGGAAAAGCTCCCCTCGGCGGTGTACGCCTTGGCATCGGGTGTGAGACAAATTCGGTTGTCGCCGTTCAAATCGGCTTCGTAAATCTTCATGTGCGGGTCGAAATCCCATTGATATCGGCGTCGGCGACCCGCCTTGGCGTCTTCTTCACGCTGTATGATCTCCGCGACTTGCACTTTCTCCGCGTTCGGGTCGTCGTGGCTGCTGGCGAAGATGATCCGAGGTTTGGAAGGATGGAAGTACGCGCAGGTCGAGCGACCCTTGCCGGGGGTCATGCGATCGAAGCGGCCGGTGGCGAGGTCTTGCACGAAGATTTGGTAGA
>JBBQWA010000276.1:0-6188 GCA_038211045.1 Gemmatales bacterium
CGAATGCCGAATGCGATTCGCTACTGAGTGAAGCGTTCGGGTGATTCTTAAATCCAGCCGTGGAAGGTTCCCCGGCTCGGATTCGATGCATTGTAAGCTAGGGAGAGGGTGAGGTTCATTGAGCCTCCGTACTTGGCGAACGCCCCGGACTGATCGATGATTGTGGCAGTCCATTTCGTGGGTAACGCCGAGCCACCCCGAGTGAGAGGGCCCGTCAGTTTCAAGGTGATCGTACTGCTTGGGTCACCGATCTTGGTGAGCGTGAGCATGCCGGTCGCTCGGCCTTGGGGCATGAAGCCTACGCCTTGGACGAATCCTTCCACCTTCACCCGCCCCAACCCATCGAGTTTCGCAGTACCGCTGAGGAATTGCCTCGGCACGAGGTCGGCGATCCGCGGGTCGGTTTGTTCGACTTGAACCTGACCGGCCAGCCAACCCTTGAGAGGCGGCGCGACGGGTAAACTTACACCCGGTTGGATTCGGCCGTGGAAAGTCCCCCGGCTCGGATTGTTGACATCCAAGGTTACGGCGAGGGTCAGTTCCGTAGTGCCTTGGATCTTGGCGAACGCCCCGCTCTTCTCGATGACTGTGGCAGTCCATTTCGTTGGTAGCGGTGAAAACCCCGCTTGCATGGGGCCGCGCAATTCGAGCGTGATCGTGCTTCTCGGGTCGCCGATCTTAGTCAGTTTGATGATACCGTTGGCTTGGCCTTCCGCGAGGTTGCCGACGCCTCGCAGGTTGCCTTCCACGGTCACGCGCCCAAGGCCCGCGAGTTCGGCGGTTCCGCTTAGCGAAGTTACCGGGGCACCGACGTGAGGAGTGGACTGCACCTTCACCTGCCCGGCTAGCCAACCGCTAAGGGCCATCTTCGCGGGCTGTGCCGGCGGCTGCATGACAGGTTGACTTTCACCCGGCTGGGGCCTGAATTGAGGCTGCTGCTGTTCGGTCGCATGCTCGACGGGAGCAACCTGAACCATGCACGACGCGGTCGCACTGGGGACGGCACGGTCTTCGGGTGATTCCAACTGTAACCGCACTGCAAACTTCGAACGCATCGCGAGCTTCCACATCGGGACAAGGGTTGCCCGTATTACCCACTCGCCGCATTCTGCACAAGGGGAAATGAAACTTGGGTGCACCTTTTGATTTCCGCATCCCTGAATTGCAATCCCCGTCATTCCCGCGCAGGCGGGAATCCAGAAAAGCTTGTTCACAAAGAGAAAACTGGATTCCCGCCTGCGCGAGAATGACGGAGGGGTTCGTGTGCATTTCGGCTCTTGGCCGCTCTTGGCCGAAATCCGCAGGGGCACCCTGAAGCCTTACCCCACGAGCGCCGCTTCCGCGACGAGGCCGGGGCCGAAGCCCAGCAGCACAGCCGGCTTCGGGGCGTCCTTCAACTTCTCTAAAATGAACAGTACCGTCGGCGAACTCATGTTGCCGAAGTTCGCCAGCACTTCCTTGCTCACGTCGCACGAACCGGCGGGTAGGCCCAAGCCTTCCTCCACCGAGGTGAGCACCTTCGGGCCGCCGGGGTGAACGCCCCACGAACCGACATCTTCGATGCCCAAACCGAAGTTCGAGAGAAAGTCCGCGAGGAACGGCTTCACGTGTTGGGCGATCAGTCGCGGGACTTTCTTCGTGAGCACCATCTCGAAGCCGTGATCCCCGACTTTCCAGCCCATTTCCTTTTCGGAACCGGGGATCAGGCACGAACCGGTTCCGCGCACGCGGCCGTATTGATGTTCGGGTTCAAACGCATTACCTGTGGCCACGATCGCGGCGGCACCATCGGCGAACAGAGCATTGGCAATGAGTTGGCCCGGATTTGCCCCGTAGTAGTAGTGCAAGCTGCACAACTCGACGCATACCATCAGAACGTGGGCGTGCGGGTTCGCCGTGGTAATCGCATGGCAGACGCGCAGACCGTTAATCGCCCCGTGGCAACCCATGAAGCCGACGTTCACGCGCTCGACGGTCGCCCGCAGGTTCAAATGTTTCATCAAATAGAATTCGACACCGGGGCTGACGAACCCGGTACAGGTCACGGTGACGAGGTGGGTGATGGAGGAAGGCGGGGGGATTGTGGAACCGCCCGCCTGAGCGGGTGGGTGATCCAACCCGAAAGCCCGTTGTGCCGCCGCGAGTGCCAGCTTCGGCGCGAACTCGGCGTACTGTTCCATCCGTTGGGCGGTGCTGGGGCCGTGGGGTCGATCCGGGTGCAGCAGGAACGGCGATGTGGTGTGCTGCGTGCCGTCGATGATGTCGCGTACCACGGCGTTGCCGTGACAAATAAAGCGTCGTTTGACGCCTGTGCCCGAGTAGATCTCCTCGACCCAGTGCGAGATCTTCGGATCGGCCAGCCTCCTGGATATCGCGATGGAATCGGCGAGCGAGATGGCGTCGGGCGGGTTGGCCGTGCCGAGGCCGTGGATGAGGAGGGACATAAAGAATGCTCGGTGGAAATTCGTAGGTCGGTTCGATGGACGCACGGAGAGCGGACGAGGCCCGACGTATTAGGAACTCGCCCACATCGGGCCTCCGCTGTGCTTCGCACACCGTTTGAACCAACCTACGCATTCGGTCGATTCAGCGCCCGCACCACGGGCCGAGCGATTGCGGGGAACCAATGCATACCCCGCACCACCCAGTCATAGATACCGGGCGAACGGAGCAATCTCGCCAATTTCCGGCAAGTTCGTTGGCGGCGCCCGATGATCTTCGCATGCTGTTTCGTCCAACCCGCGATGGCTCCGGCGGTATCGCCCGCGAGCATTTGTCGAACGAAGGGTACAACGGCCGCAGCCCCGGAGATCGCCCACGCCATGCCTTCGCCGGTGAAGGGTTCCACGTACCCCGCGGCATCGCCCACGGCGAACCACCCCGGCCCCGCGATGGCGTTGGGGGTTCGCGTGAGTGCGGGGGTGCCTTTCCAAGCATTGAGTTGGAGTTCGGGCTTTAGCCCGTCTGTGTCGGGCATCAAAGACGGGCTAAAGTCCGAACTCCAGCCAAGAGGTGGAAACCCCGCTTCCTTCACCACTCGTTCCGCTGCATTTCCCATGCCGCCGCACGATCGCACGAAGGCGGGATCGAACGCTGCCGCGGCATCCAAGCGGCCATCTTCGAGTCGCACGAGGCCGACGTATCCCCCGGTTCCGACGGCCATATAGATGCGGCCCGGTTCGTAGAACGCCGGGGCGTATGGAAGGATCGTTCCCGCGCCGATGCGCGATGTATTGGCCACTGTCGAAGGAACGCCGTTTAATCCACTCGCATAGACCGTGATGAAAGCGGGGGGACATCGTCCCCCTGCATCACCGAGGCGGGGGAACGCTGTCTCCCCGCTTTGCGGGGAATGATGGTTCACTCCCTCCCGGAACTCCACGCCCGCCTTCACCGCTTCTCCGATCAAGGCCACATCCAAGGCATCGCGGGAAAGGCTCACCCCCTTCAACGGCACCGCGGCCATCCGACCCGCCGTGGCCGTGAGAAACGTATGCAGCGGCACCGCTCCGAGTTTCGCGGGAAGATCGCCGAGGCCCACGTTTTCCAAGGCTGCGAGGGCATTGCCGTTGAGGCAACACCCGCACACTTTCCGCCGGGGGAACGTCGCTTTATCGATCATGCGAACGCGAAGCCCCGCGAGCGCCAGCCCCCGCGCCGCAATCGAACCCGCCGGCCCGGCACCGATCACGAGCACATCGAATTCCGGGGTGGAACCGGGAAAACCATTCATACGCCCCGCCCTCATCGTTCGACGCATACCACGAGTACTTTAGTCGCATTTCAGTTCGGGGCGTAGGTCGAATTCGCCTCGGCCGCCGGATTCAACGTACAATCGCGGATACGCCCCTTCCGAAGTCGGGCGAAAGGAATTCCACTATGTTCACCAACCGACTCGTTCACGAATCCTCGCTGTATTTGAAGCAGCACGCCCACAACCCCGTCGATTGGTTCCCGTGGGGGCCGGAAGCCATCGCCCGAGCGAAGGCCGAGAACAAGCCGATCTTCCTCAGCATCGGCTACTCGGCGTGCCATTGGTGCCACGTGATGGAGCACGAGAGTTTCGAGAACGAAGCCGTCGGCCAACTGATGAACGAACATTTCCTCAGCATCAAAGTGGATCGCGAGGAACGCCCCGATCTCGATCAGATCTATATGACGGCCCACCACCTGCTGAACCGCGGCGAAGGCGGTGGCTGGCCGCTCAGCGTGTTCCTCACGCCCGATTTGAAGCCCTTCTACGCGGGCACCTATTTCCCGCCCGACGATCGCTACGCCCCGCAACGGCCGAGCTTCCCCAAGTTGCTCCTCGCCGTAGCCAACGCCTGGCACACCAAGCCGGAACAACTCGCGGAACTCGGCGGCAACGTTGCCGAGGGATTGCAATCGATGGGCGATCTCGAACGCAACGAGGCCCCGCTCACGGCGGAACTCATTGCGGCCGCAGCCTCGAAACTGAAACGGAGTTTCGATCGTACCCACGGCGGTTTCGGGTACGCCCCGAAGTTCCCGCACGCGATGGAATTGAAGTTGCTGTTGCGCCAGTCCGTCCGAGCCGGAAGCGTTAGCGACGATGCGAACTCCATCGTCGCTAACGCTTCCGGCTTGGAACAACTCGTCACTCACACCCTCGAAAAGATGGCTCGCGGCGGTATCTACGATCAGATCGGCGGCGGTTTCGCCCGCTACTCCGTCGATGCCGTTTGGCTCGTGCCTCACTTCGAGAAAATGCTCTACGACAACGCCTTGCTCGTTCAGGTACTCGTCGAAGCATTCCAGCGCACCGGCGATCTGTACTTCCAGCAGATCGCCCGCGAAACCCTCGATTACGTGCTCCGCGAGATGACCGCCCCTTCCGGCGGCTTCTACAGCACGCAAGACGCCGATAGCGAAGGCGAGGAAGGCAAGTTCTACGTTTGGAGCGAAGCCGAGATCGAAACGATCCTCGGTTCGGATGCCCGATTCGCCCAAGCCGTGTGGGGTACGTCGCCCGGCGGGAACTTCGAAGGGCACAACATCCTCTGCCGCCATCGTTCGGATGCCGAGGATGCCCGGATTCAACGGATGGAACTCGCGGAGTTCCAAACGAAGCTGAAGGATTTGGCAAAACAATTGTACGACGTTCGGTCCAAGCGCGTGTGGCCGGGCCGGGATGAAAAGCACCTCACGGCGTGGAACGCGTTGATGATCGCGGCGTTTGCCCATGCGGGGACGGCGTTCGACGAACCGGAGTATGTGCGAGCAGCAGTGAGTGCTGCGGAGTTCTTGCTGAAAGTCCATGTTCGCGGCGAGCGAAGCGAGCCTCTGAACGAAGTCGGCTCGCAAGACTCGCCGCGAACAACTCGGCTCTTCCGCACCAGCGGGGCGAACCAACCCGCCAAGCTCACCGGATACCTCGAAGATTACGCCTACCTCGCCGATGCTCTGGTATCGGTGTACGAAGCCACGTTCGAAGCCCGTTGGATCGATACCGCCGTGGAACTCGCCGAGGCGATGCTCGCCCATTTCGCCGATCCGCAGGGGGGCTTCTTCTTCACCGCGAACGATCACGAAGAATTGATCGTGCGAACGAAAGATTTGCAAGACGGCTCCGTTCCCTCGGGGAATTCGATGGCCGCGACGGCGCTCTTGCGGTTGGCCAAACTCACCGGGCGTTCGGATTTTTACGCCGCCGCGGAAGGTACTTTGCGGGCGTACCGCAGCCTGTTGGGCGAGAACCCGATGGCCGCCGGGCAGATGCTGAACGCCTTGGATTTCTACCTCGGGCCGGTGGAAGAATACGCAATCCTCGGCAACGCGAACGATCCGGAAACCGTTCGGGTGTTGAAGCAACTCCGCGGTGGGTTCCAACCGAACCGGGTGATCGCGTTCCACGATCCGCACACGGGCGATGCCCCCGCCGGCATTCCGCTATTGCACGGGAAGACGATGATCGATGGGCGGGTAAGCATGTACGTTTGCAAGGATTTCGCCTGCCGGGCGCCGGTGGTCGGTTTCGCTGCCAACCCGGCCGCGACGAATGCGGGATGATGTTCGATGCTCCGTTCACCATCGAATAGTCAACCCTACGCAAACATCGCTGCGATCGGCTTGCCGCCATCGGTGATGGGCACGGGGCGGGATTGATCCATCAGTTCCTTACTCGGATCGATGCCCATGGTGCAGTGAACCGTGGCGTGGAAGTCGGG
>JBBQWA010000277.1:0-6077 GCA_038211045.1 Gemmatales bacterium
CGGCTCGAACATTCAATTCGCCATCGAACCGAAGAGCGGGCGAATGATCGCCATCGAGATGAATCCGCGGGTCAGCAGGTCGAGCGCCCTCGCCAGCAAGGCCACCGGCTTCCCCATCGCCAAGATCGCGGCGAAGCTCGCCGTGGGCTATACCTTGGACGAACTGAAGAACGACATCACGAAGCACACCCCGGCGAGCTTCGAGCCGACGATCGATTACGTCGTCACCAAGATTCCGCGGTTCGCCTTCGAGAAGTTCCCCGATGCCGACGGCACGCTCACCACGCAGATGAAATCGGTGGGCGAAACCATGGCCATCGGCCGCACGTTCAAAGAGAGCTTGCAGAAAGCCCTGCGCGGCTTGGAAGTCGGCCGCTTCGGTTTGGGCTTGGATCGCGCCGACAAATGGAACAAGCCCGATGCCCCCAAACTCGAAGATGTGCTGTTGAAACTCACCGTGCCCAATGCGGAACGCATATGGTACGTGCGCTACGCGATGAAGTTGGGCATGGGCTTGGAGGATATTCACGCCCGTACCAACATCGATTTGTGGTTCCTCCGCAACATCCGGGAACTGGTCGACTTCGAAGACGAAATCACCGCGGTCGGAAGTTTGCTCGCGTGTTCCGCCGAATTCATGATGCAATCGAAGCAACTCGGCTTCCTCGATCGCCAACTCGCCCACGTTTGGGGCTGCTCCGAAGACGAAGTGCGCGCGGCCCGCTTGGCCATGGGCATCGCACCGGTGTACAAGTCGGTCGATACCTGCGCCGCCGAGTTCGAGGTGTTCACGCCGTACTACTACAGCACCTACGAAGCTCGGGTATGGGGTGTGGGGTATGGGGTATCACAAGACGGGTCGTCCACACCCCACACCCCACACCCCATGCCCCAAGACGAAGTGTTACCGTTCACCGGCAAGCCCCGCATCATGGTTCTCGGTGGCGGGCCGAACCGGATCGGGCAGGGGATCGAATTCGATTACTGTTGTTGCCAAGCCGCGTTCGCACTGCGAAAGGCCGGGTACGAAGTAATCATGGTGAACTCGAATCCGGAAACGGTGAGCACCGATTACGATACTTCCGATCACCTCTTCTTCGAGCCGCTCACCTCCGAAGATGTGTTGAACATTTACGATCGTATGCTGCCCGAAGGCGTAATCGTACAGTTCGGCGGGCAGACGCCGTTGAACTTGGCCAAGCCGCTCTCCGTAGCGAACGTGCCGATCATCGGAACGAGCGTCGAAGATATCGATACCGCCGAAGACCGCGAATTGTTTTCGGAACTGATTCAGAAGCTCGGACTGAAGCAACCAGAAAACGACAGTGCGACCGAAATGTTCAAGGCCGTCGTGGCGGCGCGGCGGATCGGCTACCCGGTGCTACTGCGCCCGAGCTTCGTGCTCGGCGGCCGCGGTATGGAGATCGTCCACGACGAAGAAGGGCTTAAGCGGTACATGGCGCGGGCGATGGATGTCTCGCCGGGGAAGCCCGTGTTGATCGACAAGTTCCTCCAACTCGCCACGGAAGTAGATGTCGATTGTTTGAGCGATGGAACGCGAACCGTGATCGGCGGCGTGATGCAACACATCGAGGAAGCCGGCATCCACTCGGGGGATTCGGCGTGCGTGATCCCGCCTCACACCTTGCCGAAGGAAGTGGTGGAAGAGATCAAACGCCAAACGCGGCTGCTCGCCGAGGCGTTGCACGTGAAAGGATTGATGAACATTCAGTTCGCCGTGACAGGGCTGGCCCCCGATGGCACGACGACCGAACGGCCCGAAGTGTACATCCTCGAAGCGAATCCGCGGGCGAGCCGAACGATCCCGTTCGTTTCCAAAGCTTCCGGGGTTCAACTCGCCCGGCTCGCGGCCCTCGTAATGGTGGGGAAGACGCTCGACGAACTCGGCGTGCTCGACGAAGTGGTTCCGACCCACTACTCGGTGAAGGAAAGCGTGTTCCCCTTCAACAAATTCGCCGGAACCGACATCATCCTCGGCCCGGAGATGAAATCGACCGGCGAAGTGATGGGCAGCGATACCACGCTCGCGATGGCCTTCGCGAAGGCTCAACTCGCAGCGGGTGCCCCGCTGCCTTTGAAAGGCACGGTATTCATTTCCGTGGCCGGTCAAGATAAAGCCGTAATCGCCCCGGTGGCGAAACAGTTGGCGGATATGGGGTATTCGCTGTTGGCGTCTCCGGGAACGGCCGCCGTGCTACGGGGGCAGAACATACCGGTGGTCGTGTTGCCGAAGATACAAGAAGGGGCGCGGCCGAATATCTTGGACAAAATGAAGAACAACGAAATTGCGATGATCATCAACACGCCGACGGGCAAGGGCTTCCACACCGACGAAGGCAAGATTCGCTCGGCGGCCGTCACCCACCGGATCACCTGCATCACCACGCTCTCGGCCGCGTTCGCCGTGGTCGAAGCCTGCAAAGCCCTTCAGACGCAGGAACTGACGGTCACGCCGTTGCAGGAATGGTTCAGTTGAACCGAGCCGGAAGCGTGAGCGACGACCATTTAGGAACTCGTCGCTTACGCTTCCGGCTCGGGACTTATTTCTTCCTCAGATTGGTTTCGGGCGGGTCGGGGTCTGGAACTTTCAACTCGCTGCGGAGCCGGGCGAGTTCGGTTTCCAACTCTTTTTGAGCCGCAGCGTATTCGGGTTTGCCGTACACGCTCGCCAGTTCCTTCGGGTCTTTTTCGCGGTCGAAGAGTTCCCAGTAGTCGAATTCTTTCTCGTAGAAACGCACGAGCTTGTAGCGATCCGTGACGACGCCGTAGTGCTTGGGCACGCTGTGCGGGCCGGGGTGTTCATAGTAGTGGTAGTAGAAGCTTTTCCGCCAATTCTCGGGAGTTTCCCCCTTCAAAATTGGCGCCATGTTCAACCCTTGGATTTCCTTGGGAACCGTTACACCCGCCGCGGCGAGGAATGTCGGGGCGAAATCGAGGGTACTCACGATGTTCGCCGTGGAGTGGCCGGGCTTGGCCACGCCGGGCCAACGGATCATCATCGGCGTGCGCAGGCTTTCTTCAAAAATCCAACGCTTGTCGAACCAACCGTGCTCGCCCAAGTAGAATCCTTGATCCGAGCAATAGACGACGATCGTGTTTTCTTTCAACCCTTCCTTGTCGAGCGTATCGAGGATTTCGCCCACCGATTCATCGACCGCCTTGATGCAGCCCAAGTAATCGTGCATGTAACGCTGGTAACGCCACTGAGTGAGCGCTTTTCCGGAGAGCATGGCTTCGCGGAACGCGGCGTTCCGAGGCGCGTAATACTTGTCCCATTCCTTCTTCTGTTCGTCGTTGATTCCCGGCGGATAGACGAGCTTGGCGTCGAGTGGCGCGAAGGTTTTCTCCAAGGTCATGTCTTGGTTCTTTTCTCCTTTGCCCCGGTTCGCGTAGTCGTCGAAGAGCGTATCGGGTTCCGGGTACACACGGCCTTTATCGTGATCGAGGTGGCGTAGCGCGGGCGACCATTCGCGGTGCGGGGCTTTGTGTTGGCACATCATCACGAAGGGTTTTGATTTATCCCGCGTCTTCAACCAATCGAGCGAGAGCTTGGTGATAATGTCGGTCGTGTAGCCCGGCTGGATGCCGCGGACGCCCATCTTGATCATCGGCGGGTTGTAGTAAATGCCTTGGCCCGGCAGGATGTGCCAGTGGTCGAAGCCCACGGGATCGGAGCCGAGGTGCCATTTGCCGAAGATCGCCGTCTGGTACCCGGCGGTTTGCAGTAACTTGGGGAAGGTGGTCTGCGAACCATCGAACTTGCTGCGGGAGTTATCGTAGAAGCCGTTGGCGTGGGAATACTTGCCAGTGAGTACGGTCGCCCGACTCGGCCCGCAGATGCTATTGGGAACCAAACAGCGGTCGAAGCGAACGCCCTCTTTGGCGATGCGATCGATGTTCGGGGTTTCGTTCAACTTCAATGGATGGCCGTAAGCACTCACCGCTTGGTAGGCGTGATCGTCCGAAAAGATGAACACGATATTCGGCTTCTCTGCGGCCGGGGCAACATGGCTGAGCAGAATGCTGGCCAACAGGGAATATATTCGGAGCATGGATTACTCGCGGGGAAGGAGTTGGAGTAAGAATACCGCGGAGCGATGCCTTTAGAAACGAAAAAACTCCAAGCGGAACGCTTGGAGTCTTGCGAATGCCCAGGACAGGACTTGAACCTGCACCCCCTTGCGAGGACTAGCACCTCAAGCTAGCGCGTCTGCCAATTCCGCCACCCGGGCTTCTTCTAGAAATCTACGGGCGGATCGCCCGTTCAGCAAGAGCCAAAATCGCGTTCGCATGTTCACGCCCGCCGGAAAAATCCCACCATTTCCTCCGCCATCGGCCCCGGCATCGTGTACTGCGGATAGTGGCCGCACGGAGTGAATTCCACGCGGTACACGTTCGGCAATCCGGCCTCCACTTGGGCTTCGATGTCCCGGGGCACCAAGGCATCGCGGTCGCCGCCGATCATCAGCACGGGATGCGGAATCGTGGGCAGTTTCGGCCGCAGGTCGAGCTTATCGATGATGAGGCCCCGCCGGGCCGCAGCCCGAATGGGCGTCTCGCCGCTGCATTCGATCAAGAACTCGAAAATTTCATCCGGGCAACCGACGAACTGATGCTTCTCCAATCGTTCCATCACACGGTAGCGGATCGGCAACTGGGCCATCCGCCAGGGCCAGTATCGCCCCAATCGGGCCAGGCCGCGTTCGATCCGCCTCAGCTTTCGCGTGGCGAATCCGCCTTGCAGCACTGCCTTGCGGAAACGGGATGGATACTTCGCCAGCGCCGCGAGCGTGATCGTGGAACCGAAGGAGGAACCGAGGATATCGACCCACGGCAGTTGCAGATGGTCGAGCAAGGCAATGAGATCATCGACGTAATCGGCATGTTTGTATTTTCCAAAGACCGCATCGTCGTTTTTGCCATTGGCGAGGTCGTAGCTCAGGCAACGAAACCCGGCATCCGCGAGATTCGCCATGAGCATGCAGAACGAACGGGGCGAATCGCACAGGCCGTGAACGATGACAACAGTGGGGCCAGTGCCCCACGAATAGTAACGCAGGCGATATCGGGGCGTTTGAAACGCAGCGGGCACCGCTTCGGTATTGAAGCGAGCGATGGCGGTGCGGAGATCTTCGAGGGTGGGATGATTCATCTGTTTTCAATCAAGGAAGAATTAGACACAGAGGACACAGAGAAGATCTAAACAGTTTTTTCTCTGTGATCTCTGTGATCTCTGTGTCTAATTCTTTTCTTTCTCCAGTGGTGCGTACTTCGCGATGATCGCACGGGCCGTTTTCAAACCGTCCACGGCAGCGCTCACGATACCCCCGGCATAGCCCGCTCCTTCGCCGACGGGGAACAACCCCGGGATGCCCGGCGATTCCCGCGAAGTATTCTCGCGGTCGATCCGCACCGGCGAACTCCCGCGCGATTCCGGCCCCACGATCGTGGCGTCCTTCAAGAAGTGCCCATTCCAACGACGATCCATCTGCGGCAACCCGTGTCGAACCGCATCGGCCACCAGCGGCGGCAGCACTTCACGCAAATCGCACGGCACTACACTGAGAGGGTAGCTGCTCGCTACTGTGCCAGTGCTCGCCTGACGGTTCACGAACTCCTTGGCCCGTTGGATCGGGGAGCGGTATTCTCCCCGGCCGAGGGCGAAGGCTTTCGCCTCGTATTCCATCTGTAATCGCATCCCAGCGAGAACGTCTTTGGATCCGAATGCTTCCGTCGGCACGGTCACGACCAAGCCGGAGTTTGCGTAGGGGGAATCCCTCTTCGAAAGGCTCATACCGTTGGTGCAGAAATAACCTTCTTGCGAAACGCTCGGGATGATGTAGCCCCCCGCGCACATGCAAAAGGTAAAGAGATCGTTCTTGCCATGGGCCACGAGCGAGTAATCGGCGTTGCCAAGGATGTTCTCCCACGGCTTGCCGCCGTATTGGGCGCGGTTCACGGTTTGCTGCGTGTGTTCGATGCGCACGCCGAACTGGAACGGCTTCGCGGTCATCGGCACGCGGCGTTTCGCCAGCATTTCGTAGGTATCGCGGGCA
>JBBQWA010000278.1:0-6055 GCA_038211045.1 Gemmatales bacterium
CATGCGGACGGCCCGCAGGATGCGCAGCTTGTCTTCTTCGAATCGCTTTGCCGGGTCGCCGATGGCACGGAGTACCTTGAATCTCAGATCCCTTTCACCGCCGACATAGTCGAACACCTTGCCAGTGATGGGATCACGAAAAAGCCCATTGATGGTGAAGTCCCGTCGTGCCGCATCTTCTTCGGGTGAACTGAATACGACCGTATCGGGCCGGCGACCATCCGTATAGGTGCCGTCGCTGCGGAACGTGGCGACCTGCACTTTCAGCCATTCGCCGTGGGGATCGCGCGGCCCCAAAACTTCAACGACGCCGAAGCTCGCCCCGAAACTATGGCAACGTTTGAAATGTTGCTTGACCTGATCGGGAGTGGCCGATGTGGCAATATCGAAATCTGCGGGTTCGATCCCGAGGAGTTCATCGCGGACGCAACCCCCGGCAAATAGCGCTTCAAACCCCGCGTTTTGCAGGCGAGCGACAACATCGGTAGCAAATTCGCGTTCGGTCATTGGTTGGTTTCTGTTCCTATCGCAAGGATTGATATTGCCCTAGACAAGAAAACCACGCTTGCGAGCCGGGAGCGACAGCAACCGGAGGGAATCTCCCAACAGGCACGCGGAATCACAAGCAAATATCGTCACTTAAAGGGACTTTCTCCGGTCGCTGACGCTCCAGGCTCGCCAGTGTGATTATCCGATGAAATTCGTTCTTGGACGAGTCAGACTCACACGCTGGCGCATCGAGCTAAAGAATCCAGGTACGCTTGCAGCATCAGCATCGCGGCCAGCTTATCCCGGCGTTGTTGGCGTTGCTTGTGATTCAACCCGGCCGCCCAGAGCAGCTCTTCCGCCGCGGTAGTCGTGAAGCGTTCATCGTGGTAAGACACCGGAATGTTGACGGCGGTTCGGAACCATTCGCCGTACTCCCGGCAGAGCTTGCACGCCGGGCCTTCCGTGCCATTCAAACTGATCGGCAACCCCACCACGGCTTCGACGAAGCCTTCTTCTTTCACGAGTTTGACAAAGTACGCGGCATCCTTCTCCGGCGATTTCCGTGCGTACGTTTCCATCGGGGAAGCGATCTTGCGATCCGGGTCGCAACACGCGATCCCGATGCGCACGGTGCCGTGATCGATGCCCAACAGCCTGCCGCTACTCACAGGTAATCCCCACTCTTCGCAGCCTTCAGTTTATCCACGATTTCCTTCACGCGGGCTTCGTCCTGCTTGCGGGCCACGAGCGTAGCATTGCCATCTTGAATGATAATCAGATCTTCCAATCCGATCGTGGCGATCAATTGGCCGGGGTTGGCGGATATCACGCAGCCAGTGGTATCGATGGTAAGGCTTTGCCCTTGTACGGTGTTGCCGTGGGCATCCTGCGGGTTGTTGCGTTCGAGTGCGAGCCAACTGCCCACGTCGTCCCACTTGTATGGGGCGGAGAGCACTTTCACCTTGCCGGCCTTGCCCGCGTCTTGCATCACGGCGAAGTCGATGCTTGTCCCTTTGATGGCGTCGTATTCTTTGCGGAACACAGTCTGGTCGGGCCACGCTAGAGCGATGCGTTCGCAAGCGCTGGCAATGTCCGGTCGGCTGGCGTTCAACTCGCCGAGGATCGCCTTGGCTTTCCACACGAAGATGCCCGAGTTCCAATCGTACTCGCCGCTGGCGAGGTACTTTTCCGCGAGCTCCTTGGCTGGTTTCTCCTTGAATTCCAGCACTTGGAAAAGGGGCACGCCGTTGCGTTCCGCCGATTTGGGGCCGCGGTGGATGTAACCGTAGCCGTCCGATGGAAATGTCGGCGGGATGCCGAAGGTGAAGAGCGCATCGGGGAATTCCTCGGCGAATTGTTCCGCCGCATGAACGGCCCGGTGGAACTCGCGTTCCGGTTCGATCAAATGATCTGCGGGCATTACGAGTACCGTGGCGTTCGGATCTTGCGCAGCCACGAGTGCGGCCCCCAAGCCCACGCACGGGGCGGTATCGCGGCGGAACGGTTCGCCGACGATTTGAGCTTGCGGAAGCTCCGGCAATTGTTCGATCGATTCCGCAACGTAGGCTTCACCCGTGATCACCCAAATCCGTTCCGGGGGAACCACGGCGGAGATGCGATCGAAGGTACCCTGAAGCAGGGAGCGTTCGCCTCTGAAGTTGAGGAACTGCTTGGGGCGGGCGTTGCGGCTGCGCGGCCAGAACCGGGTGCCGCCGCCGCCGGCCATAATCATCGCGTGCAGCATGAGAATCCGTTGGGAAGGGAACGTTTGGAGAAATAGAATTGTATTCAATCCCTCCGGGTGCTCACGCTCCCGATCCCATTCCGGAACTTCTCCCATGATGCGACGTTCGTTCTTTGCCTTCCTTTTCCTCGCCATTCCAGCTTACGCTGGCGATCCGTGGCTCACGATCCCCGGCGGTGAAGGCCCCGGCAAAGGGAAAAAGGTCGTGCTGATCTCCGGCGATGAAGAATATCGCTCAGAAGAAATCCTGCCGCAGATGGCGAAGATCCTCGCCAAACAGCACGGCTTCGATTGCACCGTACTCTTCGCCATCGATCCGAAAGACGGGGCCATCCAACCCAATGTAATCGACAACATCCCCGGCTTGGAGAAACTCAAAGACGCCAATTTGATGATACTCTTCACACGCTTCCGCAACCTGCCCGACGATCAAATGAAGTTCATCGTCGATTACGTCGAAGCCGGGAAACCGTTGATCGGCCTTCGTACCGCAACGCACGCCTTCAACATCAAAGGCACCAGCACATACGCCAAGTATTCGCACAACGGAAAAGTCGCGGGCTTCGAAGGGGGCTTCGGCAAGCAAATCCTCGGCGAAACTTGGGTGGCTCACCACGGCAAGCACGGCACCGAGGGCACCCGTGGCATCTTCGCACCCGGCGAGGAAAAGAATCCGATCCTCAAGGGAATCGAACCCGGTTCCATCTTCGGCACCACCGACGTCTATACCGTGAAATCTCCGCTCCCCGGCGATAGCAAAGTGCTCTTGCTCGGCGAAGTGACCGAAACCCTCATGCCCGATTCCAAAGCCGTGACCGGCAAGAAAAACGAACCGATGATGCCCTTGGCCTGGACGAAAACCTTCAAAGGCGAGAGCGGCAACACTTGCCGCGTGTTCACCACGACGATGGGCTGCGGCGAAGATTTCCTCTTCGAAGGCACCCGCCGAATGCTCGTGAACGCCTGCTACTGGGCACTCGGCATGGAAGACAAGATCGCCGAGAAATCGAAGGTCGATCTCGTTGGCGATTATAAACCGACCAAGTTCAAATCGAAGAAAAACGAAGATTGGAAGCCGGGCGTGAAGCCCGAGGATTTGAAGTAATACTCCGAATGCCAAGGCCATGCCGAGCGGCGGGCATCAGCCCGCTGAGGTGTTCTCACCCAGCGGGCCGATTGCACAATTTTTACCAACGGTAGTTGTACATCACGAAGAATGTACTCGAATCGAAACCGTCCTTTTGCGCGGCCGGGGCGGTGTTCTTGATGAAACTCCCGGCGAACAGGTGGGAATACCCCGCCAGAACGTCCGAGTGTTTGGTGAGGTGGAAGTTCATAATGAAATCGAGTTCTTGCCCCACGTTCCCGCCTGCACGCCCGGTTCGATCCAATCGCGAAACGTTCCCGGCCGTGTTGTACAACGCATCCTTGGCATTCGCCAATTGGAAGATGTGGTACTGCGTCCAGAACGTCAACCATTTCGTCGGATACAAGTAAGCGTGGAAGTTAATATCTTGGATGTTCTGGCGGCCGACGAGATCGGCCCAACCCAAGTAGTAGTGCCCGAACGGGAACAGTTGGTTGAACGTGTTGTACTGGCCTGAATTCGGAGAGCCGTCGCCCGTAGCGTAATCGTAGTAGGCCCAGAACGTGGGGTTCCATGCCACATCTTTCAAGTTGTACCCGAGGCCGGCAGTGGCCATCCCCGCGGCCGCGTTCTGCCCGGCCACTCGGCCGAACTGCCCGGCGGCTTCCACATCCCAGAGCACGCTGTTCTTATCGCCGGTATAGCGGGCACCGATGGTATTGATGCTGGAATTGCCGCGCTGCAAGCCGCCTTGTACCACCGCGTTGTTATTCACGTACGCGTAGTTGTACAACTCCACGCTTTGCCCCTTGGCGGGCCGGTAATTCAAATACCCCCCGGCGAACGTTTGTTGGGTATCGGGTTGATCGAGCTTGTTGAAGTTCGGGATCACCGGCTGAACCCAAAACACTTGCGAATCCCATTTCTCGCCGTTGCGGTAGGCGCTGGCCCCTTGAAATGTTCGGCGCGTATTCGCCCAATCGAGCGTGGAAACGAGCCGCTGTGAACCGAAGTTCAATTCCTGCCGACCCACGCGGGCGTAAATCGGTTTATCGGCGTACTCGCCGAGTTTCACGTCCACGAACAGATTTAGGAAATCGGAACCGGTACCGTCGATGGCTAAGGGGGCGAGGTTTTGACCCACGGTGTTGGCGTGGATTCCTTCGACGTAGAAACGAAAGATATCCTTGTACCACAGGTCGGCGTTCACCCGTGTGCGGTAGAGGAAGTAATCGTTGTCCGCACGGCCGAGGCGGCTGTTGTATTCGTTCATATAACGGCCCGACGCTTGGCCGCCGAGGCTGAGCATCCAATCATCGCCGAGCTTCATCCGTTTGAGCGGATCGGCGTAATCGTGTTCCGTATTCTTCGGGTCGTCCAAGTAATTGAATGGGGCATCGAAATTCGATGGCGGCATCAGGGCGAAGCGCGGGTACGGATACTTCGGTGGAGCCTTCAAACATTTGCCCATCAATTGGTCGAGGATCGAATAATATCCGGGGCCGGTCGGCAACACGGGCCGCGGGCCGAGGAGTTGCGGGGCACGGGCGCCGGGAACCTTGTTGAAATCGAAGGCTGGGGAAAGGCAGCTTTCGCAGACGATGGGTGCAGGCGCCGTTTCCGCCTTGGCTTCCACGGCGACTGGTTCGATGGTGTCCGGAATTTCCGGCAGCGGCTCGGCGGAGGCGAGGCTTCCGCTGCCCAATACCCAAGCGGTGAGGGTGCGAATACCGCGATATCGAAGGGAATTCATGTTCCACCTACTGAATATCCGGTTCGAATCGCACGGGGAGATTCGGATTCTGACCGAGAAGGAATTTTCGGGTAACGCCGTCGGCGCAATCTTTGATGCACTGCTTATCGGCGTTCTTTCGTGGCTTCACCACATGTGGGGGTCGGATCGAAGTTCCGGTGGCACGGCGGGGCCGTTAGAAGTGTTACAACCGCACCCCGGCATAACGATGGCGCATACGATGGAGTACGAACTTTATCCGAGCCGTAGGTGAACGACGACGCACTCGTATGCGAACCGAAAATGGCTTTCCCTTGTCTCTTTCGTGCCGGGGCGGTATATCCTTGTTAATGGTTGCGCACCCGTAGCTCAATTGGATAGAGCATCTGCCTCCGGCGCAGAAGGTTACAGGTTCAACTCCTGTCGGGTGTATCTATCGTTCGTACTACAGTTGACACGACCGGACACAACGCGACGGGAAGCCTGAGAAATTGGGGTTCCCGTCGCTTTTGTCATTTCCGGGCAAACCGCGTCCGATTGTGTCTGCACCGCTTTTTGCACCAATACTTACTGCAGCGGATTCTGCACCGCTTTTCGCGCTCCCCTTCACCGCCTTTGCGAAATCGGTATCGAGCGTTTGCAGATAGTGTTGTAGGGCCACATTCGGCGTGTTTCCGATCCAGGCCGTGGCGACGTGGATCGGGTGTTCCTGCATGAGGTCGGTTTCGCAACTCGCCCGCATGTTGTGGAACAACTTCGGCCACGCCAATAAGCCGGCGCGGCGGATAATCTTTCCGAACGTCGTTCGCATGTTGGCGAGCTTCCAAGTATCCCCCGCAGACTTGCGGAACGTCGCACCTGTCTTCCCACCCACAACGTAGACTTCTCCGGCCTCGGCCAGTTCGTAGGCGTCTTCGAGGTAGGGGCGAAGGGCCGCGAAGACGGGCACGACGCGGCTTCCCTTGCCTTGCAAGTGTTCCGTCTTCGGCGACGTGACGACCAT
>JBBQWA010000279.1:0-6014 GCA_038211045.1 Gemmatales bacterium
GACGAGCTTGCTGGAAGGAATCCTCACCCGCGGCGACCGCCGCGTGTCGCCCGTGTTGTACGAGGCGTGGAAGCGCGGCGCCCGCATGGACGGTTGGAAGGAATGCTTCAATGCGCAGCTTTGGTGGAAGACGTTCGCGGATATGGGTGTCGATCCCGCGTTCTACAGCCAACGCCAACGGCCGATGAGCGAACGCCTGCCGTGGGATCACGTGAACGTGAAGAAGGGCCGTGCCTACATGGAGAAGGAGCAGGAACGCAGCGTGCTGCAACTGCGTGTGATGGCCGAAGCCGTGAGCGACGGCCCCGGTTGCGGGGGGTGAGGTTTGTAGGTTGATCCGAGCCGAATTCGCAATGACGCGGATGATGGTGCGGTTGGGTTGACAAACCAACCAATGTTCAATCTTTTGGTGTTATATGCCCCCCGGTGTGATTCCCCGAAGCGGGGAACACTTTCACCGGGGGCTAAATGATATTCCGAAGCGGGGAACACTTTCACCGGGGGCTAAATGTTATTCCGAAGCCGGGAAGGCCGCGGAGGCGATCCTCTCGCTCGAACAATCGCGCATCCGCTACAGCACCGAGGTGAGCGGCTGCCGAACCAAGATGAGTCCCAAGTGGGAGGAAATGCAGGATGAAGGAATGTTTCGAGGATCCGGGTCCGGCGCGCGAGCCGACGCCCGAAGAGATCGAAGCGGCCGCGTTCAAACTGCACGCCCAGGAAGTGCGTGAGGAACTGCAGAAGTTGGAACAGAAGAAACCCGAAAAGGATCGCATGAAGATTGCGGCGAATGCCGGGGCGAAGTTCGTGCGTGGCCGGCTGGAGAAATGGGGCGTGAGTGCGGCGTCGATCCCGGCGGGCACGTTCTGGAAGGAGTGGATCGGAAGGGATTTACGGAACGGCACACCGGTGGAGGAAGAACAACACTGGCCGAACTAGCCAGAGGGCCATCGCTGAGGGGTGGTGTTCGTCATACCCTAACGGCTACGCCTCTCTGCGGAGTTCGCTTTGAGTACGCTGTTGCTGGGCGATGTGACGCCCGAAGATCGGGAGCCGATTTCCCAGGCGGATTTGCAGGGCTATTTCCTCGAAGGGGCGAAGCCGCGATCCGATTGGAAAGTCGGGGCCGAGTTCGAACAATTCGCGTTGAACCGCCGTACCGGGTGCCCGATCACGTTCGCGGAGCCGGGCGGGATTCGCAGCATCTTGCAATCGTTGGTGGAACGATACGATTGGGAACCGCACTTCGAACGGGGCCAACTCACCACACTGAGCCGCAATGGGGCGACGGTATCGCTCGAACCGGGGGGCCAAGTCGAGTTCTCGACGCCGCCCTTGGACAAGCTCACCGATTTGAAAGCCGAGTACACGCGTTACACGAACGAGATTCACTCGGTGGTGAATCCGGAAGACGTGGCTTGGGTTCCGGCGGGGGTGATTCCCACTTGCACGGTCGAGGAAATCGCCCTCGGCGTGCGTCGTCGGCATGCGCTGATGGCCGAGTATTTGCCCGAGCACGGGCCGATGGCGTTGCACATGATGAAAGGCACGGCGAGTACCCAAGTCGCGTTCGATTATTCCGATGAAGCCGATGCGATGCGAAAATTCGCGGTCGCGCTCAAACTCGGCCCGGTGGTCAACGCGATCTGGGCGAACAGCCCGGTGTACAACCGCCGCACGACGGAGTGGGTCTCGTACCGCGGTTGCATTTGGCAGGGGATGGATCCGGCGCGTTCGGGAATGTTGGTCGCTCAGTTGCAACGCGGTTTGAGCTTTCAAACGTGGATCGATTATCTCCTCGACGTGCCGATGTTGTTTCACGCCATCGGCGGGGAGTTCGAGCACGCCCACGATTGCACCTTCCGCAATTTCATGGCGAACGGCATCGGCGGCCATTTTCCTTCACGGCTCGATTGGGAACTTCACCTCACCACGGTGTTCCCCGAAGTGCGGATGAAACATTTCCTCGAAGTACGCGGGGCCGATGCGAACCCGTTGCCGTTGGCCCTCGCCGTTCCGGCACTGTGGAAGGGGCTGCTGTACAATCCGGGCGCACTCGAAGCCGCCATGGGGTTCGCCCGGCAATTCTTGCCGGAGGAATTGCCCGGGGTGTGCGAATCGGCGTACCGCCAAGGCCTCGCGGCGCAGTATCGCGGCAAGCCGCTGTTGAACTATGCTCGCGAAATCGTGGAGATCGCCGCGGCGGGATTGCAAGATTCCGATGGTCGGACGTTCCTCGATCCGGTGCGGGAAGTGTTGGAACGCGGGATGTCGCCGGGCGGTATGTGGATCGCGCAGTGCCGAGGCCGCGTGCAGAGCGTGAAGGAATTACTCGACCATTTTGAAACCGTTTGAATGCCCGGCGGCTTGACATGCCAAGCGTTCTCACCGATAGTGCAGACACTCCCTCCCTTCCGGAAACCGCCATGCGTATCGCCATTCTCGCCTGTTTCATTCTGCTCCCCGCACTCCGAGCCGCGGAGCCGATCACGGTCACCAAAGACAAAGGGAGCCTCGAATTTCGAGCCGGGGCGGAAGTGATCGCCAAGTACAACGCGGGGGAAGACGTGGCGAAGCCGTACGTTTGGCCGTTGAACGCACCGGGGAATAAACCGGTCACGCGGCCGTGGCCGATGGTGAAAGGTGCCGCGGGCGAAACCGTCGATCACGTTCACCAGAAATCGGCGTGGTTTTGCCACGGGGATATCATTCCCGAGGGCTTGGAATTGAAGGTGAAATCGAAGGATACCCACGTGAAGGGAGTCGATTTCTGGAGCGAGACCGCCGGGCACGGCAAGATGCTCTGCGTAGAAATCGGCGAACCGAAGATTCACGATGCCGATCACGTGAGCGTACCGACGCGGAATTCTTGGCAAACCGCCGACGGCGTCAAGTTGATGGAGGAATCGCGGATTTTACACGTCCGCCGATTGGCCAAAGGCTACCTCATCGCCTTCGAGATCGACCTCACCCCGACCGAATACCCGATCACTTTCGGCGACACCAAGGAAGGTTCGATGGGGGTTCGCGTTCCCGATGCGTTCCGGTTGCAAGTGAAAGAAGGGGGCAAGATCGCGTCGTCCGATGGGAAAGTGATCGAAGCGGGCACAAAGGATAACCTCGCGGTGTGGGGCCAACCCGCCAACTGGCACGACTACTCCGGCAAGATCGGCAAAGATACGGCGGGCATCGCGGTGTTCGATCATCCGTCGAATTCGTCCCGCGCCCTCTGGCACACGCGGGCCTACGGCCTGATGGCCGCGAACCCGTTTGCCCGCGAGAAATCGGGCTACCCCGGTGCCAAAGGCAAAACCGAGTTGGTGAAGCTCGCAAAGGGGGAACACTTGAAACTGAAATACGCGATCTACACTCACACCGGCGACTCGGTCGAAGGCGAAGTGGCCAAAGCGTTCGAGGAATTCAAGAAGTAAACCGGTGATGGTCCGCAACCAATCGGTGGAACTACGGGACGAATCGGGATTGCGCTTCGGTCGGTTCTTGCCGGATGCAGAACCGATTTGCCCGCGAGAACACGAACTGACCAAAGAGGAAGTCGAACTGCGTTGTGCTCAACCGACAAAAACGCGGGCGGAAGTCTTCCAGAAGCTGGAGAACATGGAATGCAATAATCCTGTGATCATAGCTTCCAGCAAATGATTCGTTCCAACCAGCTATTGAGCGTCAAGCATGGAATTTCGTCATTCTGTTTCGTTGGAGTTCGGCCTTCGGCCCGTCTTCTTCTAATAATCATCCAGTGGCCCACAGGAGCCAGATCGCCAATCCGAAGGTGGTGCGGAGCACCACTTGAATCGTCACCCAACGCATGGACCAACTCACGGTCGCGCCGAGTTCCTTAAGATTCTTCTGTACTTCCACACCGACGATCTTGCGCGGATTCACGAAGCCGAACGTCGCTAACCTCACGGCGGAACCCCGTTTGCCCAACCACTTCTCGGCGTAATCGAGGTACTTCGTGGTTTCCCCGTGGCTGAACCGACCGACCCGAATCAGGAAGTACACATCCACGGCGAACATCGGCACGAAGGCGGCGAGGATCATCGCCGCCTTCCACCACGGCGATTCCACTTCGATGACGCTGAGCTTGGCCTGGGGGAATACCAAACGCGAAAGAATGAACTGGACCAGCATCACGCCGAAGGCTACGAGCATCGGTCGGAGCACTTCGCCCGAAAGCAGGCTCGCTTTGTGTTCCGCGACGATGCCCAACAATTTCTGCCGTTTGCCCACGGTCGAAAAGCCGAGGCGGACTGCATCGAAGTAGACACTCCTGCGGCGGTACAGGCTCAGCACGAACATCGTTGCGAGGTAAAAATCGAAGAGTGCGATCAGGTTCAGGGTTTCGAATCGCGACATGGGCGTTTCGGTGGGACTCATCCCACCGCTTTCATCGTCCGTGACAATAACGGGTATGGTTCGGTATCCCACCCAGTTTCACTTGAATCGAAATCGGGAAATTCTTCAACTCGCGGAATCGTTACAAGCCACGCGGACGGCCTCTGGCAGTCGTTCCCGCCGTATGAATTCTAGTTGACAGTCTCGGCATGACGGGTAGGCTTCATTGGATATCCCCGACGCGGCGACTTTTCCTCAAGTCGCCCGCCCCGCGCATGGAACATTTATGAGCAACTCCTCGGCCGAAGGCCTCGAAGTATCGGATGCCTCACCCGATTTAGCTTTCCCGAACGACCGGCGCAAACGGAATATCCCGGTCGCAACGGATCGCCGTCGCGCCGAGAACGCCGCCGAAAAGCGACGCACCAGCGAACGCCGCCGGTTGATCGATCCGACCACCTGCGAACGCGATTACTCCGACGATGAAATGGACTTCATGAAAGCCATGGATCGTTACAAAAGGGATAACCGCCGTCCTTTCCCGACGTGGAGCGAAGTGCTGGAAGTTCTGGCGTCGCTCGGGTACCGCAAAGTGGCGGAACCTGGCGTGATGCCCGGCAACGCGCCGAAGAAACCGGCCGTCGAAGCGGTGTCGTAACCGATGCGGTTGTTCATCAGTGCGGGCGAACCGAGTGGCGATCTGCACGGAGCGAATCTGGCGGAAGTGCTGCGCCGCCGTTTGCCCGGTGTTGCCATCGATGGATTCGGTGGCAACCACATGCGGGAAGTGGGGGTGAACCTCCTTTATCCGCTCACCGAACTCTCGGTGATGTGGTTCACGCAAACACTCATCAACATCGACAAGTTCATTCATCTCGCCGTTCAAGCGGAATCGTACTTCCGCAGGCAACGCCCTTCCGCCGTGGTGCTGATCGATTACCCCGGCTTCCACTGGCACATTGCCCAACGGGCGAAACGCTACGGCATCCCCGTGTATTACTTCGTTCCGCCGCAGTTGTGGGCGTGGGCCGGTTGGCGCGTCCACAAGATGCGCCGCAACTTCAAAGCCGTGCTCACCGCACTTCCCTTCGAAGAGACTTGGTACCGCGAACGCAAAGTCCCCACCCATTACGTCGGCCACCCTTACTTCGATGAAATCGCCGAGCAAAAACTCGATCCCGAATTCCTCGCGGAACAGCGGGCCAAGCCGGGCGAGATCGTCGCATTGCTACCCGGTTCCCGCACGCAAGAAGTTCATGCGAACTTCCCCATGATGGTGAATGCGGCCAAACTCGCTGCGGCCAAGCGGCCGGGCGTGCGATTCCTCGTGGCGAGCTTCAAAGAAAAGCAAGCCGTGCTGGCCCGCGAGATGCTCCGAGGCTCCGGGTTGAACGCGGAGGTTCACATCGGACGTACGCCGGAGATTATCGAACTCGGGGCGTTGTGCGTGGCCGTATCGGGTTCGGTGAGTTTGGAACTGCTTTCTCGGCTGAAGCCGACGATTGTGGTGTATAAGATCAGTCGTGGGTTCCGAATCATTGCCCGCCAACTGATCCGGGTGAAATACATTAGCTTGGTGAATCTGCTCCTCGATCGAGGGTTGTTTCCCGAATACCCCACGGCGAAGGACGAATCGAACGCGATTGCCGCGGATGTGTTGA
>JBBQWA010000280.1:0-5994 GCA_038211045.1 Gemmatales bacterium
AAAGCGGAGCTCTTCGACGTGCGGGCGAAACGGAACCGGCCGTTCCTGGATACTAAGCTCATCACTGCCTGGAACGGGCAGATGATCGGGGCGTATGCGGCGGCCGGCGCCGTATTGAAGGATAAGAAATACACCGATGCCGCCGCGAAAGCGGCCGAGTTCGTGTTGAAGACCATGCGGGAGAAAGATGGCCGGTTGCAGAGAATCTACTCCGCTCCACCCGGTGAAAAGGCGAGTGCAAAAGGCATTGCGTTCCTCGACGATTACGCATTCCTCATCGACGGACTGCTTTCGCTTCAGACCGATGCCAAAGATGATCGTTGGTTGAAGGAAGCCGAAGCGCTCCAAGCTATCCAAGATAAATATTATCTCGACGACAAACGGGGTGGATATTTCAACGCCGCGCACGATGCCGAAAAGCTCTTCGCACGCAGCAAAGATTCCTACGACGGGGCACAGCCGAGTGGTAACGGCATCGCTACCCGCAACCTGTTTTACCTATGGCGATACTCGAAGAAAGCTGAATATCGCAACCGGTGCGAACAGTGCCTGCGTGCCAACCACGCCGTGCTGCGGAGCAATCCTTCGAGCGTGCCGGTGCTGGTGAATGTTCTCGATCTCGTGCTTCAGAATGGCGGGCTGAAAGACGAAACTTCGACCGGGAATGAGCAACCGAAGAAGCCCCTCGAATCGGCGGACGTGGTGAAGGTCGCATTCAAACGCGGAGTGGATTCCTTCCAAATCGACATCGACATCGCGAAAGGCTGGCACATCTACGCCAACCCGGTCGAGAACAAGGAACTGCTCGAATCCGCGACGCAGATCGAAGTTCTTATCGATGGCAAAGTGGTAGCAATGCCTGCGTTCGAATACCCCAAGGGCGAATCTAAGAAAGAGAAAACGGGCGATTACCGAATCTACGAAGGGAAAATCCAGATCGTCGTCAAGTTGCGCGAAGCGGACACGAAGGACGCCAAAGTGATTGCTGCACTTGTGAAAGTAATCGCCTGCGACGATAAAAACTGCTTGAAACCCTCCACCATCAAGGTCGAAGCGAAGTGAGACGCAAGGACACGACCGCCGAGGCCGCACTTTCCCCCGCTGCGATTACGGGATCTGAAACGCTGGACAACACGTTGGCCATCACGCGGGAGCACATACCCGCTGTTCGTGCTATTGAAGCCGATTCCAATGCCTGCCTTTGCTACCGCTGTGCGGCCCGCGTTCCTTCCCCGCACGTGGCGCTACCGAAACCGGCCGATCTCTCGCACGGGCGATTGAAAATTGATGATGCGAGCGTGGAAGTCATCGAGGGGGCATTTGGCCGCCGTATCATTTTGAAATCCCCCAACGGCCGCAGGCAGGTTCAACCGTTCCGAATGCGGTTGCGGGCGAAAATGGGCATCGCATTCTCGGCATGGCTCACGGTTACCGCGCTCTCATTTTTCGCATGGCCGGGAATGTGGTTGCTGGGGTGGGTGATCGTCGGCCTCGTATGCAGTGCCTTTCTGTGGAACCGATGGGCCACTGCACTGCGGCCCTCCGCCGATTGCTCGGCCATCGACACCGCATGGCGGGAACTCGTTCCCAAGATTCAACATTCCAAACCGTTGATCGCGCTCTGCCGGGCGAGTATCGGTTGCGGAAGTACGCAACATCGAAGCAAAACGCTGCGGCGATTGATCGAACGCACCTTGGAAGAATGCGAAATCGGCACCGGCGATTCGCAACTGTTGGCAACCGCAAGAATCTTGCGTGCGTTCGACAGTAACAAAGAGAAAACGTGCGGGATCGCCGGGGTGTTCGAGCCGTTTTTCGCGGGGGAACTCCCCGCCGCGTACGCCGAGGCCGCCGCACAAACCGTGATAGAATCGTCGGCGATGCCCCCCGGCGATCTGAAACGGTTGCGGATACTGTTGTTGGCCGCCGCATTTGAATCCGGTTTCGGGCCGCTGGATATTCCCCGGTTGCTGAAACCGCTCCGCTTCTTGCGCGCTCTGATGGCTCCCGCGGAAGTCAAACCGCTGTGCGAGCTATATTCCCTTTGGCAGGGTGTACCGAAAGATGCGGGCGCGAATACGGGCACGGCCACCGGCGTGTTCGAACTCGCGGCCAACGCACCCGCACTCACCAAAAAAGTCTTGGCCCGCTGGCCCGATGCCCTTCTGCGGATTCAACTCCCTGAATCGCTTCAGAAAGGGATCGGCGAGGTCGTACTCACTTCCCGAGGGTTGTTCCTCGACAATTTGCTCATCGAGGCGAACGATCCGTCGATTGAAATCGAACGTTCGCCGACCGGTTCCGGATGGTACATCGCGGTCGGGCATCAGAAGGTTTCGGTGGATCGCAAGCCGCCGATGAAAATTGCCAATGTTCTCGCCGCGTGGCTCGAGTACTGCAGCGTGAATCTCCTCGCGGCTTCGCAACGGGATACTTTGTGCAATCCCGAGAAATTGCAACAGTTCACGGTTCAATCTCTCGTCGAGTGCCCGCAATGCGGCGCGGCGAACGTGGTGATCGCGGGCGGAGTGGGGGAACGGCTGCCATGAAATCCGAACTTCCCGAAATGGTCTGGCTCCTCCGCCACGCCGAGACGACGGCTCCCCACGTGTTCAATGGTTTTGAATCGGATGTTCCGTTGAGTGCATTGGGCGAAGCGCAATCCGAAGCGGTGGCCGAGTGGTTCCTGCCGCACCGGCCCACGGCGGTGGTTTCCTCGGCAATGCAGCGTGCGATTCAAACGGCCAAACCGATTGCAGAACGTTGCAAAAGTCTCGCCACCGTCGAACGCGATTTGCACGAACGGAAGATCGGGGCGATGGCCGGGCAAGCTTTCTCGCTCACCCACGGCCCGTGGCCCGATACGGTGAAAGCCTGGTCGAATGGTAACGCCTCGTTCACCACCCCCGGAGCCGAGAGCTTCGACGATTTGACGGCCCGGATCCTGCCCGCGTGGAACCGGGTTCTCGCGGGGCACCCCGGCGAGCGAGTGGTGATCGTGGCTCACGGTATCGTGGTGAAAGTGTTACTCTTGAATCTCCTCGAAGGGGGCGATCCGCGCGCGTGGGGAAAGATCGGCAGCATACGCAATGTGGCCGTGACCGGCTTGGAGCCATCGCGTGGCGGTTGGCACGCCGATCCTATTCTTCACCTGCCCGAAACCGTCGAACGCCTCACCGAGGATTTCCCATCTTTGTCAATCCCGCGCTCCGAGGGTTGATCTACCCTGGAAAAGTGAAGTCTTCTTCACAAAAATCGCGTTCCGATGAAGGGCGGCCGCTTGCTTAACCGATACCAATTCTCATCGAACACGCATTTCGGGGATAGAATTCCATGGTAGTACACGACGTGATGCCCCCAGCCTCGGAAACGGATTCGCTCCGGATGCAACTGATGCAAGCCCAACGCTTGAGCAGTGTCGGCGAACTCGCCTCCAGCGTCGCGCACGAGTTCAACAACATCCTCGCCACGATCATCAATTACGCCAAGATCGGCCAACGCGGAGCGGTCGGTTCGCAAGTTCAAGCCTTCGAGAAAATCTTGCGGGGGAGCCAGCGCGCCGCCGGGATCGTCCACGGCATGTTGGGCTTTGCCCGCAACAACGCCGTCGTTCGGCAAGAAACCGACGTGGTTCGGCTCGTGGAGGAAGTGCTGCTCATCACGGAAAAAGACCTGAGCAAACACCGGGTTCACTTGGAGAAGCGTTTCCACGGCCGCCCCACGGCGGTGCTGGTGCCGGGGCAGATCGAACAAATCCTCGTCAACCTCGTGATCAACGCCCGGCAGGCCATGCCCAACGGCGGACGGCTCCGGATCGAAGTCGGCGAGAACGCCGAAGGGGATACCATCGAGGTGAAGATCGCCGATTCGGGCAACGGCATCGCCCCGGAACACCTCCGCCAAATCTTCGAGCCGTTCTTCACCACCAAGACGCCGGACGACCAAGGCCGCGGGGGTACCGGCTTGGGTTTGAGCGTCTGCCGGCAGATTATCGAACAACACCAAGGCCGCATCCGCGTGGAAAGCGTGGTCGGGAAGGGGAGTACCTTCACGGTGAAACTGCCTAAGCGGTTGAGCGATGAATTGGATTGATTCGGGATCGTTTTGCGCCGAGTTTCCAGCGTCTCAATTTCCCCCACACATTGAAATGCGATGGGTGGGTACCAAAAGACGAACGAGCAGGATATGAGTCGGCGTCGACAAATTGAACTTGCTCAGCCGCGATCGTTTCGTTGAACATTTTCAATAGTAATCTCGGGCGAAATGCCAGTTCCTTTTCAGCTTTCTTTTCCAATTTTGCACTTTTCGGGAACCGAGGCTCCAACGGGGTAAATAACTCGGATTCATAACTACCGTTTTTTTAAATTCTTAGGGAATTCCGCTACGCAAGAATTGGAACAGCTGTGCGCACAAGTCACGGGTATGAGCCGAGGCACACGGAAATTTGCCAGAAATCCAGCCCAGAAATCGGCAAAAAAATACTTGTTTCGGCATTCGAATTGCAAAACCCCCACCGCCACAACATTCACCAAAACTTCCATTCCGAGGATTTCATCATGGCTCTCGATTCATTGCACAAGTTGTACGTCGACGAACTCAAAGATCTATACAGCGCCGAGAATCAACTCACGAAAGCCCTGCCCAAAATGGCGAAGAAGGCTTCCGCACAAGAGTTGAAGAACGCTTTCACCGAACACCTCGAAGTCACCCGCAACCAGATCTCGCGTCTCGAAACGATCTTCGAGAAACTCGGGGTCAGCCCGAAAGGCAAAAAGTGCAAGGCGATGGAAGGTCTGGTCGAGGAAGGATCGGAAATCATCGGGGAAGATGGTGATCCCTCGGTGATCGATGCCGCGTTGATTGGTGCCGCCCAACGCGTCGAACATTACGAAATGGCGGGCTATGGCGTCGTGCGAACCTTTGCGAAGCTCCTCGGTTACGAGGAGGCTGCAACCCTTTTGCAAGAGACCCTCGATGAAGAAGGTGAAGCCAATAAAGCGCTGACCGATCTCGCCGAAACTGTGATCAATGTCGCAGCTGCAGAAGCCCCGGAAGAAGACGAAGACGACGACGAAGATGACGACGAAGATGACGAAGCGGAAGTAGACGAAGATGAAGACGAAGACGAAGACGAGATTGATGTTGAAGAAAACGAGCCTAAGCAAAAGGTTGGTACCCCAGCGAAACGCATCGCCAATGCCAAGAAGCAATCAACGAAGCGTTAGTTATAGTATTGTGGTATTTTCGCCTTGTTCCATAATGGGAGCAAAGAGTACCTTTTGTGAGACAGTTGAGGGGGCGTCTGTTCATAGCGTACCCCTCACTATTTCCAATAAATGTGCGAACAAAATTGAGAGTCTAGGTTCACTTCCCGATGCAAAATCGGCTGAAAATGCGATCGAGCAGATCGTTGGTATAAATCGCCCCGGTCATTTCGCCGATGTTGTCGAGAGCAGTTTTCAAAGCGAATGCAAGCAATTCGGGCGGATCGTTGAACGTGGCGTGGCGGTGGGCAATCCGCAGGTTTTCGATCGCCGCTTCGAGGTGGTGCCGGCAACGGCTTTGGCTCGGGGCGAGGCTCGGACGAATCAAGGCCGCGGCGGTGGCCGCGAGTTCCCGCTTCAATGCTCGAAGCCCATCGCGATGCACCACGGATACCGGAATGCCCCCATCGATCTCGCCGAGGTCGCATTTGGTACAAACAGTGAGCACCTCGGCGACAGATACCGGTTTCCGTCGGGGATCGAACTCGGCATCGGTGGGAACGCACCAGAGGATCACATCGGCGCGTTCGGTTTGGGCTTTGCCCAGGCTTTGGGCTTGCGATTCGATGGTACTGCGGGCTTCCTGCCAACCGGCGGTGTCGATCAATTCCAGTTCCATCCCGTCCAAGGTCCAACGCGAACTCAGGAAGTCGCGGGTGGTTCCCGCCGAGTCGCTCACGATGGCCGAGGATCGTCCGAGGAGTGCATTGTACAAGCTGCTCTTCCCGGC
>JBBQWA010000281.1:0-5948 GCA_038211045.1 Gemmatales bacterium
GCCCGGGGCGTGTTGTACCGTGAAGAAAGATGACCAACATGAAGAAGTGTAACTCCATCGCAGCCTTGGCCGGTTTGGCCACCGTGCTTTTCATCGCGCAAGTCGCGGCCGAGGAGAAATTGGAACGCGGGAAGGATCGCATTGACGTTCCGGCAATGGGGGCCGGGTTGTGCGTACACAATGTGTTTCAGTCCGGCATGGTCATCCAGCGCGACAAACCGATCCGGATTTGGGGATGGGCCGAAGCGGGCGAGAAAGTGACCGTCGCTCTCGGCGATCAAACGCAGACAACAACCGCAGCCGCAGATCGCATGTGGAAAGTCGAGTTGAAGGCCGAGCCTGCCAACAGCGAGCCGCGCCGGGTGATCGTGCAGGGATCAGCGAAAAAGATCGAGCTGGAGAACATCCTCGTCGGCGATATCTGGCTGCTCGGTGGCCAGAGTAACATGGAATTCGAGATCGCCAAGGTCGATGGTGGCGATCTCGAAATCGCCTCCGCCAACTTCAAGAATATCCGCCTGTTCACCGTACCGCATTTGAACGGCCCGGATCACAAGACATCGTTCCCTTTGATCAATCAGTGGAGCGATTGGTCCGGACGCCACTTTCGGCAAGGATACTGGGAGGTTTGCACGCCGCAAACCGTCCGCGACATGTCGGCCATCGGCTACGTTTTTGCCCGTCGGCTTCACATGGCGACGCAAATTCCAATCGGTGTCATTGATGCCTCACGGGGTGGGACAACCCTCGAAACTTGGACGCCGATGGAGGTGCTGAATTCCATCGATACTCCGGAGGTCAAATCCAAGCTGACCGAGTGGAGCACGAAAGTCGCCGCGTTTGATCCGCAGAAGGATCTCGAAGATCGAATCGCGAAGTTCAAGGAACGCCAGGCCCGGTTGAAAGCTCAAGGCCAAGAAACTCCGGCGAACGCCGCTTCGCCCTCCGACCTAGTGCCCGGCCCCGCCATCGATATGAACCGCCCGGGCAACTGCTACGCCAGCATGATCGCCCCGCTTGCCGGCTTCCCGATCAAGGGGGCCATCTGGCATCAGGGGTACAATAACGCGCTGCAACCCAACGGGCACGCGATGTACTACCAAGTGTTCCCGAAGATGGTTGGTGCATGGCGTGCCGCGTTCAACGACCCGCAGATGCCTTTGGGCATCATCTCGCTGTGCACGGAAGGGGACCCGCAAGATCGAGACGACTACCTCGAGAAAATGGCGAACGAAGGAATCTACATTCGTGAGGCTCAGTACAAGACCTTCCTCGACTTCCTAAAAGCGGGCGACAAGAACATCGGTTACGCCAGCAGTTACGATCAACGCCGATCTTGGTACCATCCGCAGATCAAGATTCCGGTCGGCGAACGCATCGCTCGTTGGGCGCTGGCGACCCAATATGGAATGGCCAAGCAGGTTCGCTGGATGCCACCGATGCTCAAAGAAGTACGGGCTGAGGGCGGAAAGATCGTACTCCAGTTGGAGACTGCCGCCGGCCCGTACCACGATGGCCCGATGGAAGGGTTCGCCATCGCCGGCAAGGACGGACGTTTCCAACCGGCCAAAGCCGAATGGTTGACCACCAAGGACAAGCAGAACAAACCCCAGCAAGATCGCACCGCTATCGTGCTCTCCAGCCCGATGGTAACGGAACCGATCTATTTCCGGCATGCGTGGGGCCGCAATCCGCTCGCCAATGTCAAGTCGATGGATCACACCAATCTGCCTTTACCCACGCTGCGCAATGATACTTTCACGATCGCCGACATGTACGAGAACTACACCGGTAAGAAATCCGCGACACCGAACGTACTCGACGGCAAGGAACAAGGTGAACTCACCAAAGCCTTGCGGGCCGAAGACCTGAAACGCCGCATCGCCGAGGCAAAAGAATTGCTCAAAGCCAACGAAAAGTAATCGACAAACTGCGGCTGAATTCTTCGGAGGTGAAGAGGTCGTCGGCTCCATGAGATCGGACAAACTCGGAGGAAGGCATATCGCGGTTGAACGATTCAGACGAATGTGGTGAGGGCGGATATATCTATTAATCATCGAGTCGCCCTTCTTTCTTGCGGGCCTTCCGATCGGCTTCGAGTTGTTCGAGTACCCCCTCGGTCGAAACGATGTCTTTCGGGGCGTTCGGGTCGAGTTCGATCAAAAGTTGCTGCGGGTATTCCTTCTCGTCGATAATCGCCACCAATTTGTACGCTCCCGGTGGTACTTGCCCCCCTTGCAATGGGCGGCCCCCCGGCCTGCCGCCCCCGGCCGCTTGGCCCGCGAGGCTCCACGTAATGCGGTGCAACCCCGCTTCGGTGATGGGGCGGTAGCCAGCCGGTTTCTGGTTCCCCGTCGGTGGTTTGTATTCCCACACCAGCTTGCCGGTCACATCCGTCACCTTCAAACTCACCGCTTTGGCGGGTTTTGCTAGGTACAAGTCGAAGGTCGCACCGCGCGTCGGGTTCGTGCCGACGAATTTACGGTCGGTCGAATGATAAGGCGATTCGCCGTTCGCACCGATGCGCCAGCGCGTCGATGGGGCCGGGGCGAAGAGCACGGCTTCTTTGAACGTCTCCGGTTTCATTTGCCTGAGGGCATTTACATCAATGATCCAGATGCTGCGACCGTGCGTGCCGACCACCAATTCGTTCGCGGTCGTCGGTTGGGCGAACTCGTGGCAGGCCACGGTCGGCAGGCCCCTGCCGAGCTTCGTCCAATGGGTGCCGCGGTCGATGCTGGCGAATGCGCCGAACTCGGTGCCGCAGTAAAGGATGTTCGGGTTCACGATGTCCTCGCGCAGTACGCGGGTGCTACCGAAGGCGGGGAGATTATTCGCAATCGGCTTCCATGTCGCGCCGAAATCTTCGGTCACGAAGAGGTACGGTTTATCGTCGTCCGAACGGTGGGCGTCGATCGCCACGTAAGCGCGGCCTTGCTTTTCCTTGCTCGTTTCGATCGAGGAGATGTAGCGGAAGCCCGGCAACCCGGCTTTCTGCAGGTTCGCAGTGATGTTCTCCCATTTGCCGCCGCCGTCTTTGGTGATCCACAAAAAGCCATCGTCCGAACCAGCCCATAGAACCTCCGGGTTCTTCGGCGATTCCGCGAGCGCCGTCAGGCTGCCCGCGAGGGACCGTGTCAGATCGGGCGAAATCGATTTCTGTTCGGCCCCTTGCTTCACCGATTTGAAAACGAACTGTGCACCGCTGTAGAAGATGTGCGAATTGTGGTTGCTGAGAATGTACGGCGTGTTCCAGTTGAACCGCAACGGTACGTCGCCATCTTTGCGCTGGGGCCGAATGCTGCCGCCTTCGCCCGTGCGGAAGTTCCGCCGGCTGATATTGCCGCCTTGGCTCTCGGCGTAAACGGTATCGGGATCGTTGGGGTCAACTCGGCAGACGAAGCCATCCCCCCCCGCGATGAAAACCCAATCTTCGTTGACTTGGCCGACGCGCTTGAGCGTATCGCTGGGGCCGCCCCAACTGCCGTTATCCTGTAAGCCGCCGTACACGCGGTACGGTCGGCGGTTATCCACGGCGACGCTGTAGAACTGCCCGAGTGCCAGTGTATTGAGGTGATCCCACTTCACGCCCTTGTCGTAGGAAACGTAGAATCCGCCATCGCAGCCGAGGATCATGTGGCGGGAATCTTTCGGGTCGATCCAGAAGGCGTGGGCATCGGGATGGATGCCGGAGGCCGTGGACATGTTGGCGAAAGTTTTACCGCCGTCGCTGCTTTTCCAGAGGGGCGTCGGAACGTCACCGAGGATGTAAATCGTGTTGTCATCGGTCGGATCGATCTTCACGACGCTGAAGTACATCGGCCGCGGGTTGAGGCTGTTCGCCCGCTCCCACGTCTCGCCGTTGTCTTTGCTTTTGAAGACGCCGCCGGTTTGGAAGCCGTCTTTTCCTTGCCGGCGTTGCACGTTCGGCTGTTGACCGCCGAGGCCCAAACCGAAGGGCCGGGTGTTGGTCTGCCCGCGCGGCGGGCCGCCTGTCCCCGGTGCGCCGAGCGTCACTTCCAACACCTTCGTCTCTTTGTCGCGGAGCACGGTGAACTTGGATTTGTCGCCGGGTTTCCTCTTTCCCACCGCCGCTTGGTATTCTGCCACGGTCTTGACGTCCACGCCGTCGATCTTCACGATCTCGTCGTTGGGCAGCATTCCGGCCTTCTCCGCAGGGCCATCTTTGGTAACCCGTTGCACGATCAGTTTCGCGTCCTTGGCGAACGTGAACCCCGCGAGCGGTGGGTTCGTAGGCGGGGTAGGCTCATCAGTGCGCGTGCCGAGGGTCACGGTCGCTTTTACTTCCTTACCATCGCGCTTCACCGTGACTTCGATCTTGTCGCCGGGGGCTTTGGCGAGGAAGTAATCGAGGAAGCTTTCGCTGCTTTCGATCTTGGTCTTATCGACCATCACCACCACATCGCCCGATTTCAGCCCCGCTTTGCTCGCCGGACTGTCGTCGGTCACTTCGCTCAGCTTCGCACCATCCTCGGTATCGATGACGGCTCCGAAGAAGACTTTGGAGAGCGTGCCCGTTCCCCCTTTCTCGGTGTCGATGATGGCGTAGATGAGGCTGGGCGTTTTGCGGGAGTAATCGAAGGCGATGCGCCCCGTCTTCACCGTGGGCAGTCCGTTATTGAGCTTCGGATCGTTCAGTTTCTTCCACGTTTTGCCGGCGTCGGTGGATTTCCAGATGCCGCCCCCAGGACCGTGAGTGACGATGGGGCCGTAAGCGTCGGGCACTGGCGGCTTACCGAAGAAGCCGTCGTGTTCATCCCGTTTTCGCTCCCACATCGAGGCGATCAGTGTTTTGTTATCGTGCGGATCGAGAACGATATCGAGGCAACCCGTTTTGTCATCGACGAAGAGCACCTTTGCCCAGGTTTTGCCACCGTCTTCGGTTTTGAAGATGCCGCGTTCCTCGCTGGGGCCGTAGAGCCGACCGAGTGCCCCGACGTAAACGATCTCCGGATTCTTGGGGTGTATGAGTACCTTGCCGATTTGAAAGGACTTCTTCAGCCCCATGTTCTTCCAGGTTTTGCCGCCGTCGGTGCTTTTGTAAACGCCGTCGCCGTAGGAAACGGAGTTGCGTGGGTTGGCCTCGCCAGTGCCGACCCAAACGATGTTGGGGTTCGACGGGGCGACCGCCACATCGCCGATGGAAACCGTCGCTTCTTGGTCGAATTGATACTCGAACGTCGTGCCGTTGTTGACGGTCTTCAACAACCCGCCGGAGGAAGTGGCGACCCAGTACATGGTCGGATCGGCTTCGTTCACCGCGAGCGCCGTGATGCGGCCCCCCATATTAGCCGGGCCGATGCAGCGCCATGGGAACTTGTTGGAAATCTCGAGGGGTAGCCCCGGTTGGGGTTTCGTCAGCTCCCCAAGCTTGGCCTGCAACTCGGCGATTTGCTTCTGCAGCGTGTCGACCTGTTTCTTTTTCTCCTCTTCGGACGACGGCGCTTGCGACCGTACCGGTGCGGGCACCGCGAAGAGAATCGCCAAAAGAAGAACGAGAGTAGGGCGGTGGAGTTGCATCATCACGATGGGGAATCTCGGCGGAGTAATGGGGCTTCCCGTTATTGATAGCCGAAGCTGGTGCGGCCGCTAAGGTGGGAGCCTCCGGGAAGCTGGGAAATTCGTGCCGATTATGCCGGGAATGCGGTCGAATTGAATTGAACTGAATTGAATGAATTGAATTGAATGAATTGAATGAATGTGGTTCTGGCACTCCCACCCGCCATTCTCGCTCCCCTCGACATACTCATACAGGGGGAGTGGCTATTACAAGTTGTCGATATTTAATGATTTGGCGACTAATTCCTCGACAGTCGATATGATTGTGCCTGGGGAGGGGTAGGTGGGCGGAACTGAGGGCACAAAAGTCGGCTTGAGCGACGCTGCTGCCTTAAAGCATTGCCAATAGGGTGGAAGCGTTCGATCTA
>JBBQWA010000282.1:0-5901 GCA_038211045.1 Gemmatales bacterium
ATTAAGGCCTTCGCCCAAGTGGCAGGGCGAATTCCTGACGTGCGTTTGTTGTTGGTGGGCGGTGCGGGGGGCACCGGCGACCAAGCCTATTTCGAAAGCTGCAAGGTACTCGCCGAGCGTTTGAAGGTGGCGGATTGCACCGAATTTTGGGGCTACATCTCCGATCCAGAGCGTGCGTTCCTGGCCTCGGATGTTGCGCTGATGTGTTCCCGCAATGAAGCGATGGGCCGCGTCACCGCTGAGGCCATGGCGTGCTACCGCCCAGTCATCGGCTACGATTCCGGTGGCACCAGCGAACTGATCGACCACGGGCGAACCGGCTTGTTGTGCCGCGGTGGAGAAGATGCGTTGGCCGATTGCATGATCCGTTACGCGACTTCCCCAGAAGAAGCCCGGCAGCACGGCGAAGCAGCATGGGAGATTGCGAAGGCACGCCATTCGACCGAAGCCTACGCCGCGGCGATCCATTCCGTATTGAATACTATCACTGAAACCTTTCCCCGACGAAAGACGCCATGAACAAAGCCCGCCAAGCCGTGATCACCGAACCGTACAAGGTCGGAGTGCGAGAAGTGGAACTCGCCGATCCGGCGCCGAACCAAATCTTGGTGGCTGCGGATTACTCCGGCATCAGCGCCGGAACGGAACTCGCCGTGTACACCGGCAGCCACCAATGGCTGAAGGATCCCAACATGCCCGATTGGAAGTTCCCCTTCCGCTCCGGGTACAGTGCGGCCGGCCATGTGTTGAAGGTGGGCAAGGAGTTCCCCGGCAGCTTCCAAGAAGGGGACCGCGTGAGCTTCCCCGGCAACCACGCCTCGGCGGAACTGCTCACGGTGGGCCACGAACGCGGCCGCGTGTGGAAGATGCCGGACAATCTGAGCTTCGAGAAAGCGGCGGTGGCGGTGATCGCCCGCTACGGCTTCGGGGTGCCGGTGCGCGTCGGCCTCACGCTTGGCCGCAGTTGCGCGGTGCTGGGCTTGGGCATCATCGGCCAATTTGCCCTTCGTTGCGCTATCGCCGCGGGGATGAACCCTGTGGTGGGGATCGACGCCGTGAAGATGCGCCGCGATGCCGCGATGGCAGCAGGGGCGGATTTCTGCATCGACCCCGCCGATGGCGACATCAAAAAACAGTTGCACGATTACCTCGGCACCAAAGGCGCGGAAGTGATCGCCGATGCGACCGGGGTTCCCAATGCCATTCCCACCGCGATGAGCTTGGCCTGCGATGCGGGGCAAGTAGTGGTCGTCGGTTCGCCGCGGGGCAAGGCGACCGAGGTGAACTTCTACGACGACCTTCATCGCCGCTATATCGAAGTGTTGGGTGCCCACGGCAACATGCTCTTTGAACCGGCACACACCCGGCTCGCTGGGGCATGGGACGTGAACAAGGCCCAGAATTGGTTGTTAAACGCGATCGCCGCCGATCGTTTGAAGCTTGATGGCCTCGTGACTCATACGATCACGCCCGAAGGTTTGGGCGACGCTTACGAAGGGTTGTTAAAGGACAAGGAGAACTACTTGGGCGTCGTGATGAAGTGGGTGTGAATTCAAAAAAAGCCGGAAGCGAGAGCGACGATGGTTGAATCGTCGCTCACGCTTCCGGCTCGGAGAATCGGTTTCAAAAAATTAGTTGGTGGTCGTCGGGGTGCGGGTGGTCAACTTGGACATGTCGAACTTGGTGCCGATCATCTTCGTCCAGTTGCTCTTTTGTTCGCCGGTCATTTCCTTTTCGATGGCTTCCATTGCGTATTCGGTGAGTTGTGCACGCTTCTTAGTGGCTTCATCGCCGCGTTGGCTGAAGGTCTTGACCATTTCATCGCGAAGATCTTTGTTGATTTCTTCGATTCGTTTCTTTTGGTCATCGGTGATGGCCAGCGCTTTGCTCATGCGGGCGTTGGTGAAAGCGTTGACACTCATGCGTTGGGTTTCGAGTTGGGCGAAACGCTCGGCTTGTTCCTTCGTGAGCGTGGTCTTCACGAATTCGATACGATCTTCGACGGTCTTGATTTGAGCCTTGAGGCCTTCGAGGGTATCGAGATCGGTAGTGCTTCCACCGCCGAACCCACCAAATCCCCCTTGTCCGAAGCCTCCTTGGCCGCGCTGGGGAGCGTTCTTCTCGGAGTATTCCTTGAACTTGGTGATTTGATCTTCGGTGAGCTTGAGTTCTTCTTGCAACGGCTTGTTGGTGTGCAGCATACTGCGGAGGCTACCGCCCCCTTGGCCGAAGCCACCTTGGCCGAAGCCACCTTGGCCTTGACCGGGTTGTTGACCCGGTTGTTGGCCGGGACGTTGACGTTGGGCTTGAGCCGAGCCGGCGAATACGGCGGCGATGGTCAGGGCAAACGCGATTCGAGCAATCATCTTCATGGAAGCACTCCGGGAGGGACGTGATACCGACACCGGAGGTAGATTCTCATATTGGCCGTGAGAGTCGAATGAGAACTCCGATTATTTCCCCTCGCCGGGGGTGGGCAGTTTTTGACCGGTTCCGGGGAAGGGCAATGGGCTTGCTTTCGGAGCGACGGCCCGTTCGACCCTCCAATCCTTGGGCGGAGCTTGGTATGTAAAATCGGTTTCCTTCATCCCTTGCGGGTTCACCTTCGGGTCGGGGAAATCCCAGCTTTCCACTTCTTGGCCGTTGGTCTTTTTGAACTGCACCATGCGGGGCATGTACGCTCGGCCGGCTACCGTGGGAGCGCAGAGTACCAGCGTCATCGTTTCAAAATCGGATTTATCGTCCGGATACCGGGGCTTCACTTCGAGGTACACGTAGTTGGTATCTTCTTTCAGCAGTTTGACATCGAATCGGTTGACGAGTTGTTGGGCCGTCATGCCGCTCATCACATCGAGCATGAGATTGTTCCCGGCCGCGTTGGCTCCGAGGGCGATCTCGGTAACGATTTTCAACGATCCATCGTAGTGGTAGAGCATCTTCCCGGTGCAGATGAAGGCCTCGAAATCGTTGGGGTTTTCCTTTTCCCCGGGCGCGTTCACCCGTTTGAGGTTCATGCGGGCGAAGTTCGGCTTCATCACCCAGATGCTGCCGGACTTCTTCTCTTCGCGTTTGGTCACGAGGTTGCTTTTCGTCAGCGTGGCGTCCACGGCGAACTTCTCCACGCCCCTCATCGAAGATTCCCAACCGCGGAGGTGGATCACTAATTTGGGGTCGAGGGCACCGGGTGCTGCCGCTGCCGGGGCGGGTTGGACTTTGGCCGTGGGCGTGCCTTGCGGGGGTGTGCCGGGAATCGGCACGGCTTGGGCGAACACGAATGCGGGAGCGATTATTAGGGCGAAGAGGGAGTAGCGCAGCATCAACGGATCTCCGAGTTGACTCGATACTGGCAGATATAACCTCCGTGCGGGAATCGCGGAAGCCCGGTTCATACGAGTTCTTACCATTCATGCTTGCCGCTTTGAATCCATTTGTGCTCTTTGATGCTCCCATGTGCGGGCACAGTTCCAACCTATACCCATCGGTGCTTTCTCTCGTTGCCGCAACAGGATACGGCAATGGAATCGTTCAAACCCAGATTTGTGCCCTCGAAGTCGCCCACCCCTCCCCCCTGTTCCCAAAGCAAAAAACTGTCGGGAAATACGACGGATGCTGAACCTCGGTTGTTGATAGTAAAAAATTGAGCCATGCCGAAATCGAAAGGCCCACCCCCTCATACAATAAGTGTTTTCCATAACCCTCGGATGGCGAAGCACAGCGATGGAGAAGACCGAAGTTCGAATCGTGGCGGGCACCCTGCGCGGCCGCAAACTCACCTGTTACGTTCACGAGGGCATGCGTCCGACGCCGCAACTCGTTCGTGAATCATTGTTTAGCATCCTCGGCAACGCGGTGCCGGGCCGGGTGTTCTTCGATATCTTCGCCGGGACGGGCGTAAACGGATTCGAGGCGGTCAGCCGGGGTGCCACTTCGGCCCGCTTGATCGAACGCGACCCGAGTTTGGCCGAAACGATGCAAAAGGCGGCGGATCGCTTCGGTGTGGCAAACAAAGTGCAAGTGATTCGGGCCGATGCGTACCGCTGGGCGGAACGCTGGATTCCCTCGGGTACCGAGCCGGTGAATTTGTTCCTCAGCCCGCCGTTTCCGGATCTCAGCGGCGCGAAAGGGGTCGAATTCCTCCAGTGCGTCAACCGATTGTGGGAGAAAGCCCCCATGGAATCGGTGCTGACGATCCAAGCGGAAGACGGCTTCCCGGTCGATCAACTCCCCGCACTCGAAGAATGGGACGTTCGCAAGTACGGCAGGAATCTGTTGCTGTTCCGGGTGAAGGAAGCGAAAGCCTCGGAAGAAGCCAGCCTTCCAGTGGAATCCACATGAAAATCGGAGCACGGCGTGCCCCTCAGTTTTTCGCGGGGCGCACCGTACTCCCGCCTTCAAACCCGACGAGCCGGAGAATCGTAACTCTCGGACAACTCACTTCCATTCAATCTTTTCAACTGCACATCCGCCGATTCTGAATTGTGTACTACAATTCAGCACCCACGCGAATATGTAAACTGGAGTGCCGCCGATGCGGGTGATTATCGCCCCCGAGTTTTACCAGCAGATGCAGCAGATGGAGCACCATTCCTCGGATTGCTACGTCCGGCCGGGGCATTACCTCCACCATATGTACATCGAAGGGGTGAAGTACGTCGTCGCCCCGGCGGTCATCGATTGTTTGGCGGAAGCCGAAGCCGCCGGGGACGGCGAAGCGATCGCCCATTTGCGTTTGCACAAACTCCACTACGAATCCCTCCTCGCAGACGCCCAACGCTTCGGCAGCCTCGAAGGCGTGACACTCCTCGGCGATCCGCCGCCATCGGATGACGACGCACCCGCGGCGCCGGGGAATCAATTCCTGCCGCGCGCGCCGAGTACTTGGGAAGATTGCGGATTGGAACTTTCGTTCCTCTTCGATTCCATTATGCGGGCGGTGTATACCCGCGGGCAGATCACCGGGGGCGAACTCGCCGCGGAGTTGGCGATTCCTTTCGCCGTGCTGAATCCCGTTTTCCAATCGATGCGCAAACAAATGCTGATCGACATCGTCGCCCAGCGCGGGGCCAGCGGCGACGCCAGTTTCGTCTACGATATCAAACCGCCGAAGGGCACCGCCGCCCTGCACGATTCCATGGACAAGACTTCGTATTCCGGCCCGGCTCCGGTTCCATTCGCGGATTACGTCGAAAGCGTGATGGCCCAAACGGTCAAGAAACTCGTGGTCACGCGGCGGAGTATTCGCAAGGCGTTTGAAGACCTCGTCATTTCGGAATCGAGTTTCAATGAAATCGGCCCGGCGATCAACAGCACCGCGTCCATCTTCTTCTTCGGTTACCCCGGCAACGGCAAAACCAGCATCGCGGAGCGGATCACCCGCCTGATGGGCGATTCGATTTACATTCCTTACGCCGTGATTGCCAACGGGCAGATCATCAAGGTGTTCGACCCGATCCTGCACACGGTGTTGAAGGAAGAAGAGGATTTCTCGGCCAACAATGCCCCCCCGACCGAAACGGTGCTCAAACGCGGTGTGTCTTACGACCGCCGCTACGTGAAAATCCGCCGGCCGACGATCGTGGTCGGCGGCGAACTCATCATGGCCATGCTCGACCTGAAGTACAATGCCCTCGGCAAATACTACGAGGCGCCCCTGCAAATGAAGGCCAACGGTGGCATCTTCATGATCGACGACTTCGGCCGACAGCAGCTCCGGCCGATGGATTTATTGAACCGATGGATCGTGCCGCTCGAAAAGAAATACGACTATCTCACCACGAACGCCGGAACGAAGATCGAAGTCCCCTTCGACGAACTGCTGATCTTCAGCACCAACATGGATCCGACGCAACTGGCCGATGAAGCGTTCCTGCGGCGGATCAAGTTCAAGATCGAAATCCGCGA
>JBBQWA010000283.1:0-5883 GCA_038211045.1 Gemmatales bacterium
CGCTATAACGCCCGCCGCTCGGGGGCATCTTCATTCCACGTCGATCATCGCCTTGATGAGGCCCGGTTGCTTCGGCAATCCGGGGAACTCGGTGGGCACCTCGGCCAAGCCCAAACGGTGCGTGATCCACGGCGCCGTATCGATGCGGCCGGCTTCGATGTCCGCCATGATCGCCGGGAAGGCGTTCGCGCTGTTGCGACTGGAGAGAACTGTCATCTCGCGGCGGTGGAACAGAGGATCGTTGAAGGAAATCTTCCCCTGTACCAAACCGACGAGCACGAGCTTGCCGCCGAAGTTCACACGCTCGAAACTCTGTTCCATCGCCGCGGCGTTGCCCGTGGCATCGAACACGATCTCGAACAGCTTGCCTTCCACATCGGCGGTGGCTTGCGCCCCGAAGCGTTCGACGAACTCGCGCCGACCGGCATTCGGTTCCAGTACCGTCACTTCCGCACCCGCCGCCATGGCGAACTGCACCACGGCCAAGCCGATCGGCCCGGCTCCCACGATCAAGATTTGTTGGCCGGGTTCAATCGCGGCCCGTTCCACGGCGTGTTGGCCGATGCTCAACGTTTCCACGAGCGCCAGTTGATCGAAGCCGAGGGTCGCGGAAGCGAAGAGCCGTTCGATCGGCACGGCCAAGCGTTCGCACATGCCGCCATCGGTGTGAATGCCCAGCACTTGCAGGCGTTCGCAGCAGTTCGGTTTGCCTCGGCTGCAGGAATGGCACACGCCGCAGTTGAGGTACGGTTCGACGGCGCAGCGATCACCGACCTTCAACGTGCGCTCGCCCGGTGGAAGTTCGAGTATTTCCACACCGAGTTCGTGGCCGAGTACGCGCGGATACTCGAAGAAGGGTTGCCTGCCTGCGAAGGCGTGCAGATCGCTACCGCACACCCCGATGCGACGGATGCGAACGAGAGCCTGCCCCGCGGCGAGTTTCGGTTCGGCCACCGCCGTAGCGACGAAAAAGCCCGGCTCGGCGAGTGAGATTTGCAGCATGGGGATTGTGTAAATGTTGGATGTTGATTTCGACAACAAGTCAGCCAACCAGATGATCGTAGTCCGCATGGGATCCGATCCAGAACCAAGTCATCGTGTTGTTCGTCAACCGACCGAGTGCTCGCCAACCGCGACCGATTCGCACGGGATATAAATCGGGGTGACCTCGGATCGGTTTGAATCTCAAGCCGGGATGAGCCGGATTTACACGCCATTGCCGATACGCCGCCCTAGCTCGATTCCTAACATCGGCGGGCAACGCCTAGAAACAGGACAAAAAGTCATCGGTAATGATCGAGTTCACAGTTCATCGAACCCTGCTACTCGGAATTTCCCTTCGGCAACTTGCTCCGCAGAGCGGGCCACCAACGCCGCGAGCTTGCCCGGCGAACGGGCGAAGGATTCTTCCCAGCCGCGCTCGTCCTCAAGCTCTTCGAGCATCAATGCGGCAATCGCGTCTTGTTCCGCGTCCGGGAGCAAGCTCACGGTTGCCACGGCGTGATCGAGCATCGGCGACATGCGGTGTTTCTCCGAGGGAATTACGTGTCGCCGTATTGGTCGTGAACCATCGGGTCGAGGCGTTTGATGTTGCGTTCCACGGCCAGCACGATCGTTTGTTCTTCCAAGCCATCGGCGCTGGTGGCCACGGCGGGAATGATCTGCCGGGAATCGGGGAGGCTGAACCGCATGGTAAAGCTGCCGTCCGGGCGGAGCTTCACCGGCTCGTTTTGCAGGGTGATCGTGGCGTTGGGATCGGAACGACCGAACACGATGAGTTCGGCGTCGAGTTCGAAGGCGAACTTCTTCAGCTTGCCGGGGGCGGCGCCGCTGCCGAAGGAGCCTTCCTTCACCGGTCGGCGGAACTGTTCGTCGAACAGTTCTTTGAGGGCCGAGGGGCCGTCCGCTTTCTCGAAGCCGGTACTCATCGCCAGGATGCGATCGGCCGAGGCGGTATCGAGGTCGTGCGCCCAGTTGTCGTCCAAGGCTTCGGACGATCCGGCGATCGGGGGTGTAACCACGTTGGAACGGGCGAGCACATAGAACTGGCCGCGTTTCGAGATGTAGCCGATGTCGGTGCGGTAGCTCTTCGGGGGCTGCGGAACGTCGATGTACCAATGGTTGCAGCCGCCGTGGATGGTGATGTCGCGCACGAAGCCTTCGGCCGTGCTGGTGGTATCCCCGGCGGTCACGTCGAAGAGGCGGATGATCGGCCGGGCTTGGTGCCAATCTTGGCCCAGCGCGGCTTCCGCCCGCTGCACCGATTGCAGCGAGAGTTCCCAGTAGCAGTGCAGCCAGAACGGGTCGGGCACCATCAGCACGATGCGATCCTTCACCGGGCCGCTCTTGTGCTTGCTTGAGAGATCCTTATCCGCCGAGATCACCGGTTCGGGGCGCGAAGTCACTTTCATCGGCGGGAGCTTCACGACCGGCGGGGCCGGTTTGGGAATGCCGTTCGGCGCTTTCAAATTCGCGGGGGGCTTGCTACCATTGGCAGTAGTGACCGGAGCCGGCTTCGGCACGGGGCGTTTGATCGGGGGAACCGGTTGGGCGGGAATGCGGGCCGCCGCTTTATTCGCGGCCGCTTTCTGGGCGATGGGGCGTTGAACCTTGGCCGAGGGGGTTTCCACCTTCGACGACGTAGGGCGGCTCACGGGCTTCGGCTTGTTTTTCATCGCGGGCACTCGTTCCGACGGGCCATCCGGCAGTGCGGAGAGCGTTCGGTGGCATCCGTGCGGGTAGGGCCGACGGCGTCCCTGCACGGCGGCAATCGAAAATTTCCCGCGTCGGGCGACCCGGAGAATGGGGATCGCGCCGACGTTGCTATGAAAATCTAAGGAAAAGTGGGGGGAATTGTCAACCCAACTTCCGTGAGAACGTCAGGTTTCGGTGCAATTGGAACCCTATTCCCGGTGCGATCGTTAATGAATCTCCGTGGTTTCCCGCGATTCAGGGTGGCTTGTGAAAATAATCACGAACTACAGTTGACGTTCTACCCCGAGTTCGCAAAATACGCAAGCCCAAGAATTTGGTGAAGCCGCAATGTTCAAACCGCTCATCGTGCTTTTGGCCGTAAGCGGGCTGGGTTTGGGAATCGCTTTCCTACTCCCCGGCGAACAAAATCGAGTTCCGGCGATCCTCGGATTGGCCATCGTGTTGCCCCCGGCAATGTTCTCGATGCTCGCGGTGGGAACGATCGCCAAACGCTGGCCCCAATTGGGGGTTACGGCGATTGTGGCGGGAACGGGATTGAGGCTCGGTTGGGCCGTAGTCGCGGTGGCGGCGCTCGGCAACAAGGTGGAACGCTGGAATACCACCCCGGAGGCATTGGCCAACGGGACGACAGCCTACTATCTGTTACTTCTCGCTACGGAAACGATACTGCTTTGGAGGATGATCGATGGCGGACACGCCCGATCCTCCGGAAGCCAAACCGGGCGGCGGTGATTACCTCGGTTTGGCCATGCTGAGCACGGCGGTGGCGGAAATGGTTCTGCCCGCACTGTTCGGGGTCTGGTTGGATGGGAAATACGCCACGGAACCGCTGTGGACAATTGTTGGGGCAGTTTTGGGAATTACCGGCGGCGTCGCCCATTTGCTTTACATCAGTCGGAGGTCGGCCGGTGGCGGGGAACCGCCTTCTGCGAACAGAAATCCATGAACTCCCTCCCCCTCTTCGCCGATGCCCTCGCCCACGTTCTCGATGAGTACTGGCTCGGCCCGGTCACGAAATACCATCTGCTATCCATCATTGCAGCGGTGATCGTCGCCGGCTTGATGATTCCCCTCGCCAAGCGAATTGCAACGGGTGAACCCGTTCGCGGGCCGCTGTGGAACATGCTCGAAGCCTTGCTGCTTTTCATCCGGGATGAAGTCGCCCGACCGAACATCCACAGCGGCCACGATCACCACCCGCAAACGCATTCGGATAAGGAAAGTCATTCCCACGAAGCCGAAGAAGCCCACAAAGATCCCCAACATTACCTCGCCGATAAGTTCGTGCCGTTCCTCTGGACGTTGTTCCTGTTCATTCTCGTGTGCAACCTGCTCGGGATGGTGCCGTTCCTCGGTTCGCCCACTGCCAGTATCAGCGTCACGCTGGTTCTCGCCGGCATCGTGTTCCTCGTGATCCACGTTTCCTCAATCATCAAGCTCGGGCCGTTCAAATATGTGAAATCGTACATCCCCCAATTGAAGGGGGACAACCTCGCGATGACGTTGTTCCTCATGGTGCTGATCGTGCCGTTGATCGCGGCCATCGAAGTGCTCGGTGCGTTCATCCGCGGGGCGGTGCTGGCGATCCGACTGTTCGCCAACCTGTTCGCCGGGCATGTGGCCCTCGGGGTGATCCTCGCCTTTGCCGTCACGGCGGAAGGCGCATTGAGTTACAGCGGTGGTGCGGCGGCGATTATCATGGGCACGGCCCTCAGCGTTCTCGAATTGTTCGTCGCTTTCCTCCAAGCGTTCGTCTTCGTGCTCTTGACCAGTATCTTCCTCGGGATGCAACTGAACCCCGAACACTAACCCACGCCTCGCGGCGTATTCCCCCACGACCCAGTTTTACAAAAGGATCCTCGGATGCGACTCAAACTCTCTACCCTCGCTCTCACCATCGTCTCGCTCGTCGCGCTCGCCGCCCCGGCGTTCGCTGTCGACACCGTGCCGGTCGTGGCGGGTGCTCCCGCCGTTGTCACCGCCGATGCGGGCAAGAGCGGTTCCGGTTTGGGCGCCGGGATCGGTGCCGGTTTGGCCATCGTCGGTGCCGGGATCGGCATCGGCCTGATCGGCTTCGCCGCCCTCTCTGGGATCGCCCGCCAACCGGAAGCCGCCGGCAAGATTCAGGTCAACATGATCGTGATGGCGGCCCTCGTGGAAGGGGCGGCGATCATCGCGCTGCTCGTGATCTGCTTCGCGCTCGTCGGCAAGGTCTAAGCGCAGTCCGAAAGCGGGGGGACATCGTCCCCCCGGAACGATCCGCAGGGGGACGATGTCCCCCCGCTTTCCCCGATGGGTGACCTTATGTTCGCCTTGTTTGCCGCCGGCTCGAACGCCAATCCGCTTGCGCCGGACTACGTCACCATGGGCGTCACGCTCGTGGTTTTCGTGGCCTTGCTCGCGATCTTGTACAAGTTCGCGTGGGGGCCGATCCTCGTCGGGTTGAAGAAGCGCGAAGATGCGATCTTCGATGCCCGCGACTCCGCGGTGAAAGCCCAACGTGACGCGGAGGAAACCCGCATCAAGCTGAAGGCCGAGTTCGACGCCGCCCACGATCGCATCCGGGCGATGATGGACGAAGCCCGCAAGGATGCCGACGTTCTCCGCGCCGAGGAAAAGCAGCGCGGCGTGGTGGAAGCCCAAGGGGAACGCGAACGGGCCAAGCGCGAGATCGAATCGGCCAAGGATCAGGCGTTGCAAGAAATTCAACAGCACGCGGTGAAGTTGGCCTCGTTGATCGGCGCCAAGGCCATCGGCCGCAGCGTGACCATCGACGATCAACAGCGGTTGGTGAACGAATCGTTGGCCGAACTCCAAGCCACCGTGAAAGCGTAATTCTCGTTTTTCGGAGCCGGAAGCGTCAGCGACGATTGTTTTGAAACAAGTAATCGTCGCTGACGCTTCCGGCTCCGAAAGAGTGGATACCAAATGCCCCCTCCCGAACCCCAACACGAAACCCTCCAAGCCACCGGCGCCCGCGCCCGGTTGGCCCGCGTGTACGCCGAGGCGCTGATCGCCCTCGCGGCTAAATCGAACGAAACCGATACCATCGGCGAGGAACTCGCCGCGCTGGCCGAGGGCGTATTCGCCCACAATCCCACCATCGAAAACTTCTTCGCCAGCCCCGCCGTCTCGGCGAAGGCCAAGCAACAGGCGATTGCCGCATCC
>JBBQWA010000284.1:0-5877 GCA_038211045.1 Gemmatales bacterium
GGAACCGGCATTGCTAGGAGAGCGCCATGTTGAATCTGAAACTCCCCGATGGTTCCATTCGCCAAGTCGCACCGGGCACCCGGCCCCGAGAGGTTGCCGAGGGCATCGGCAAGCGATTGGCTGCCGCAGCGGTCGCCGCGAAGGTGAACGGGGAGATTGTGGATTTGGAACGGGAGATCGTCGCTGACGCTTCCGGCTCTGAAATACCGTTCGAACTGCTCACCGACAAAGCCCCGGCGGCCCTCGACGTGCTTCGTCACAGCACCGCCCACATCATGGCCCGTGCGGTGATGAGATTGTTCCCCAACACGGAACTCGCCTTCGGCCCCACCACCGATCACGGCTTCTACTACGACATTCACAGCCCGACTCCGATCACGGAGGCCGACTTCCCCAAGATCGAAGCCGAGATGGCCAAGATCATTAAGCAGGCCGAGCCGTTCGAGCGGTTCGAGAAGCCGGTGTCGGAAGGCCGCAAGCTCATCGGCGACCTCAACCAGAAGCTGAAGGTCGAACACATCGACGAATCTCTGGGCAAGACGCACGAGAGCGTGAGCTTCTACCGACAGGGCGAGTTCATCGACCTGTGCCGGGGGCCGCACATTCCGCACGCCGGGAAGGTCGGCGCGTTCAAGCTCATGAACATCGCCGGGGCGTACTGGAAGAACGACGCCAACCGGGAACAGTTGCAACGCCTCTACGGCACCGCATTCTTCGAGCAGAAGCAACTCGATGAATACCTGCGGCAGATCGAGGAATCGAAGAAGCGCGACCACCGCGTGTTGGGCAAACAACTCAAGCTGTTCACCATCAGCCAAACCGCGGGGCAAGGCATGATCCTCTGGATGCCCAAGGGTGCGACGCTGCGCTACCAGTTAGAAACGTTTATCCGCGACGAGCTCGTGCGACGCAACTACCAACCGGTGTACACGCCGCACATCGGCAACCTGAACCTGTACCGCACCAGCGGGCACTTCCCTTACTACGCGGATGCACAGTTCCCGCCCATGTACTTCAACCCCATCGTTCAAACGGTGGATACTTGGTTCACACTACTCGAGAAAGGGCAGTTGTCGCCCGTGCGCGAAGCCGCGTTCCTCAAACTGATTGAGAGCGTGAGCGAAGGCGAACTGCCCAGTGGTGCGGACGAATACCCGCGCTACACTTGGAACCAGATTCAACTCGACGCCCGAGCGTTGTGGAACGAGTACCGCGCGGCGAACGACGTCGAAACGAAACTCGTCATCCTCAAGAACTGGATGAGCGGGCAGGAAGGCTACCTGCTCAAGCCGATGAACTGCCCGCACCACATCCAAATCTACAAGGCGAACCCCCACAGCTACCGCGACCTGCCGATGAAGCTTGCCGAGTTCGGCACCGTGTACCGCTTCGAGCAATCGGGCGAACTCGGCGGCATGACCCGCGTCCGCGGCTTCACCCAAGACGACGCCCACTTGTTCGTCACGCCGGATCAGGTCGAAGCCGAGTTGCGTAGCGAAATCGACCTCGTGCTGATGGTGCTACGCACCCTCGGCCTCAACGATTACAGGGTGCGGGTGAGCGTGCGCGACCCCGCTAGTTCCAAGTACGTCGGCGACCCGGCGAATTGGGAGAAGGCCGAGGCAACTTTGAAAGAGATCGTCGGTTCCACACCGGGGTTGAACTTCGCCATCGGCGTCGGGGAAGCGGCCTTCTACGGCCCGAAGATCGACTTCATCGTGAAGGACTGCATCGGCCGCGAATGGCAACTCGGCACCGTGCAACTCGACTACAACTTGCCCGAGCGATTCGACCTCGAATACGTCGGCCCGGATAACAAGACCCACCGCCCGGTCATGCTGCACCGCGCCCCGTTCGGCAGCCTCGAACGCTTCTGCGGCATCCTCATCGAACACTTTGCCGGGCACTTCCCGCTTTGGCTCGCACCGGAGCAGGCGCGCATCCTCACCATCAGCGAGAAGAGCACCGAGTACGCCCAGCAGGTCGAAGCGCAAATGAAAGCGGTCGGCTTGCGCGTGACCGGCGATTACCGCGGCGAAAAGGTCGGCGGCAAGGTCGCGGTGGGCAGTCAGGAGAAGGTGCCGTACTTGTTGGTGATCGGCGAGAAGGATGCCGCGGCAGGAACGATTAGCGTGCGGGACGAAAGTATTGCGGATGCGAAGAAGCGCGACCTCGGGCCGAAGCCCGTGGCCGAGGTGATCGCGATGTTCCAAGCCGAAATCGCCGAGAAGCGACTTCGAATTCAAACAAATTAGCCACAGTGGGCACAGAGATCACAGAGAGAAGCACAATGGGAAAATCATAATCTCTTCTCTCGGTTTTCTTCTCTGTGCCCTCTGTAGCAGATACTCTTGGATTTCCCATGCCCGCACTGATTCCCCATCGATTCCTCGTTCGCTTGGCGCATCCGTGCGTGTACGTGAAGGGGATGCCGCAATCGTTGGAACTTCCCGATTCCGCGCGGTTGAAGAACTACGCCGAACTCGATGGGGGAGCGTCGCATTCCGATTTGCGCTTGGCGTGGAACGAGTTTGGCTTCGGGATTCAACTCGCCGTCGATGGCAAAAAGAAGCCGCCGGAAGGCGACGCCGAGAAGCCGCGGACGAGCGACGGCCTCACGCTTTGGATCGATACCCGCGACGCCCGCACCAGCCACCGCGCCAGCCGATTCTGCCATCAGTTCCATTTCCTGCCCAGCGGTGGTGGAGAGGATAAAGAAGAACAATCGTTCTCGCAAACGCCCATCGGTCGAGCCACACAGGATGCGCCGATTGCGAACGCTGCGGAGGTGAGCTTCCACTGCAAGCTCGGCAAGCACGGCTATGTGCTCCAAGCGTTTCTCCCCGCGTCCGCGATCACGGGTTTCGATCCGGAACAGCACCCGCGTTGGGGAATCTACTACCACCTGCGCGACCGCGAACTCGGCGACGAATACTTGAGCGTCAACGGCGATTTCCCCTTCGGCGAAGACCCGAGCCTGTGGGATGTGCTGGAGTTGGTGAAGTAGTTGCGACCGTGTGGTATGATTGTGCTGAACTTGGAGAAGAAGACATGCCCGTACTAGCCCCGCCACCTGCCCGATTTTTCCGTGCGGAAACTTACGGCTTCGATCCCACAACGCCAACGTTCACAGTTGAACAATACCAGCAGATGATTAGGGGCGGCATCCTCACGCACGATTCCAAGTTGGAACTCCTCGAAAACTACATGGTGAAGAAGATGCCCCGCAATCCTCCTCACGATGGGACGATTCAATTGGTGATGGCTTCGCTGATGCCACGCATTCCACCCGGTTGGAACCTGCGTTGCCAGCTCACAGTGGTTACCGGTGATAGCCAGCCGGAGCCCGATTTCGCAATCGTGAAGGGAACACCGAGGACTTATTTGGAAAAACACCCTTCAGCCAAAGACGTTGGCCTCATCATTGAAGTATCCGACTCTTCATTGCTTCGGGATCAACGCGACAAGTTCCGCATCTTCGCCCGGGCCGCCGTTCCATGCTATTGGATCATGAATCTCCAAGAATCGCGGATCGAGGTCTATACCCAGCCAAGCGGCCCCAACGATGTTCCCGCGTACCGCGAGTTCCGCAACTATAGCGTCGGCGAATCGATTCCCCTCGTCCTCGATGGTGTCGAAGCCACGAGCGTGCCCGTTGCCGATTTGTTGCCGTGATCAGAATCCCGCTTCGGCACTCGTAGTGAACACGCTGGCGAAGTATTTGCGGTAGGCCACGAGTAGGAACACTTCCAACACCAGCATGATGACGCCGACCGGAGGCCCGCTAAATTCGACGAGCAAGGCATCCCAAAGGGCGATGTTCACCGTGACGGGCACGAGCATCGTCAATCCGAGCGGAGCGAGACGCCCGATCAAAACGAACAGACCGCCGACGAGTTCGAGCAACTTGATCACCGTCATGTATTTCGTCATTCCCAAGGCAGTGATGAACCCCAGAGCCAGGGGTTGCTCCGGCGGCTTCGGCTCCATGAACTTGCCGAAGAAACTGATGCTCGAAAAGAGGAACATACCTCCAACGAGGATGCGAACGACGAAGACGACCCAACTCATGTGGAACTCCAAGACTCGACTATTGAAAGTGCTCTGTCAGGGTAACGGATACCCAAGGATTCGCCTAGGCTGGCACGGGTAAACGAACGGATCAGGCGAAAGCTGCTAAAATGGCGGTTCCACGGCCCACAGGGTTTTGCTCATGTTGAATACCGCACTCAAAAACGAAGTCCTCCGGCGACTGCCGAAGGTGACCACGCCGGCCCAATACATGGGCGGCGAGATCAACAGCACGCCCAAGGATCACAGTTCTGTTCGCGGAAAATTGTGCCTCTGCTTCCCGGATGCCTACACGCTGGGCATGAGCCACCACGGCCTCCAAGTGCTTTATTCCATCATGAACCGCGATCCGCAGTGGGCCTGCGAACGCGCTTTCTGCCCCTGGATCGATTGGGAAGCCGTACTGCGCCGGGACAAACTTCCGCTGTACGGCCTCGAAACCTTCACCCCGCTTTCGCAGTTCGATGTCGTCGGCTTCAGCTTGCAATACGAAGTGGCCTACACGAACGTGCTGACGATGCTCGACCTCGGCGGCATCCCGCACTTCGGCGACGAACGCCTCGTCACCGATCCGCTCGTGATCGCCGGCGGCCCCGGCGCCCAGAACCCCGAGTTGTTGGCTCCGTTCGTCGATCTGTTCGTGATCGGCGACGGTGAGGAGAGCCTGCCGCACGTCATGCAGAAGTGGGTGGAATTGAAGGAACAGGCCCTCCGCGATGGCGACAACACGCACAAGCGGCGGATGAACATGCTGGCCGAAGTGGTGGGTGGCGTGCCGTGGGCGTACGCCCCGGCGTTCTACGTCTTCGACTATTTCCCCGATGGCACCATCGCCAGCGTCAACCGCACGCGCTCGGACGTACCCGCGGAGATCAACCCCTGCACGATCAACTGCGACTTCGACGATATCCTACTGCCGACGAAGCCGGTCATCCCGTTCATTCAAACCCCGCACGACCGCATTGCCATCGAGATCATGCGCGGTTGCCCGCACCAGTGCCGTTTCTGCCAAAGCACCACGATCAAACGGCCGTTGCGGATGCGTAGCGTCGATACCATCGTGAAGGCCGCGCTCGAAAGCTACCGCAACACCGGCACCAACGAGATCAGCCTGCTTTCACTCAGTTCCAGCGATTACCCGCACTTCGAGGAACTGGTGAAGAAGATGCACGAGGTGTTCAATCCGCTCGGGGTGAACGTGAGCCTGCCGAGTTTGCGGATCAACCACCAGTTGCGCACGCTGCCGGGCTTGGTGAAGGGGGTGCGCAAGCAAGGGCTCACGTTGGCCCCGGAAGTGGCCCGCGACGACATGCGCGAACAGATCCGCAAGAAGATCAAGAACGACGACTTGTACGAAGGCTGCCGCGAAGCGTTCAAGCACGGTTGGAGCAAGGTGAAGCTCTACTTCCTCTGCGGCCTGCCCGGCGAGCGCCCCGCCGACCTCGACGGCATCGTGGAGATGGCGGAGCGGATCAGCCAGATCGGCAAGGAAGTAACGGGGCGGTACAAAGACGTGACGGCGAGCGTGTCGAACTTCGTGCCCAAGCCGCACACGCCGTACCAGTGGAACGGCATGCAAACGCGCGAGTACTTCGCCTGGGCCGGGGACTACTTGCATCGCCAAAAGACCAACCGCAGCGTGAAGATCAAACAGCACGACATCGAGACGAGCTTGCTGGAAGGAATCCTCACCCGCGGCGACCGCCGCGTGTCGCCCGTGTTGTACGAGGCGTGGAAGCGCGGCGCCCGCATGGACGGTTGGAAGGAATGCTTCAATGCGCAGCTTTGGTGGAAGACGTTCGCGGA
>JBBQWA010000285.1:0-5870 GCA_038211045.1 Gemmatales bacterium
ACTCGGCATCAACGCCGACAAGGAACTGATGGCCCCCGGCGGCCGGCCCATCGAGATCATCGACGGCGGCACCGTCGTGAAAGACCTCATCGGGTGATCGAACCCGCTTCAGAATCTGTCAACGGATTGCTAATAAATAACTAAAGACTCTTCTCATCGCGAGTATGTTTTGAGAAGAGTTGATAGTGTTGAGTGTTGAGTACTGAGTACGTAGTTGAAATCCAAAGCAACTTCACATTCCCCAATCGACGATCCGATCGTCGGAGTTCGCCCATGAGACTTTACCTAGCGTCGCTGCTCGCGCTCGGCCTGATCGGTTCCGCATCTTTCGCCGGTACCCCACGGCTCGCCCGAGTTTCGCCCCCCGGTGGGCAAGTAGGTAGCACGGTCGAAGTCGATTGCATCGGCCGGGCACTCGAACAACCGCGGGAAGTGCTCTTCTACGAAAGCGGAATTACCGTCGAATCGATTCAAATGGTGGAATCGATCACCGGTACCACCGGCAAGCCGCAGGCGGTGGATCCGGGTACCCACGTTCGCCTCAAGCTCAAGATCGCGGCCGATTGCCCGCTCGGTGCCCACGGATTACGGCTCGTGACCGCCGCGGGCGTCAGCGAGTACGTTCGCTTCTTCGTGGGGCCGTTCCCGGCCGTGGAAGAAAATGAAGTGACCACCAAGCGAAACGACAAACGCGAAGACGCGCTGAGTGTGCCGGTGAACTCCACCGTTCTCGGAAAGATCAACGATCCGACGGACATCGATACCTTCCGCGTCGAGTTCAAGAAGGGCCAGCGGATCTCGGCGGAAGTCGAAGCCGCTCGCTTGGGGGTCGATCGCGGCATCCCCGATTTGTTCCTCGCGATTTACGATCCCGAGGGTAAGAAACTCGCCGCGGCCGACGACTCCGCACTCCACGTTCAAGATCCCGTACTTTCGATTCTCGCCGAGCGCGATGGGGCTTATTTCATCGAAGTGCGGCACAGCACGTTCAACGGCACCGGTGAATCGTACCGCCTGCACCTCGGCACCTTCAGCCGACCCACCGCGATCTATCCTTCCGGCGGACAATTGGGCGAAGATTTGAAAGTGACCATACTCGGCGACCCGAAGGGGCCGCGGAACGAAATCGCGAAGTTGCCTGCGAAACCGGGCGATTTCGCGTACGTCACCACGGTCGATGGCGTGCCCGCACCGTCGCGGAATCGTTTGCGCGTTTCCCCGTTCCCCAACGTGCTCGAAGCGGAACCGAACGATCAACCCGAAGCGATGGCCGCATCCGCATTCGCCACGCTGCCGGTCGCGTTCAACGGCATCATCGATAAGCCCGGCGATATCGATTGCTTCCTGTTCCGCGCCAAGAAAGGGGAATCGTACAAGCTCTACGCTATGGCGAGCGCCTTGGGTTCGCCCGTGGATCCGGTGATCTGGATCAAGCCGTTGGGCGGCAAATCGAAGGCGACGATTCAACGGGCAACCGAATCTCGGCCGAACCAACTCGGCTTGCCCATCGCGGGCGGGTTGAACCGCGATACGCACGATCCGATCCTCGATTTCACCGCTCCCGCCGATGGCGATTACGTCCTCGGCGTCGAAGACGAGCGCGGCCAAGGGGGCAGCGATTTCGTGTACCGCGTGGAGGTGCTACCGGATGATAACGCGGTGTTCACCTACATCGCGGCCGAGCCGGAGAACCAACAACAGCCGCAGGCCCGCCAGAATATCACCATCGCGGCGGGGAACCGTTACGCCGCGCAGATCGCCATCTTCAGTACCAATCGCCAATATGTGGGCGATCTCGAACTCGTCGGCGTGAACCTGCCGAAGGGCGTGACCTTGCACGCTCCGAAGTTCACTTCGGGCCAAACGAAAGTCCCGGTCGTGTTCGAGGCGGCCGAAGGCATGCCACCGCGGGCGGCCCTCATCGATCTGATCGTTCGCCCAGTCGATGCGACCGCCGCTCCGTTGCACAGCGGATACCGACAAACGATGCTGATGAATGCCTACGGCAACAACGATTACTACCTGCATACGACCATCGACAAGTTGGCACTGGCCGTCACCGAACCGGCGCCGTTCCACGTGGTGGTCGAGGAACCGAAATCGGCTTTGGTTCAGAACGGTGAAATGGCGTTGAAGTTCCGCATCGTGCGCGAAGGGGATTTCGATGGCCCCGTGAGCGTTCAAATGGAATACAAACCGACGGGCATTAGCACGTCCACCCCCGTAACGATCCCCGCCGGGCAAACGGAAGGGGAATACCTCCTCGGTGCAGCCCGCAACGCGGCGGCCGGGGTTCACCGCGTGACGCTCACCGCCGTGACGGGGGTGTATCGCCGCAAGAAGACCGATAACGAAAGCCGGAGTTACGTCGCTTCCCCGCCGTTTGCAATCACGATCGCCGAGCCGCACGTGGAAGCGAAGATCCCGCGTTCCTCCGTGGAACGGGGCAAGACTTCCACATTGGTGTGCAAGTTGAACCAACTCCAACCCTTCGAGGGCAAAGCCGCGGCTACTCTCGCCCGGCTGCCCCGCGGTGTAGAATTGGTCGAACCGAACCGCGAAATCACCTCGCAGGATAAGGAAGTGACCTTCACCGTGCGGGCGACTGCCGAAGCGCTCGTCGGCAATTACCAAGGCATCGTGATGGATGTTACGGTCACTCACAATGGCCAAGCCGTTCGGCAACTCAGCGGCAGCGGCATCCTCCGCATCGACGCCGAACGCGGTGCCCCTGCCAAGAAGTAGTCTTCGGATTTGCTCCCCTCTCCCCCGGCGGAGAGGGGCTGGGGTTGAGGGGGTAGTGGGTATGATTCCCCCTAACCCCTAACCCCTCTCCCGCCGGGGGAGAGGGGAACAAGATCATACTGAGGCTCTTCCGATATGCTCACCCGCTCCCTCTCCCTTGCCGCCCTGATCGCGTTCACCGTGAACGCGGGCGCCGCACCCACCTTGAAAGTCTTCCCCTCGGTGATCGAACTCCGCGGGCAGCAGGATCGCCAAGGTATCGTCGTTCAACATGTGGACGACCAAGGCATCGCGAAGGATGTGACATCGACCGCCAAGTTCAGGCTTGCCGATCCCGCCATCGCCGCAATCGACGGGCAATCACTCACGCCATTGAAAGATGGAACGACGAAGCTTCTCATCGAGGCCGCCGGCCAAACCGCCGAAGTCGCCGTGTTCGTAAAGGGCGCCGCAGAATCTCGGCCGGTGAGTTTCCGGCTCGACGTCATGCCCGTGTTCATGAAACACGGCTGCAACAACGGTAGCTGCCACGGTGCGGCCAAAGGCAAAGATGGTTTCATGCTCTCGCTCTTCGGATACGATCCCGCCGGCGATTTTCAGCGGATCACCCGTGCGATTGTCGGTCGGCGCGTCGATCTGGCGGTGCCCGAGAAAAGCCTGTTGCTCGAAAAAGTATCCGGCGCCGTGGCCCACACCGGCGGCAAGTTGTTCGATACCAAACACGACGACTACCGAACGATCCTTCGCTGGCTGCAAGCCGGCGCTCCGGACGATGGCGCCGAAACGCCCGTGCCCACCGGGGTCGAGCTGCTCCCTTCCAAAATCGTGTTCTCCGGGAAGGAACAAAAGCAGCGGACGATCGTACTCGCCAAGTACTCAGACGGTGCCGTCCGCGATGTCACTCGGCTGTCGCTGTACATGACGAACAACGAAGCCATCGCGGCCATCGATAAGGATGGCACCGTCGCGGCGGGGGGTCGCGGCGGGGCGTTCGTGTTCGCCCGCTTCGGCAAGTTCACCGTCGGCTCGGAAGCGATCGTGCTCCCCACCGACGACAACTTCACTTGGCCGAAGACACCGGAAGCGAACTACATCGATTCCCTCGTCTTCGACAAATTGAAGAAGCTGCACCTGGAACCTTCGGATCTTTGCACGGATGAAACCTTTCTCCGCCGGTTGTACCTCGATCTGATCGGCATGGTGCCGACGCCGCAAGAACACGAGGCGTTCCTCGCGGACAAAGATCCCAAGAAGCGCGGCAAGCTCATCGACGCTCTGATCGAACGCCCCGAGTTCGTGGATATGTGGACGATGAAATGGGGAGAAATGCTCCGGGTGCGGGCGAACAACCAGAACCCGTCGTACGGGCGGGACGCCAAGGCGATGTTCTCCTACTCCGCGTGGATCAAGGAGCAAATGGAGAAGAACCGCCCGCTGAACGAACTCGCCGCCGAGTTGCTCGTGGGTAAGGGGAGCAATTTCAAATCTCCCGCCGCGAACCTGTACACCTCCGGCGAAAAGCTCACCCCCGAGAAGACCGCCGAAGACATCGCCCAAGTGTTCCTCGGCATCCGCATTCAATGCGCACAATGCCACAACCACCCGTTCGACCGTTGGACGATGGACGATTACTACGGCTTCTCCGCGTTCTTCGCCGGGGTGAACCTCCGCCGCGGCAGCGAAGGCCGCGAAGTGATCGTTTCCAACAACGATGCCTCGAACACGGTCGCGCACTTGCTGGACGGCCGGCGGATGAAACCGAAAACGCTGGGCGGCCCCGCCCCCGATATCGAAGGGCAAGATCCCCGCAAGGCGTTGGCGGAATGGTTGGCCTCGCCCGAGAATTCGCAGTTCTCGCAAACGCAAGCGAACATCATTTGGAGCCATTTCTTCGGCCGCGGCATCGTGGAACCGGTGGACGACGTGCGTATCAGCAACCCGCCGAGCAACAAGGAACTGCTCGAAGAACTCGGCAAGAAGCTCGCCGCGTACGGCTTCGACAAGAAGAAACTCGTCCGAGACATCTGCAACTCGCGGACGTACCAACTCTCCGCGAGCACGAACGCCACGAACGAACTCGAAGATTCGTACTTCTCGCATTCGTACGTCCGCCGGTTGCGGGCCGAAGTGCTGCTCGATTCGATCACGCGGATCACCGGAACGGAAGATCGCTTCGCGCAATCCCCGGTGGGAACCCGTGCGGTTCAGATCCATTCCGGGGAAGTGACCAACTACTTCCTCACCACGTTCGGCCGCGCCATGCGAGAAACCGCCTGCTCGTGCGAGGTGAACAAGGAAGCGAACCTGTCGCAAGCATTGCACCTCGTGAACGGTGATACCGTTACCTCGAAGGTTGTGATCGCCCAAGGGAAGTTGATCGCGGGGATGATCGCGGACAAGAAAACCCCGGAGCAAATCATCTCGGAATTGTACCTGCGTACCCTGAGCCGCAAGCCCACCGAGAAGGAACTGAAGCGCCTCGTGGAGATCGTTCACCGCGAAAGTACCGACGAAGAACGGTTGAAGGAAATGGCGGCGGCGCAATTGAAGCTCGATCCCACGCTCAAACGCACCGAAGATCGCCTCGCCGCGTTGAAGGCCGACCGGGCCAAGCTTCCGAAGGAAGGCAAAGAAGCCGCAACCTTGGATAAACAGATCGCCGCCATCGAAGTTACGATGGCCGCGGCCCGCAAACGGTTCGAGGCGTCCGCCGCGATCACCGCCTACGGCGACATTCTCTGGGGTTTGTTGAACTCGACCGAGTTCACATTCAATCATTAATGCGACCATTGCGAGCGGCTGGTGTCAACCCTGCCAGGTGTGAGTGAAACTCGGCGGGCCGACACCCGCCGCTCACTGAAAATACAATTTCCGGAATATAACCCATGATCCCGCGCTTCCTCGCCTTCCTCGCCTTCGCAACGATAGCTCAAGCGCAGGCTCCCGTGGCGATCACGTACAAGGATCACGTTCTGCCGATCCTGCGAACGCATTGTTTGAACTGCCACAACGCCGATAAAGCCAAGGCCGATTTGGACGTCTCCAGTTACGCCGCACTCATCGCGGGCGGGGCCAGCGGCGAAGCGATCAAGCCCGGCAACCCCGGCCAAAGCCTGCTTTTCAAG
>JBBQWA010000286.1:0-5772 GCA_038211045.1 Gemmatales bacterium
ACCGTTTTCCTCGGCTTGGATCACATTGCGGGGCCGGAACTGAATGCGAAGTGGGTTCCCATGCGGGAACCGTACCTCGCCATGGTGCTCGGCTACTTCCTCGCGTTTCCCCTCAGCCTCTTCGGCTCCGCGCTCACCGGGTTGGGCGACCTCGGCTTCTACTGGCTCGCCGTGGCGGCCCAGCAATTGGTGGGCGCCGCCGTGACGGTGGCCCTGTTACTCGCCGGGTTCGGCTTATGGGGAATGGTGTGGGGCTTCTTGGCAGGGCAATTCCTCGTGGTGTTGCTGCTGGTGATCCGATTGGCGTGGAAGTTCCCCGCATGCTTTCCCCGCAGGCCGGTGCCGCTGTTTCAACCCGCGACCAAGCCGGTGTTGGCGGCGGGTTCGTGGTATTCCATCACCGCCCTCGGCAGCGTGTTCCTCGGCGGCCTCGATCTCCTCATCTTGGGCACGATGCTCGATCCGGTGTTCGCCACGGTTTACACCCTCACAACGCGATTGCCCAGCACGCTCTCCCGGCAATTGCTCCAAGTGATCGGCACCGTGATGCCGAGTTTGGCCGAAGCCGGGGCGGAACGAACGCCGGCGGAACTCTCGTACGTTCTGAAAACCCTGTTCCGCTGCCAAGCGTTGTTGGTAGGCTTGGCTGTGGTTCTCGTGGCGGGGGTAAACGAAGCGTTCGTGGCCGTGTGGGTTCGGGATCGTTCGCTGTTCGGCGGGCACGCGTTGAACGCGGCATTCCTCGTGGGAATGTTCGTTCGACAATGGCAGGCGATGTCGGCCCAGATGCTCTTTTCATTGGGGTTCAACCGGCTCGTTCCGATCAGCACACTCGCCGATGGCATTCTCACCGCGGCGCTGATGATCGCGTTCGTCGGCCCGTTCGGCATGATCGGCGTACCCTTCGCCACGATTCTGGGTGCGGTTCTCGTCTCCCTCCCGATCAACTTGGCCGCACTCGGTCGAACGGTGGGAATCTCGATGTGGGAACTTTCTCAACCGGTAGGGGAATGGCTTTTGCGATGTCTGCCGATCTTTGCGCTCAGTGCGGGTGTGGCATGGGCGTGCCACGAAGCGAACGATTTGCGGGAACGCTTGGCGGCGCTCACATTGGGCAGTGCCCTAATTGGAATGGCATATATCGCCGCGATGTTGCCGATGCTGCGTCGGACGCCGCTGGCGAGCAAGTTGCCCCGATTCCTCCATTAGGTGAGCGGGGTTTGGATTTCCACCCTCTCGCCCGTTGGGGAAAGGGTCGTCCCGCTTCGGGACGGAGAGAGGGGATTTGATTGATTCTAAAGCCCCTCTCCCCGCTTCTCGCTTCGCTCGAAACGACCCTCTCCCCAGCGGGAGAGAGGGTAAGCAAAAACTGCCTCTCGCCTGAATGACTTTTTGTTCGAGATGAGATCGGCCACTTCGAACTTGAACTATTACATGAAATGGTGTATAAATGGAGGAGTGGATCGCCGAAACCGCTTGAAAGCCCCCAAAAATGGCCGAGCAAGAGAATGCATTAAAAGATCGCCCTTTGCTATCCCCGATCCAAGCGGGAGGGCTTGCAGCAGTGTTCAAGGTGTTGGCAAACGATACTCGTTTGAGGCTTCTGCACGCGCTCGTTCGGTCGAAAGAGTTGTGCGTCGGCGAACTATCCGCTGCCGTTGGAATGAAGCCGCAAGCCGTATCCAACCAACTCCAGAGGCTTTCGGACCTCGGCATCCTCGCTTCGAGGAGAGAAGGCAACAACATCTATTACCGGCTCGTGGATCTCTGCGTATCCGGCTTACTCGAACAGGGCTGGTGCCTCATGTCCGAAGCCACCGGTCGGGCCGGGGTTTCCGATCGTGCGTCCTCGTGTTGTGCGGAGTAGGAGAACAAACAATGGGTACGAAACATCGGATCATCTTCGTTTGCGTCGAAAACTCGAACCGAAGCCAGATGGCCGAAGCGTTCGCCCACATCCACGGTGGGGATCGAGTCGAGGCATTCAGTTCGGGTTCGCGCCCCTCGGGCCGTGTGAATCCCAAGGCCATCGCTGCGATGAAAGAGATCGGCTACGACCTCGCGGCGCACCAATCGAAAGGCTTGGACGAATTCAACGGCAAGCCGTTCGATGCCGCCGTGACGATGGGCTGCGGAGACGAATGCCCATTGGTTCTCGCCAAACGGCGGGTGGATTGGCAAATCCCCGATCCGAAGGAGTTGCCGCCCGACCAGTTCAACGAGATTCGAGATCTGATCGAATCGAAGGTCAAAGAATTGCTCGCCGAACTGGAAGTCGGTGAGGCATGACCATCTCCGAAGAACCGGCAAGGCCAGTGGATTCGAAGCCGAAGCGGATGGGCCTGTTTGAACGCTACCTGACCGTGTGGGTTGGGCTGTGTATGATCGTCGGCGTGCTCTTGGGTAGCGCACTCTCAGGGTTGACAGAAGGGTTGAGGGCATTGGAGTTCGGGGCCGGGAGCCAAATCAACGCCCCGATTGCCGTGTTGATCTGGTTGATGATCGTGCCGATGATGATGAAGATCGACTTCGCATCGCTGGCGGGTGCGACCCGCAAACCGAAAGGTTTGATGGTGACGTTGTTCGTGAACTGGATGGTCAAGCCGTTCAGCATGTTCGCCCTCGGCTGGTTGTTCTTCCAAGTGCTGTTCCTTCCGTTCATCGGCGAAGAACTGGCGAAGCAATACACCGCCGGCGTCATCATCCTCGCCGCCGCGCCTTGCACGGCGATGGTGTTCGTGTGGAGTTACCTGACCGACGGCGACCCCGCATACACGCTGGTTCAGGTGGCCGTCAACGATCTCATCATGCTGGTGCTGTTCGCCCCCATCGTCGGCCTCTTGGTGGGGGTGTCGGGGCTAGCTGTTCCATTCAATGTGCTGTTGACGGCTGTGGCCGTGTTCATCGTTGTGCCTCTGGTTTTGGGGGTTGCATTGCGACTGCTGTTGGTTCGCTCGAAAGGCTCCGACTGGTTCGAGAAATCGTTCTTGCCGCGGTTCCAACCGCTCGCGATGGCCGCACTGCTCGCCACGTTGTTGCTGATCTTCGCCTTCCAAGCGGACAACATTCTGAGCCACCCGCTCCACGTCGCCCTGATCGCTGTGCCCATCTTGATTCAGGTCTATTTCAACTCGTCCCTGACGTACGGGCTGATGTGGATACTCCGGGTGCCGCACAACGTTGCCGCTCCGGGGGCGTTGATCGGTGCCAGCAACTTCTTCGAGTTGGCGGTCGCGACGGCCATCGCCTTGTATGGCCCTTCTTCCGGTGCGGCGCTTGCGACGGTGGTCGGTGTTCTCGTGGAAGTTCCGGTCATGTTGTCCGTGTGTGCGGCCTGCAACCGAACTCGCGGTTGGTTTGATTCCAAATAGAAAAGGTGCGACATGATCGTGAAGCAATTGACGCAGCTACTCGAAGCCAACAGCGAATCCTCGCTGCACATCATGCTGCCATCGGGCGAATTTGTACCCGACCATTTCCATGTCACGGAAGTCGGACGGGTGCAAAAATCGTTCATTGATTGCGGCGGCACACGCCGCGAGTCCGTTTCCTGTTTGCTTCAAACTTGGACGGCACACGACGTGGAACACCGGCTGGTCGCTGGGAGATTGTCGAAGATTCTAAAACTCGCTGAAGAGGTTCTCGGCTCCGAGGAACTGCCGTTGGAAGTGGAATACGGGGCGGATGTCGCGTCCCAATACGTTGTCGCCGATGTCGAAGTGACCCCGAACGGTTTGTTGTTCGTTCTGGCCGGCAAGCGAACGGATTGCCTCGCGCCCGATCAGTGCGGCGTCGGCGAATGCACGCCAAATCGTTGCTGACCGGTCATTTCACGCTTTCGATGCTCTTCACACTCAGCACGGTATCGCCGCCGAATTCTTTGGGGCTGCTCGACGTGCCGGCTACTTCCAGCCATTTGCCGACGTGCTTATCGATATCGTTGCCGTTGGGCAGGATGTAATAGCGCACCTGCCCTTTTTGATCCGTGAGCGCGAACACCTTTTGCCCGTTGTAAGCGAAGCTCACCCGGCGGAGGATGCCATCGCCGTAAACGGTGTTGGCGAAGTTCGCAGTGGCCGGTTCCAATTTTGCGGGGGTATCCGCTTTCACGGACTTCTCCCCGGCTCGCCAACTCACTTTCTCCGGATTTGTCTCGACCGGCTTGACTGCACCGCTACGCCCCTGTTCGCGAACCGTGTGGATCCGTTCGTAACACAGGTTGGCCAGCTTGATGTCGCCAGTCTTGTTCGCTTCCTTGGCGAGTTTGAAGTACAACTCTTCCGCTTTGGCGAATTGGCCATCGGTGCGGGCGCGTTCGGCATCCCGCCAGAGTGCGTTGTTCGGCCAGTTCGGGTCGGTCGAAGCTCCGCCGGGGGTTTGAATACTCAACACGCCCACGCCGCTGGTCGCGGTTTGCTCGGCTTTTGCTTGCTTTACCGTGTACCCCCCCTTTTCCACGGTGCCGGTCGTCTCGATATCTTTCCGCGCCACATATCGGAAGTCGTCCCGCGGCGGCACGATCGGGTACCATCCGCTTTCGCCATCCTCGGCGTTCACCGAAACTTTCGGCCCGATGATTCGTACGAGCGTACCGGCGGGGAGTTTCGTCCGCTGCACGTTCAGGGGCTTCGCCTCGCCCATCGTTCCCGCCGCGAGCTTCACATCGCCGCTATCCAAAGGTGAAACCAGACCATCTACCGGGAACTTGTTGGTCGGGTCGTCGGGCCGGCGTTTCACCTCGACGCACAGTACGCTGATCCAACTGAGGCTGCCACGCGGCGGTTGAATCGCCAAGAACTCGCCACCTTCGATATGGTGGATGATCACTTCTTCGCCGGGTTCCAACGCCCCGCACTCGGGCATCTGTTCGGAGGGGCCGGTGCGCAAGGGAGTGCCGGACTTCACGCGGCCGAGCGTCGATTGTGCATTCGCCGAGTTGAACGCGGCGGTGAAAGCGAGAATGAGAACGGCGGAGCGCATGCCCTGCCTCCGTTCGAGGAAATTCGATGATCCGGTTGACGAATGCGGGGAATATCATTTTGGGCCGGGGAGTCAAGCGAGTCTGGTAAATTTTTCTGGCACTCCCACCCGGCCACGACCTACCCCCTCATGGCCATCATGGGGCGGGTGGCAATAACAATTTGTCGATATTTCATGATTTGCAGTCGAATTCCTCGACAGTCGATGCGATTCTGCCCGGGGAGGGGTAGGTGGGCGGAACTGAGGGCACAAAAGTCGGCTTGAGCGATGCTTCTGCCTTAAAGCGTTGCCGATAGGGTGGAAGCGTTCGATCTATGGTTGGGGGTTTGTGCTCTGGGTGCGGGGGCACAAATGGGCTCAAATTCCCATTGGATTGACGCAGCGGAGGTCGTCGAAACGGAAGGTTTCGGCGGGTTGGGGGACAACCGCCAGAAATTTTGCCGCACCCGCCAAGCGGATGTTGAAAAATTCGCCCGATTCCCCCATTGGCGCACGGCGTAGAATCTGGCATAGGATCGTCGTAGACACTCACGGAGGAACTTGCGATGAGAAACTTACTCGCCCTAGTCGGATTGGCCCTCGTTGTATTCCTCGGCGCAGGCTACTACTTCGGATGGTACACCTTCGACACGTCGACCGGCTTGGACGGCAAGAGGCAAATCAGCTTCGAGGTCGATACCAAAAAGATCGAAAGCGATTCCAAGAAAGGCATCGAAAAGGTCGTCGATAAAGGGAGCGACGTGGTGGAAAACCTGAAGAAGAACCAGGGTGAAACTTCCTCGGTGACTGCAC
>JBBQWA010000287.1:0-5729 GCA_038211045.1 Gemmatales bacterium
GGGGTTCCCCGCATGTGCATCGCGATGGCAGCCGCACCGGAATTTTGCACAACGCGTACCATCGCCGGGTCGCGCAGCCCCGAAACATCGTTGACGATCACCGCCCCGGCATCGAGGCAGGCTTTCGCCACATCCGCTTTCATGGTGTCGATCGATAATGGAACTCGCGTGAGTCGAACGAGTTCTCGAATCACGGGAAGTACCCGCGCGAGTTCCTCCCCGGCATCGACCGGTTCGGCGCCGGGCCGCGTCGATTCGCCGCCGAGATCGAGGATGTCCGCGCCGTCTTCGGCGAGTTTCAAGGCGTGGCGTACCGCCGCATCCGTATTCGCGTGTTGGCCGCCGTCGGAGAAGCTATCGGGGGTGACGTTGACGATGCCCATCACGAGCGGGCGACGTTCGAGGCGGAAGGTGTGCGGTCCGCAAATCCAAGTCGAAGCGTTCATAGTTCGGGCATTGTATCCGAACCGATTCCGGCGAGCGGCGGTTGATTATACACCCTCTCCCCTCTTGGGAGAGGGTCGTCCCGCATCGGGACGGGGAGAGGGGTTTCGATTGGTTCTAAAACCCCTCTCCCCGCTTCTCGCTTCGCTCGATGCGACCCTCTCCCCAACGGGAGAGAGAGTAAGAAAAAACTGCCGCTCGTCTTAGGGTGGGGCGTTCCAGTTGCACTCCATCATGTTCACGATTTGTTGCGCGAGCTTTTGCGTCGCCGATTTATTGGCCACCGCATTCGATTCCCCCAACTCTGGAAGAATTCGTCCTAAGCCTGTTATCCGCACCGGATTTGGCTTATCGTTCGGTAAGGGCGGCGGCGCATTCTGCAAAGATGGATCGAACGCATTCGGCGGAGCGATTGGCGTTTCCGCGACCGCCGGGCGATTCGTGAGCAAGTCGCCGGTGCGCAGATCGCGCCAGATGACATCTACGACGATTACCATTTCCGCTTCGCGCGTCAGGTTCGAAGGGTTGCGGTTGACGATGTTCTTTCGAACTTGAACGATGGTTCCCACGAGTTCGGTATCGGCCCGCGTCGGATCGGAAACCACGCGGATGGGGCATTTCCGCCGACCGAGTTCGCGGACGATTTCTTCCGTGAGTTCGACATCGAGATGGCGCTCGGTAGTCGCAACGAGTGCGTTCAATTGGAAGACGGGGATATAAACGCTGCGGATGTTCGGATCGAACGTGGGCTTGGTGGTGTAACCGAAGAGCGTGACGTTGCCATCGGTTTTGCAACCGACGACGATGGCCGGTATGCCGAGCAGCAACGGGAGGAATTTTCGGCGCGTCATGCGATACCTCGAATCCTTCCACGGCGAGCCGGGAGCGTGAGCGACCATAGGGCTTAAAAACACCGGTCGCTCGCGCTTCCGGCTCACCAAAACGAAGGCACTTTTACTTGACCGAGTCGGCACCCAACGGCAGCAATCGCGGCGGCGCGTCTTTCGGCCCCGTGGCAGCTTCCTTGCCCGGAATCGGGTCGTCGGTTTTCTTCTTCCCGCCGACCAATTCATCCAAACGTTCTTGCACCACTTCGAGGGTGGTTTGTTTGCCCGCGGCTTTATCTTCCTCGCGCTGCTTATGGATTTGTTCCATCTCGGCCAACCGGCTGACCGACAGATCGGAGTACTTGGTACCAGGGTAACGGCGACGCGTGAGTTCGTAATAGAAGAGGGCCGAACTCGGGTGGCCGCTGCGGCGGTAATATTCCGCCGTGCCGAAATCCTTCTCGGCTTGTTGAATGCGGATCGCCATTTTCTGGCGTTGGAGCCAAGCCGACTTTTCTTTGTCTTGGGTGTAGACCGGATCGCTCGCTTCGAGGTTGTGAACCAGTTGCAGGGCTTCCGCCGATTTCTGGCCATCGTACGCCGCACCGCCGGTGGAGCGGTTCTTCGCGGCCACGGCGTACTTCGACGCCTCCTGCCGCAGCGGGCTATCTTTGTACCCTTGCGAAAGCAAGCTGAAGTAGTGATCGGCATCGGCGTAATCGCCGTTGGCATAGTGCAAGTACCCGCACCAGAACATCGCTTTATCCGCGACGCTGCTGTTCGGCGCGTGCGTGGCGATGTTGTCCAATGTCTTCAACACCTCGCCTTCTTGATCCATCCTCGGCTTGCTGGAATCGAGGGGATTGGTGAGCTTGTAACGCTCGAACCAGTTCTTTCCGGCTTGGCGCTCTTCGATGTCGCGCACCGAATCCTTCAACCACACATCCACGATCGCATACATCCGCACCGCGGACTTTTCGGTGTAAACGCTCGCGGGAAAATCCTTGAGCAAGCGGTGGTACGTGGCTACGGCGCCGGGTAACTTCCCTTGCATCCGCACGCTCTCGGCTTCCATGTACCGCGCTTTTTCCATCGTGAGAGCGGCGTTGTAAGTATTGTCCGCCAGATCGGCGTACAGGATTTCCGCTTCCTTGAATTCCCCCGAACCGAAGAGCCGCTCGGCGCGGGACATCTTCTCCTCGGCATCAGAATCGTGGTAGTTGTTCGTGATTTGCGAACGCACCGCGTTCTGGAGCTTCTCGCCGAGGCTCTTGGAATCCTTCGGCTTGCCCGAGGTGGTGCTGCACCCGCAAAGAAGTAGGCTGAACAGGAACGCACACGCCCCTGCGGCACGCTTCCCGAACGCGATATGCTGACGCGAAATCACGAGACATCCCCCTTCCATGGCGGACCCAACCCCCCGAGCCAGAATCGCTGCTCAGCCGCCCTCCACGTAACCCAACATCCGCGGGCGGCGACCGAGCACGCTACTCACCGTCCATCCGAGAATCGCACGAACTTCGCGCCGGACGCCCGGCGGAAGTTCAAACGGATGCTCGAAGGTATCGACCCGCCGGGACAACTCTCGGAGTACGGCCCAAGCTTCGGTCGATAAAGGCCGCCGGTCGCGCGCAGTGGGGGAACAATCGGGGCACACGGCCCCCCCGGATTCGGGGCTGAAATCAACCCGAAACTCCGGAGGCCACGGCACGGAAAACTCCCCCGCGCAAACGGCGCAGGCATCGAATTGAGGGCCATAACCGAGTTCGCGCAACCAGACAAGCTCAAATTGTGAAATGCCCGACGCCAACGTTTCCGGTACTGCCGAAAGCTCGTTCCATTGGCGCAGTACGGCCAGCGCGGCATCGAACAGCACCGGGTGCGGATCGTAATCTTGCGTGCCGTCGGCCAGCAGTTCCGCGATGTAGTAACCGGCGTACAGCGATCCGAGATTCTTCCGCAGTGCGGGGAAGGTCTCCGCCATGTGCGCTTCGGTGAGCAGATCCAAGCCGCCCGAGGATTTCTTCAAGAACACGATCCGGCAGACCGTGAGCAAATCGAAGCCGACATCGAAGCTCGATTTCAGCCGGCGCCCCCCTTTGGCCAAGGCGCGGATCTTCCCGAACTCGCGGGTGAACAGCGTGACGATCCGGCTGGTTTCGCTCCAATCGGTACCTCGAACGACGATGGCGATGGCTTTCTCGGACATTCGATGCACCCCGGGAAACGACTCACTCCCCTTTCTCCGCTTCCTTCTTCACGTATTCCTTGAACGCGCCGACGTTGTAGCTGATGAACATGAACGCCGCGTGCAACGCTTGGTACGTTTCATCTTCGGGGTCGTCGGCGTAATCCTTCCGCAAGGCGTAAAGGCGGGCGAGGAGTTGATCGGCATTCAGCATGGTGATCTCGATTTTGTTAGCCCGACGCGCCAGCGAGGGCTTCCAGTACAAGGAATTCTCTGATGGAAGGTTCGACGAGTTGGTAGCCCTCGCTGGCGCGTTGGGCTACTGACGGTCATTTTGAGAAAGCCCGACGAATAAAACCAACCTCCGTCATTCCCGCGTAGGCGGGAATCCATGCTTGTCTTTCGGGTTACTGGATTCCCGCCTACGCGGGAATGACGGGGCAGAGTAAGGTGCTCGAATGGATGGCATTGTATACCTGACCATCAGTAACGTTAGTAGTCGGGGTTGCCCCGTTCGGTCGATTTCGTCACACTAGTTCTACAATTACGCCCGCTAACGTCACACTCTCCGCATGGTCAATCGCAGTTTCCAATCGCTCCGCATCGGCTTCGTCGTCACCGATGTTTTCGCCATCGTCGCCGCGTGGCTCGGCGCGTATTGGTTGCGCTTCCAATCGGGCCTCCTCGCCGTCACCAAGGATGTTCCTGAATTCATCCTCTGTTTGCAGGCGCTGCCGCTCGTCGTCATCATCGCGTTGGTTTCGTTTCGCTACGTGAAAATGTACGAAGTCCATCGCCTCACCCGCGCCCGCCGGGAGTTGCAAGTCGTGGCGAAGGGGGCCGCGCTCACCGCTTTGCTCGTCGCCACAATCACGTTCGCCAATCGGTACGAATACGAATCGCGGTTGGTGCTCGTTCTCTTCGGCGTCCTCGCGTTCTTCGGTGTCATGTTCCTGCGGCGGATCGCGTGGTTCATCGTCGGACGGCTTCGGGCCAGTGGCTACAACCAGAGCCACGCCCTCATCGTGGGCACCGGCCGCTTGGCCCGCCGTACCGTGCGTTCACTCCAGCAATCGTCGTGGACGGGTATTCAGACGGTCGGCTATGTGGAAGACGACCCAGCGAAGCGGCCCGCCGATCTGCCCGTCGTCGGCCCCATTGCGGAACTGCCTGAATTGATTGGGAAGCTGCACGTCGAGCACGTGTTCATCGCACTGCCGATGAACCGTTACGCGGAAGCCCGGCGCGTGTTCAACGCGCTTTCGCAAACCACCGTGGATGTTCGGCTCGTGGCCGATGTACCCGCGTTATCCGCGCTCGCCCTCACCACTACCGTCGTCCACGGTATGACCTTCATTGGACTGCGGGAAAGCCCGCACCACGGCATCAACGTACTCGTCAAGCGTGCGATGGACATCGCCTTCTCGTTGCTCGCACTCCTGCTGCTTTCCCCTGTGCTGGCCTTTCTTGCATTCTTGGTGAAGCGTTCCAGCCCCGGCCCGGTGTTCTACCGCCAAGAACGCTGTTCACTCAACGGCCAACCGTTCCAGATGTTGAAGTTCCGTTCGATGAAGCCGGATGCCGAGGCCGCCGGGCCACAGATGACCGCCATCGGCGATACCCGCGTTACCCGCATCGGCAAGATTCTGCGTTCGACCAACTTGGATGAGCTCCCGCAATTGTTCAACGTAATCCGCGGCGAGATGAGCTTGGTCGGCCCACGACCGGAACGGCCAGTATTCGTTCAGAAGTTCACCAAAACGATCCCGAATTACATGAGCCGCCACGCGGTGAAGTGCGGCATGACGGGCTGGGCACAGGTAAACGGTTGGCGCGGCAATTCCTCATTGCGGAAGCGCATCCAATACGACTTGTACTACATCAGCCACTGGAACCCGATGTTCGACATCCGCATCATGCTTCTCACCGTCAAGCACATGCTCTGGGCGAAACAGAAGCACGCGTATTGAGCTCTTGATTCTGTGTTTCCTCGCCATGGCGGGTGGGGAGGCCGACGACGACATCTACGGGCCTGGCACCAACTCGGCCGCTTCCTCTTTCGCAACCTCATCCTTACCCACACGACGCAGGTCGTAGCTGAACGCCCCCATCAAGTGTCCCATTTCGACCTTGTGGCAGTTGATGCAACTTGCAGACATCGCTCGAATCGCACCCGTCACGCGCAGGCGATCCCCTTCGGCACGAACTTTCAAGTTGCCGCCGTCGCGGAACGCCGCGAGGCTTTCCTTCTCGAACTCGTCGAGGGGACG
>JBBQWA010000288.1:0-5669 GCA_038211045.1 Gemmatales bacterium
GAGGTTGCGATACGATTGGTGCCGAATGTTGGCGAGCGTCGATTTCAACCCGCTCAAGCGGTTGTAAACGGGCATGCCGACCGTCACGCGGGGTAGGAGTTCGCTTTCGTGGTAGTGACTTCGGTTCATGCGAGTCGAGAAATCCTTTGCCGATACTCATACACCAATTGATCTAACGATGATTCCAACTCTTCGGCGGCGAAGCCGAACTCCGCTTGAACACGGCGAATATCGATGGGCCGGAACGCAAATCTGGGGCCACCAGCCAATTCGACTTCGCACCCTGTAATTTCCCGGAGACGTTCGAGGATTCGAGCGTGCGATACGTTGCGACCGCTGGCCACATTGTAAAGGTTTTCCCGGCCGCGTTCGGCGATATCGACCAACAAACGCACGGCATCGCGAATGCCGATGTAATCCTTCACCGATTCGGGATCGGAACGCAGCACAATTCGCCCTTTGCAGATCCCATCTTGTATCAGACTCGCGAGGAAGTTCTCGGATTCAAAATCGGGGCCGAACACATTGGAAATCCGAGCGATGATGCCGGGCTTTCCGGTGTGTAGCACCAGCGATTCGCCCAGCAATTTCGATAGGTTGTACAGATCGCTCGGGTTCGAAGAGTTCACCGATTGGGATGCATCCTCGGCGGTGGAAGCTGCACCCGTGGCATCATACACCCGCGTCGAGGAACAATAGAGAATACGCTCGAAACGGGTGGTTTGCAATATCTGCTGCAACTTGACGACGTGAGCTGCGACGGTATCGAACGGGCGATGTCGGAAATCGGCCGTCAAACCGATGCAATAATATACGATGCCGAGATCTTCCCCGGCGAGTTCGGCATCTCGCTCCGGGGTATACACTTCACGGCCATGGGATCGCAGTTCGTCCGCCAGATGACGACCGATGAACCCGCGGGCACCAAGAATGGTGGATCGGCTCATCGGGCCGCACCGTGCGGCGGATACTTCAACCACGCCGTGGGGGAGTGAATTTTCGGATCCTTTTCCTTCTCGGCGAAAAGTTTGGGGCTGACGTCCGGCACGAGTTCCAATCCGAAGCGTTGCAGCGCGGTGGGATCTTTGGTGGCGAACATGTTAAAACCGTGCGGAGGCCCTCCGAGGTAGACGCTATCGATGGGAATCAACTCGATCGGCAAGCCGGTGGTATCGATGTTGTCGTGGAAATCGCGGACGGCGTAAGTGGTGTATCCCAATCCGGTAAGGTATTCGATCAACGGCGTGTTTTGCAAACCGTTCGTCCAATCGACGAAGTTTCGATGGATCTCGAATACGATGTTCGGGGCTTCCGGAAAGGGCCGCGAGAGAATTCCACTCGCTCCGCGAAGCGCCTTTTCTTCCCCGCCCTCCGTATCCAACATGATTAGGCCGACTCGTTGAATGCCGTGGTCCCGCACGTAATCGTCGGCGGTGATGCCAGGTACCACTTCGGCACCGGCGGGTGTGGGGCCGGTGGCATCCGAGGTTTCAGAGAGCGCCGGTTCCCCGGCAATATGCAGTTCGCCCGGGCGATCCCACAACCCGGCTTGGTTGGTCACAACGTTCCTGAAATTATTCAATTGAATGTTGCGAACGAACCTGCCGAACGAATAGCCCATCGGTTCGAAGCCGTGAACCTTCGCCGTGGTGGAGCGACTTTCCACGACTTTCGCCATTGGAACGATCTGATCGCCGATGTACGCCCCTCCTACAAGGATATCACCCGGCACCGACGCGAGCATCACAAGGAGCTTCGTGGTTTGCGGTTCCCACACATGATTCGGTGCAGCCTCGCGGCTTAGGAGCAAGGCACGTTCGATCCGACTATCGAAGCCAATCTCATACTGAAGTCCGTCGGAGAGTACGACGCGGTGATAGCGGGCTTCCGCGAGCATCGCGGAGATGATGGGCCAGCGGATCTCGTTGCGGAACTGAGTCGGGTTGTCGGCATTCAATTCCGCGCGACGCAATGCATCAAAGGTTTCCGTACGGAACCGTTCATCCCGACCGGCGGAGGCCAATGCCTTCGCCAACACTTCCTGTGCCATCGCAACTCCTTAAAATGGGTACCACACCCCGATTGCAAATTCTCGGGGCGTTGGAAGAGTAGCCAATTTCAATCCCGTTTCGAGATGATTTCCACTGCCATACGACGGTGGATGTCGTTGAGCGTAGACTCCAAAACCCCTTATTCAACAAATGGACAAACGGATCCTGGCACGTCATGGATCAACTTCCGTGCTGCAATTTGCGACGCAAAAACGCGAACGGCCAATATGTGACCCAACCTCGGACGGCTCCTTCGTTAAACGTGAACTCGGGCTCGGCGATTTGAAATTCCGGGTGCCCAGCAGCGAATTCGCGCGCGGCAGAAGCCGGGTTGTCCCAGGCGCTTTGTGAAGTTGTGCGCGGCGCACCCGGCACCAATTCCAGCACACCGTCCATCGCGACGATATACGACCCCGGCGTAACGAGCACTGAGTACGCTTCGAGCTCAGCGAGCACATGGGCCTTGGTGTGGTTCGAATCGAGTAGAACCAATACCGTTTCGCCGGGAGCGATCATGCCTTTCACGCGTTCCACGGTCGTCGAATCGGTCGATCCGCCTTCGACTAGGGTGATGAGATCGGACAGGAAGTGGGCTTCGATAGCCGAGCGATTGTGCGGGCGGATTTCGATATCGACCCCGATCACACGCCCTTTGCCGACGAGTTTGCACAAGCTCGCGGAAAATACGAGCGAGCCGCCGTGGGCGACCCCGGTTTCCAGTATCACGTCCGGCTTCAGTTGGAAGATCACTTCCTGCAGGCGAACCATGTCTTCGGGCATTTGGATGATGGGCCGACCGAGCCAAGTGAAGCTGTACACGTACTTCGCATCCCACCCTGCTCGCAACCAAGACCGGGATACCGCGGCAAATCCTTCGGCCGTACCAAGGGGGTAAGTGAGAGACGTGCCAGCGGCCCCGGTCGTTTCGACGGTGCCGGCTACCAGATCGACGGTGATTTTCACGTTAGTCCCTACCCCGAATATTATGGTGTTGATCAAATCGCAAAATAAATACCAATGTATTCTAGGCCAAACGCACACTTCATTGTAAATTCCCAAAATATGATACGGAACTTTTGTATCATCGGCAAGTGTGATGAAGCCGTGGGCACGCACACACGAGACAGCTACAACCTCAGCACATTATCAGTTTCAAACCGTGGCGGGCGAATTCCCGTCGGCGTGCTGTTCCGCACCCACCACGAACACGCCTTCCAGCGATGTTTCCTCGAAGGTCATACGATCCGCAGTTCGGGGATGGGGATGATGAACATGCCGCCCGAAGCCCGATATTTGGATTGCTGGGCGAGGATTTCCTCGGCGAAGTTCCACGTGAGCAACAGAACGTAATGGGGTTTCACAAGCGTCAGATGTTCGGGCGGGAAAATCGGCAACTTCGTTCCGGCGGTGTATCGGCCCCGCTTGTGGGTGCTGCGATCCACCACGAAATCCAGCGTTTCCTGGCCGATGCCGAAGTAGTTCAAGAGAGTGCTGCCCTTGGCGCTGGCACCGTACGCGACGATCCGATTCGCATCCCGCTTCAACGAACCGAGCAGTTCCAGCAACTTCGCTTTCAGCGTGCCCACGCGCTCGGCGAAGCTCAAATAATACTCGGAACGTTCGACGCCCCACGATTGTTCCTCGGCCAGCATCGCCCGCACCGCGTCGCTCGGCTCGGCGGCCCCGGCGTGCGAAGCGGTGAAGCGGATCGTTCCGCCGTGGATCGGCAGGCGTTCTACATCCACCACTTTCAAGCCGTGCCGGGCGAATAAGTGATCGAGTGCCGTGAGGCTGAAATAGCAAAGGTGTTCGTGGTAGATCGTGTCGAACTCGACATGGTCGAGCATGTCTTTCGCATACGGGGCCTCGATCACCGAGCGGCCGCCCGGCTTCAGGATCGTGCGAATCCCGGCGACAAACCCGTTGAGATCGGCCACGTGCGCCAGCACATTGTTGCCCAGGAATAGGTCGGCTTTTCGCCCTTCGGCCGCGAGTTTCGCGGCGAGTTCCAACCCGAAGAATTCTTCCTCCGTGGGCACGCCGTTCTTTCGGGCTACCGCGGCGATGTTCCGGGCCGGCTCGATGCCCAGCACCGGGATGCCGCGTTCCACGAAGTTCTTCAGCAAGTAGCCATCATTACTCGCGGCTTCGATCACGAGGCTCTGCGAGTTCAACCCGCGCAACGCGATTTGCTTCGCGGCACTCGCCGCGGCGTGCTTCAACATGGTGTCGCTGAAGCTGGAGAAGTAGAGGTAATCGCGGAAGAGGATTTCCGGCGGTACCGTTTCCGTGATCTGCAAGAGCGTACACTGCGGGCAGAGCACCAAGTGCAATGGGAAGACGGGTTCGACTTCGTCCAATTGATCGAAGGTCAGCAACCGATTCGCCAATGGCGTGGTGCCGAGATCGAGGATCGATACACACTCGGTCGCGCCGCAACTCCGGCATGGTGGGATGTTCATCGATTGGCCTCCGAGTGCTTCACCCTCTCCCTCAAAGGGAGAGGGTGCCCAACCGAATCGTTCGGAACGAAGGCTCATCGGGAACCCTCCAGATACGCCTTGTACCATTCCACGGTCTGCTTCATACCGCTTGCGAAATCGTACTTGGCCTGCCAACCGAGGATGTCTCTCGCCTTGCCGGAGGCCAGCGCCTGCGCCTTGATCTCGGCCTTGGCCGTGTTCATCACGAGCGGCGGCAAATGGTGGATGCCCATCGCCCGTTGAACCTCGGCGACGATCTCGTTGACCGTGACCGGTTGTTCGGTGCTGAAATTGAAAGCTCCCCCGGCCACGCCAGGGGTTTCGATCTTCTCGGCGAGGGCGAGGTACGCGTTCACCGCATCTTCGACGTAGAAGTAGTCGCGGATCATGGTGCCATCGCTGCGGAGCACCGGGCGTTCGCCGTTCAACAGCGAGCGTATCGTGCTTGGAACGATGCGGCTCCAATTCAGGTCGCCGCCGCCGTAGATGTTCCCGCAGCGGGCAATGGTGATCGGCGTACGGTAAGTGTGGTGGTAACTCGCCGCGATGAGATCGGTACAACTTTTGGAAACATCGTAAGGGTGCCGGCCGACGAGGCCGTGCTCCTCGGTGTAGGGCAACACGTCGTGGTCACCGTAGGCCTTGTCGCTCGACGCGATGACGACCGCTTTCACAAGCCCCGCGTGGATGCGGCAAACTTCCAAAAGATTGTACGTTCCTCGGATGTTCGATTCGAACGTGGGAAGCGGGTTGCGGTAGGCCGCCCCCACGAGCGCTTGGGCGCCGAGGTGGAAGACGGTATCGCACTCGAATTCGTTCACGGCCCGTTCGAGGGCGAAGAAATCTTCGAGTTCGCCGTTCACCACGCTCACTTTGCGGATCGCCCCGGAACGAACGAGTTCGCTTTGGTCGTCGAGATCGCGGATGAGCGCGACCACGTGGGCGCCCGCCGCGACGAGTGCCTTCACGAGCCACGAACCGACGAAGCCGCTGCCGCCCGTGACGAACGCGCGCCGCCCCGCCCAATGTTTCGCGGCGGTATTCACGCCCACACCTTCCATGGCGGTGTTCCTTTCTGCCAATGGTCTTCGAGGATTTTCTTATCGCGCATAGTATCCATGCACTGCCAGAAACC
>JBBQWA010000289.1:0-5662 GCA_038211045.1 Gemmatales bacterium
TGTTGAATGGCACCTTGGTTGCGGTCGAAGAGCGGCAGTTGGATGCCGAGTTGTACGCCGAACTGGTACACCTGGGCAACGTTGTCGTATTGGTGGTACTGGTTGGTTTGCAAATCCGGGATCGGCGTGACGCGTTGCAGCGTGAGATTCGCCTTCGCCTGTTCGATGGTGTTCCGCGCCGTGAGTAAATCGGTGTGCGATTCCAACACCGCGGCTTTCGCCGCAGTTTCGTCGAACACCGGCGGCGGGCCATCGGCACGCCCGGAAAGCGGCGACGCGGGCAGATCGGGTTGCCCCACGGCCGCAGCCAATTGCCGCCACGCGGCCTTGTAAGACGCCTTCGATTGCACCACCGCGTTCCGCGCCAAGATCGATTGCGCGTGCAATTGCAACGGCTCGTACTCCGCCGCCTGCCCGGCCGCCAGAAACTTCAATTGCAGCTTGTACACTTCGTCGGACATGTCCGCGAGGGCGGTGTTAATCTCGACGCCCTTCTGGGCTGTGAGCGCCGCGAAGTAGTATTGCCGCACCTGACCAGTAACATCGACGCGCGCCTTGCGAACCGCCACGAGGGCGTTGATGTAATCGAACCCCGCCACGCGCTGGGCATACTTCAACTTGCCCGCGGTTTTGATGAGTTGGTTGACGAAGCCCCCCTGCTGCCCCTTGCCGCTGATCGAAGATCCCGGCGGGATCGGCAGGTTGGGTTGAAACTGATCGACTTGGTAACCGATGGTCGGATTGGGATACAACCCGGCTTGGATCATGGCGCCGTAGGCCGATTGTGCCTCGGCTTCCGCCTTGCGCAGTGCCGGGCTGCTTTCCGAAGCGAGTTGTTGGAAGTCCGCCAAGGTCATCGGTGCCGAGGCGGGAATATCCAACGCCCCTACCGGCACGAGCGCCGGGTATGCCTTGCGAATCGCTTCGTCCCGTTCGGCCTTCGAAGTGTTCTTGTCGAACTTCAACGGCGGCAACGGCTTCGCCTCCGCACCCGGCAGTCGTTCCGGCAAATCGAATTGATTCTTCCCCTCTGGCATCGGCAATGCGGGAACGGGCTGGGTCGTTTTCGGTTCAGGTAGAATCGCCTGCGATGTGGCCGCATCGACGACAGCGGCGTTCCGCGGCAGGTGCCCACCGGGAATGCTCGCTCCGGAGTGCGAACAACCGACGGCCGCCGCGATACCGAATATGCTAAGGGTGCGAATGCTCATAGTTTCTCCATCGGCGTTCCCCGCCTTACGTCTGAAGCGGTTCCCCGGTCGATTCACGCGGAAACTTCCGGATTCGGTTAAAATGGATTCAAGTGGGAGGAACACACGATGCAACTCGTTCGTTATGAAGTGCGAAATGCCGCGGCCGTACTCACCCTAGAACGGCCCGAGAAACGCAACGCCCTCAACAGAGCATTGATCGCCTCGCTGTTTGAACATGTGGAACTGGCCTCGAACGATGCCGCCGTGCGCTGCCTGATTCTTACCGGTTCCGGGTCGGCATTCTGTGCGGGCATGGATCTCGACGAACTCCGGGGTACAGTCGAAAACAACGTTGAAGCGGAACTGGTGTGGGACGATGCTCAGAAACTCTCGCAACTTTACCAGCGAATCTACGAGTTGCCGAAGCCGACGATCGCCGCGGTGAACGGTGCCGCCGTGGCCGGGGGTGCGGGGCTTGTGACTGTGTGCGATCTCGCGGTGTGTGTGCCCCCGGCGAAGTTCGGCTACCCGGAAGTGCGGCGGGGCTTGGTCGCGGCGATGGTATTGCCGCATTTACTGCGGCACGTCGGTGAACGCGCCGCCCGGTGGATGCTGCTCACGGGCGAATTGATCGATGCCGCAGAAGCGCATCGAATCGGCTTGGTGAACGCCATCGCGGAACCGGACGAATTGTTGCCCACGGCGTTCCGGTGGGCGGCGAGTTGCTCCGAAGGGGGACCGAAGGCCTTGGCCACCACAAAGGAACTCTTGCGGCGATGTTCCAAGCAAAACATGAGCGTGGAAGAATTGTCGCAGGCGAGCGCGGAACCGAGATTGAACGAGGAATGCCGGGGTGGGTTGATGGCCTTCTTCGGGAAACACCAAGCCCCGTGGATGTCTCAATCATAACGCCTTGGCAAACTCCACGTCGCCGATCAAACAAGGGTGTTTGTATTGTTCCGGGCTGCCACCCGTTTTTGCCAGGCGCTCCGCGTCCCACTTCGCCCAGAAACCGTTCGCTACCTTCAATGCTCGCAACGGCACCAAGCGACCCCCACTGCGTTTGGCTTCGTATTCGATGTTCTGCCGTTGCAGCGCAGCATCGAGTTCGCTCACGAACTTCGCCAAGCCCTCTCGGTGATCGGCTTCCTCCAAGACGATGACGTAGTAGGGCTGCGAATCGTCCCACACCGGAGCCACACAGTAAGCAGTCACAGCGAAACCGGTCGCCCGCTGTGCGAGTTCCACGCTCTGCGTGACTTGGTACTCCGAAAGCTTCTCTCCCGTGAGGTTGGCGAAGCGGTTCCCCTTGCCGAGGAACTTCACCATCGGCGTGCGGCCGAGGAAACCGGTGACTTCCACCAGATCGGAAATGTGGTAGCGGTACAACCCGGCCTGCGTGGTCGGAATCAAGTAGTACGCTTTCCCAAGCTGCAATTCGTGGGCTCCGAGCACGGTCGGTTGCGTGGAATCGATCTCCGCTTCCGGCACGAATTCGAAGTAATGGCTGCTGATATCGAGCACGCCGGAGGGGGAATGATCTTCGAGCGGCAGCGTGAATCGGCCTTCGCTGGCGAGCAACCCGAGATCGCGGATCGGCGCGTCGCCGAAGTACTGCGGCAACTGCCGAAGGTACGGCCCCATGCTACCGCCGGTCCACGTGCCGATGGCGACAGTTTCGGCGGGCCAAACGTCCTGCGGGTACAAACGCCCGAGTTTCTCGGCGATGGCTCCGAGTTCACGGGCCGCCCGAGGGTTTGGCTTCCGCCTCGCTTGTATAGCGGTGCGAATCTCGGCGGGAAGCGCGAGCGAAGCATTCACAGTGCCATCGTGCAAATCCTTCAACAACCGTTCGCGTTCCGAATTTAGGGTGCGGGCCAACGTGAGCAGCGTACTGGGGTTCGCGGCGAAGAACGTGGAAGTTGGCCGGCCGAGGTTGAACAGCACCGCGAGGTAGTACCGGGCCAGTGGATCCTTCAGTTTCGCGCATTCCATCGGCACCGAATACATCCGCCGGGCGATGGGGCGTTGCAACCCGGTGGTGAAGCCGGAGAGGTTGCCGCAGGGTATTCCGGCGGGCGTGCGAAATTCGTCCGGGTCGCCGACCATTTGTACGATGGGCCGCAGGGCGAGATCGCGGGGGCGGTGTTCGCGGTAGAACTTGACCCCCCACATCGCCCATGTACGGCTGTAATCGGCGAGGTATCGATCGGTAATTGGAATGAACTTCCGGGCCGCCGTGGTGCCGCTGGTGAGTGCGAACAATCGAACCGTATCGTCGGCGAGCAACGCGGATGTTTGACCGTTCTTCAGCCGTTCGATGTACGGTGCGAGCCGTTCGTAGGGTGCGATAGGCACTTGGCGGCGGTAATCGGCGATGCTCGCGATGCTAGCGAATCCGTAATCGCGGCCGAAATCGGTGGGCGCCTGCCGAGTCAGGATTCGCGTGAGAAGCTCGGATTGCAGGGCTTCGGGATTCTCGCACGATTTTTTGAATCTTGCGACGCGGGCATGCAGCCTGAGGGCCGCAACGCGGGCCGCACGAATCGCGAGGTAGCGGAGGAGAGACATGGAAGTAGTTTATCGACGACACCGCGGGAAACACTCCTACCCGCTTCGCTCCGCGAAGCGACCTCCCCCTTGCAGGGGGAGGTGTGGTGCGATTGATAAATATGGAAAGCTGAAAACCACCGGCACTCACCACCTCCCCCTGCTAGGGGGAGGTCGCCGATGTTGCGAAGCAACACGGCGGGTGGGGGTGAGCAGACCCTACGATTGAGCGAACGAACGTCATCAAGCCGCGTTTATCCCTTCCCGCGGATCTGGGCGTTCAGCACATGCTTCAGCCGCCCTTCGATCTTCTGATGGGCTTTATCGAGTTCCTTATCTGTGAGCGTCTTTTCCTTCGGTTGGTAAGTCAACGCGAACGCGAGACTCTTTGTGCCCGCGGGGATGCTCTCGCCTCGGTAAACGTCGAACAGCGTCGCATCGGTCAGCAACTCGCCACCCGCGGCGAGCAGTTCCGTGAACACCTTCTCGGCGGGCAGGTCCTCCGCCACGATCACGGCGAGATCGCGCTTGGCGGCCGGAAGCGTGTTGAATGGCTTGTACGCATATTTCTCCGGCACCGCAGCGAAGATCGCCTCGGCATCCAAATCGGCCACGAGGAACCCCTTCTCGGGCAGTCCGAACGCCTTCGCAACCTTAGGGTGTAGCTCGCCGAGGGTTCCAATGCTCTTGCCATCGAGCGACACTTCCGCAGCCTTGCCGGGGTGTAAGTGCGTCACGGTTTTCACGGGGGCGATACGGAATGCGGGGAGGTGCAAGCCGCCGAGGAAGCTTTCGACGATGCCTTTCAAATCGAAGAAATCGAATGCGGAAGGTTTGGTTCCCTGCGGATCGTCCCACGAACCCAACGCCCGGCGGCCGCACAAAGCGATGGCCAAGCGGCGCGGTTCTTCGGGGAGTTCGTTCCCCTTGGGTAAGTAAACGAACCCGAGTTCGAATAGTGCCACGCGCTCCGCGTTCGCAAGGTTGCGGGCCGCGACTTCCAGCAAGCCGGGAAGCAACGTCGTTCGCATCACGCTCCGTTCCGGCGAGATCGGGTTCACCAATTGGATGTTTTCGGGTAACGGTGGAATCACGTTGGGAGGAAGGTTCAACAGCCGCATCTCCTGCGATGTGGCCGTCAAGCTGTAGTTGATGCATTCGTTCAGACCGAGGTTCGCAAGTGTTTCGAGCGCCTTGCGTTCCAGTTCCAGATCGCGGTTGCCCTTCGGCACCGGCATCTCCATCGCCAGCAACCGTTCCGGCAGGTGGTCGTAGCCGCTGACGCGGGCCAACTCTTCGATCAGATCGGCGGCCCCGGCTTGGATGTCCAAGCGGTTCGGCGGCGTCGTGACCTTCCAACCCCAAAGCGTTGGTTCCAATTGAAATTGCAAGGCGATCAACACGCGTTCCACTTCCGCATCGGGGATCGAAAACCCCAACAATCGTTCGATCTCGTTGCGGTTGAGTTCGATCACCTGCGGCGGAACCGGTTCCGGATAACTCTCGATCACCCCGCCAATCATCTCGCAACCGGCATATTGTTGGAACAATTGCGAAGCTCGCGCCGCCGCGAGGGGCACCACTTCCGGGTGAACGCCCTTGCTGTAGCGCGTGCTCGATTCGCTGAACAAGTTGAACTGCCGGGCGGTCTTGCGAATGCTCACGGCGTCGAAGCTCGCCGATTCCAAGAGAATGTTCGTTGTCGTGTCGGTCACTTCGGTATCGCGGCCACCCATCACCCCGGCGAGCGCGATCGGCCCGGCCGCATCTGCGATCACCAAATTCTCCGGGCTCAACTCCCGTTCTTGCCCATCGAGCGTGACGAGCTTCTCCCCCGCTTTCGCCGGTCGCACCGCGATTGCGGGCGTTTTGCCCCCGGCGCGTTTCACCAAAGCATCGTAATCGAAGGCGTGGAGCGG
>JBBQWA010000290.1:0-5650 GCA_038211045.1 Gemmatales bacterium
TCGGAGTACCAGGGGGATTCGCCCAACCGGTCGAGAAGTTGTAAAAATGTGATGGCGTCTGTGCCTGTAATGGATTGGTCGAGAAGGCGAGTATGAAAGCAATCCATGCAATAGGTCGTAAGTACAGCGCAGTATGACGCATCGTTACCTCTCATACGAGATGTCGTAAGAACGACGGACGGACAGTTCCGTCCAATCGGAGTTGGAGAGGCTGCTTGGCGGAGGAGAGTGCCAGCAGAGTGTTGATCGGCGAAGGGAGATGCCAAGCAACTTTGGGGGGTATCGTGATTGTCACTTCCGGGAATCTTTTTGTCAATGCCCCATCTTCTTTTTTTGCAATCATTTCTAGGCCGTCTGACGACCCGACTCACTGGAACGACTGAAAACCCGGCAGCGGAATTCATAATTTTATAATGTGTTGATGCAAGACAATTAGGCGTTCTCGGATGTGTGTGCCATGGTATTGAACGGCTGCTGGTGCCCAAACGAGCTTCTTTTGCGATAGATAGCCAAGATTCGGTTCGACAACTACGCCTTGAGACCATGCCTAAAATTCGAGCAATTACTTATATGTTTGTTTCGATAATTTCATCTCTTGGGGTGATCAGATAGCGGTTTCATCCGCACATCTATTTCAGCTTGAAAATCTTCACCCACGTTTTCTTCTATCTTGTTGGATGGCATTATGGCACGCGGAGCCTCGAATTTCACGACCCGGATGAGAACCTCCTCGTCGTTTGGTCGATGCCACCAAAGCAACCGTTCATTCGGTGGTGCATAGCGTAGGCGTTTTCAGTCCTCGTCGGTGGGGCGGCGATGGTTTGCCCGAGGAACTCCAGCATGTTGCGGTTTTGCAACCGCAGCGTTTGAACCACCATCAGGATGCGCTCGACGAACCGGCACCCAACCGGGCTTTGGCAGCCGAACGATTTCTTCCGCCGGAGCCCGGCGCGGCGTTGCACCCGTTCGGCGTGGTTGTTGGTCGGTTCCACCCCTTCCAACGTCGATCCGAGGTGATCCCCCTCCCCGGTGGGCCGCATTGTTTGATCGAGGCGGTTCCGGTCGTAGTTCCGAATGCCTGAGTTTGGCGAGACACGCTTTACTGAAGGTCGGGTTGGGAATGCCCCCACCCACCAGAACCTTCGGTTCTGACGACCTCCTCCACAAGAAGGGAGGTGATGAGTGTGGCTGAGAATATCGTTTCGCTATAGACCAATCACACCCACCTCCCCCCTTGCAGGGGAGGTCGCTTCGAACGCAGTGAGGAGCGGGTGGGGTCGTATTCTTTTGATGACGGTCAATCTCTTCCCGCTGTTCCGAGTGCCCGCATCTTGAATGAATCCGCCTTTCTTTCCCTGTTGAGCGAAGTGGGTCGAGCCGCGCTGGAGATGGCCGTAACCATGAAGCCCACCCCCGCGAATTCGTTGGCATGCCTCACGCGATTACGCAAACACTATGCGCCGGCCCTCGCCACCGAGGCGTTGGAAATGGCGCTTCTTCGCACGAAGGGCCTCGCCAAGTTCCCCCGCGCCGCCGAGATGTATTTCACCCGCGAATGCCTAGAAATGGCGTCGTCCCGGGCGGTCGCACGGTACCGGGCGAGCCGGTTCGCCGGGTTCGGCCATGTACTCGATCTTTGCTGCGGCATCGGTGCGGATACCCTTGCGTTGGTGGAAGCCGGTTGCAAAGTGACCGCCATCGATAACGATCCGGTGCGATTGAAGATGGCGGAATGCAACTCGGCCGCGCTCGGCTTGCACGCGGAATTCCTTGTGAACGATGTTCTCACGGGCGCACTTCCGAAAGCGGATGCAGCGTTCGCCGATCCCGGTCGCCGTGCTTTCGGTCAGCGTTATCTCGCATTACGGGATTACTTGCCGCCGCCCGCAGAGATCGTCGCGCGGTTCCCAAAAGGGTTTCCCCTCGCCTTCAAACTCGCCCCCGGCATTCACCGGAACGAGTTGGAAGAATTCGACGGGGAAGTGGAATTCCTCGAACTCGATGGTGAACTGAAGGAGTGCGTGCTGTGGCTGGGAAGCCTCGGAACTCCGGGCCGACGGGCGACGCTGTTGAACTCCGCCGGGGGCCGTCACACCTTGTTTGCCGAGGAACCGGAGGTGCCCGCCGAGGCCGAGCAGATCCGCGAATACTTGTACGACCCTGCCGCCGCCGTGGTGCGGGCCGATTTGGTTCCCACCCTCGCGGAAATACTCTCGGCCACTCCGACCGATGGCACCGTTCAAATGTTGAGCGTGCGGGGCTACGTTCCCACGCCGTTTGCCACCGGGTATCGCGTGGATGCGGTGCTGCCCTTCGATTCGCGGAAGGTGCAAGCGTGGTTGAAGTCCCAAGGCATCGGCCGTGTCACGGTGTTGAAACGCGGGGCGCTTTCCGATTCCGCCGCGATCACGGAGAAGTGGAATCTCCGCGGTAGCGAGCACCGATTCGTGATCGTTACCCGGCAATGCGGCGATCAAGTCGCGGTCATTGCGGAGCGGTTGGAGTGATCGAATCGAACACGAAGAAGCGCGGCAAACCGCGGGCGTTGCGGAGTTGTTGCATTCCTTCCGCAAACCATTTCGGTTCGCCGTGAGGCCAGAGTGGCGAAGCCGAATCCATCAGCAATTCTTGGGGAATCTTGCCGCTGGCCTCGGCGTTGCCGAGGGCGAGGGCCGCGAATTTCACCCGGCGAGCCGGATCGCCGGAACGAGCCGCATCCGCGGCGAAAGCTGCGGCCGCGAAAGCCAACTCCGCATCTTCTGCAGTCGGAGTCGGCCCGAGCAAACGCACGGAGTTCGCCGCGGCATTGGCGGTGCCGCGTGCCAGTTCCGCCACTAAGTCGAGCGTAAACCGGCTCACACTTTCCCATTGTTCGACCAGCTTCAAACCTTGATCGATGGCGTTCAACCACTCGATCGCCTCCGGGCCGCAATGATCGCTCATTTGGGCGATGATTGGTGCGAGGCGTTGTGCCGAACGCAACGCGAGCGACACCACTTCGGATTTGGGCAGTGTCGCCAATCGGGCTTCGCGGGGATCGGCCATCGGTGGAACTCGCGGAGGGTGCATCACATTCAATTCAACGTTCGACCGCCATCGACCGGCAGGCAGACGCCGCAGATGAAATCGTTGTCGAGGAACGCGAGCACCGCCTGCGCGATGTTCGCCGGGTTGCCTTCGTGCTTCACCAAGGTGCCGTCGATGGATTCTTGTTTCTCCGCTTCGGGCAGATCGGGAGGCAGCATCACGGGGCCGGGGAGAATCGCGTTGACCCGCACCTTCGGGTTGCGGTGGGCCAACTCCACGGCGAAGCTACGCGTCATCGTGGTTACGGCACCTTTGCTGGGGAAGTACGCCGCGTAATCGAGGTAGGGCCGGACCTCGGCCCAATCGCCGAGGTTCACGATCAAACCGCCACTCGGCTGTTTCACCATCGCTAACCCGGCGTGTTGGCAACAGAGGAACGTACCGAGGGCGTTCGTTTCAAAGTGCTTGCGAACGTCCGCCGCGGTGACATCTTCGAGGGTTTTGCGTTCCCAAATCGCGGCGCAGTTCACCAATACGTCGATGCGGCCGAATCGTTCCAAGATGCCTTTCACCATCGCGATCACTTCCGATTCGTTGCCGAGATCGGCGCGGAAGGTCTGAGCTTCGACGCCGTGGCCGCGCAACCTCGCGGCGGTTTCCTCGGCTTCCGCCGAAGAGGTTCGGTAATGCACGGCAATGGAGTATCCGCGCAGGGCCAGTGCCTCGGCCACCGCCGAGCCGACCCGCTTCTTCCCGCTCCCCGTGATGAGGGCGACACCGTTTAGCATTTTGAAATCCTTGATGGGTCAGGCGTGAACGCGTAAGGTCGCAGCGAGCGCTTGCCTATAATTCTGCATGCGTTACACGAAATACATCCTCCCGACCGCAGCGATCGCATTGTTGCTCACAGGGGTATCTTATTTCACCTCGCGAGGAGAATTCCAAATGCCCGAGAACTTCCCGGTTCTGAACAGTGCCGAAATCGGAACGGAACCCGAAAGCGGCCCGCAACTCGCCACGTTCGCCAACGGCTGCTTCTGGTGTACGGAAGCGGTCTTCCAACGTTTGAAAGGGGTCGAGAAGGTCGTTTCGGGCTACACCGGCGGTGCCCGGCCCAATCCCACTTACGAACAAGTCTGCACGGGGGTGAGCGGTCACGCCGAGGGGATCCAAATTACATACGATCCCGCGGTGATCGGCTACGCGGAACTGCTCGAAGTGTTCTGGCGTTCGCACGATCCCACCACGAAGAACCGGCAGGGGAACGACTCGGGCACGCAATATCGTTCGTCGATCTTTTACCACAACGAACGGCAGAAACAACTCGCCGAGATGTACTTGCAAAAGATCGATGCGGCCCAGGTGTTCAAAGCCCCCGTCGTCACGGAGATCGTGCCCGCCGCAACGTTCTACCCGGCCGAGCGCTACCATCAGAATTATTTCAACGATAACGGCAGCCAAGGCTATTGCCGGGCGGTGATTCAACCGAAGATGGACAAATTGAAAAAGGTGTTCGCGGAGAAGCTGAAAGAGTGATTCACTCTTGGTAACTTCGGGGTAAGACGACGCGAAAGGTACTGCCCACGCCGAGGGTTGACTCGACTTCGAGGGTGGCATCGAGAAGATCGCACAGCCGCTTGACGATGGACAACCCGATTCCTTCGCCCGGTTCTTGATGAAGCGATGGGGAATCGTTTCCGGCGGGCGCTGCCGGGAGGGGAACGATCTCGCACAGGCCGGTTTCGTTCGATTTGGCTTCGGCCGTGGCCGTTTTCAATCGATCTGCGAGGGGAGCCGCAGAGGCGGTTTGGAATCCGGGGCCGGTATCTTCGACCGCGAGCGCCCAGCGTTTCGGGTCGTTGTTTGCACTGTTGCCCCATACCAGGCGGACTCGCCCTTTTCCCGTGTACTTCAGAGCGTTGATGAGCAAGTTCTGAGCGATGCGACAGACTTTGATCGCATCGCCTTCCACCTCGAACGGGAGCGGACCTTCGCACGAGAGTTCCAATCCGCGTTCCGTTGCTATCAGCCCGAGGGTTTCAACCAAGTCGTGGAGAATCTCCCCGGCGTCGATTGTGTCCAACTTCCGCTTTTCTTGACCGGCTTGCAACCGGGCGAGATTCATCACATCGTTCAACATCCCCTGCAATGAAACCACGCTCTTCTGCAACAGTTTCACGAAGGTTTCGCGTTTCTCCTCTGGGAGTTGCTTGAAGCCCAAGCCGAAAGAAGCGTTGGTAACGGCGCTGAAATTGCCGCGCAGATCGTGGGCCGCCTGCCGCCAAAGTTCACCGCGTTCGCGTTCGAGATCCTGCATTTGGCGGATGATCTGTTCCAAATCCTTCGCTTCACCGGCCGCCTCGATTTCCTGCAATTGAAAGTATTGAGCGGTACTTTCGGTCACCCCTTCGTTGTGCAACTGGGCCAGCACCCGCCACGCGGCGATCACGGCTCCCGTTTCAAAACTGGGCGTCGCCGAGGTATATGCTTCGAGTTCGGCGAGCAGCACGAAATGCAGGTGCCCCCATTCCTGAGTGACTTCCCGCAGCTTGTACCCCTGCTGCCAGCGCTCGAGGCCGTGATCGTGGGCACTTTCGCGGGCGTAATTTTCGGAATCGATGCG
>JBBQWA010000291.1:0-5604 GCA_038211045.1 Gemmatales bacterium
CTCCACTTCTGCGAAGACTGCGCGAAAAAGCACCTGTACCCCGCTTCGGGGAACACTCCCAAGCCCGCGGGGGGAAAGTCTTCTTCGGATGCCGCTTCGGAAGATCCCGGTGGCAAAGTCTGCGGGGCCTGCGGAATCAAGTTCGTGGAGTTCCGCAATTCCGGCCGGCTGGGTTGCCCGCACGATTACGATGAATTTCAAGAGGAACTGGTGCCGCTCTTGGAAAGCATCCACGGGGAATTGAAACACAATGGTAAGACCCCGCTGCGGGCGCCCGCGGGGAAGGATGGCCGGGTGGAACTCACCAAGCTCCGGCGGAAACTCCAAGATGCCATCCACCGGGAAAGTTACGAAGAAGCGGCACGGCTCCGCGATAGCATCCGCGGCCTCGAAGAGAATTGAATGGATGTTGGCATCGCCCCCGTTGCGGTACCGGATTTGAAAGGATTCCCCATGAAACCGTGCCAGTATTGCGGCCAACCCGCGACGATCCACCTCACCGATATCCTCAATAAAACCAAGACGGAATCGCACATCTGCGAAGCCTGCGCCCGCAAGAAAAAGATCATTCCGGAAACCGGGGCGACCGTACAGCTCAACGTTCAGGCGTTGGTGCAACTGATCCTCGGCCAGCACCGCGAACCCACCACCGACGATCCGGAAAAGTTGAGTTGCCCCGAATGCGGTATGAAATTCGTAGAATTTCGCGCGGCGGGGCGCCTCGGTTGCCCGCGGGATTACGATGCGTTCGCGGTGCCGCTCGGCCAATTGTTGGAGAAGATTCACCGTTCCACCGAACATCGGGGTAAGATGCCACTTGGCCGAGCGGCGTCGGTGGTGTTGGACGGTTTGCGGCGCGAGTTGAATTCGGCGGTGGCCGCCGAGGAATACGAACGTGCCGCGGAGCTCCGCGACAGGATTCGCCAGAAGGAAGCAGCAGGATGAACCTCGACGACCTTCTCCCCAACCTCGGCGAGTGGCTGCGCGGCACCGGAGCGGATTCCGACGTGGTGGTTTCCACCCGTATCCGCTTGGCCCGCAATCTCGCGGACACCCCCTTCACTACCCGCGCCAGCCTAGCCCAGAAAGCGGAGATCGAATCCCGCGTGCGCGATGCCGTCCGCAAATCGACCCTCTCCGGCGATCTCGAATACATCAGCGTTCAGGAAATGGTGCCGCTCGATCGGCAATTTCTCGTCGAACGCCAACTCATCAGCCGGGAGCTGGCCAACGCCCTCGAAGGCCCGCGCGGCGTCGCCTTCGATGCCAAGGAATCGGTCAGCGTGATGGTGAACGAAGAGGATCACCTCCGCATCCAAGTGATGCGGAGCGGTTTGGCCCTCGACGAAGCCTGGGAACAAATCGACTCCGTCGATAACGCCCTCGAGGCCCGGCTCGCCTTCGCCTTCCACGATCGCTTCGGCTACCTCACCGCCTGCCCCACGAACGTCGGCACCGGCATGCGGGCCAGCGTGATGCTCCACTTGCCCGCCCTCGGCATTACCAAACAGATCGAAAAAGTCTTCCGGGCGCTCCAGAAGATCAACCTCGTCGTTCGCGGCTTGTACGGGGAAGGTACCCGTGCCAGCGGCGACTTGTACCAGATTTCCAACCAAGTCACGCTCGGTAAGGCGGAAACGCGGTTGCTCGGGGAAATCCGCGAAGTGATTACGATGATCCTCACGTACGAACGCCAAGCCCGGCAGGCGCTCATCAAAGAGCGCCGACAAGACGAACAAAATCGCGCGGCCCGCGCCATCGGTACCCTCAGCAGCGCCACCATGATCACCGCCGAGGAAACCATGGAACTCCTCTCCGCCGTGCGGTTGGGTATCCACCTCCATTTACTCGAAAATCTCCCGCCCACGACGATCAATCAGTTGTTCATTCATACCCAAGCCGCGCACTTGCAAAAATTGACGGGCAAACACCTCGCCCCGGAAGACCGCAACGCGGAACGGGCGAAATACCTGCGCAACCGCCTCCGCGACCTCGGAACCAGCACAAAGTGAACGATCCATCGCCCCGCCGCCGCCGAATCGCGGCCGCGATTTTTTTCGTTCTCTTGCCCCTCTGGACTTGGAAACTCCTCGATCCCCGCCCGCTCCCGTTCGAACTCGAAGAATGGAAGATCATAAAACTCGTTTTGGCGAAGTTACTGCATGTCACGATGTACGCCAGCCTCACTTACCTCGCAGGGAAATGGCTACCGCAGCGGCGCCCCGTGCTCACTTTCGCCCTCTCGCTTCTAATGCTCCACGGAGTAGCAACGGAAATCCTGCAAACATTCGTGCCGAATCGCTCGGGGAAAGCGACGGATGTACTGATCGATTGGACGGGGATTTTGATCGGATTGGCAATCGGGCGTTCACAATGGCGGATTCTCCGGCTAAAATCGGGGAAATGAACCCCGGCGATCCGGTTGGTACACTCGCCCATTGGGTAGAGTTGCCAATCCCGGCCGCTTTTTCTTAGCATCGGAATCGAATTCGGTTTTATACTCCTGACAGAACTCCGCCCGAGATAATCGATCATGACATCGGATTCGCCAGGAACATCAGGGTCTAACGCTTCCATTGGCGAAGATAGCTTCCCCGATCTGCATCCTACCATCACGCTGCCGGAATCGGTCATTCCGATGTTGGACGTCGCCGACGCATCGCAACAGGGTGCGACGGAAATGCTGCACGCGCCGGCCGAATCAGCTGGCAACATGGATCACATCCCCGGATACGAAATCTCCGCCGCGATCGGCCGGGGAGCAATGGGGGTGGTTTACCGGGCCAGACAAATCAAATTGCAACGCCTCGTGGCGTTGAAGGTTCTCGTCGGCCGTTCGCACGCCTCGTCGGAAGACGTCGCCCGGTTCAACTCCGAAGCCATCACGATTGCCCAAATACAACACCCGAACGTGATGCAGATCTTCGATGTGGGGGAGTACAACGGCTTCCCCTATCTCGCGGCCGAGTATGTGGATGGCGGCACTCTCGAAAACAAGATGAACGCCGGGAAGATGAGCATCCACGAAACCGTCAAACTGATGTACCTGATTTCGCGGGGCGTCGGCGCCGCCCACAGCAAGGGCGTGGTTCACCGCGATCTGAAACCGTCCAACATCCTACTCACCGCGGACGGCGTGCCCAAGGTCGCAGACTTCGGTTTGGCGAAACAATTGGGACCGGAAAACAGCACCATGACCGGTTCCGTGATGGGAACCCCGGCGTACATGGCCCCGGAACAGGCCTCCGGGCAAGGCCGGCGCATCGGCCCGCAAACCGACGTGTACGCCCTCGGCGTGATCCTTTACCAATGCCTCACGGGCGATGTTCCGCTCAAAGGGGATTCGCTACTGGAAACGCTCGAACGCATCCGGGATATGGAACCGATCGCCGTGCGAGAACTCCGCGCCGATGTGCCGGAAGAAGTGGAAGCGATCTGCAACCGCTGCCTGCGAAAGATCCCCAACGAGCGTTTCCCTTCCGCCGACGCCTTAGCCGACGAACTGGCTAAGATCAGTGCCGAATGGGAAACCGTACGCAACAACAACACGTCCAAACCGATCCGGAAGCTCAAAAAGAAGCAAGACGATGATTCCGAAGACACCGGCAAACAATCGAAGTTCCTGATCCCCACAATCCTCGCCGGGGTCGGCGTCTTGGTGCTTGTGCTCTTGGTGCTTCTGAACGGCAAGAAACCCGCAACTCGGCAAACGATCTTCCGGGAAATCGATCAATACGGTGAGACCAAACCGACGGTCGATCACAACGTTCTCCCCGCCCAGCCGTGAGTCGCCATTGAGCAGCGTCCCGAACCAATTTTTGGGGATACTGAACTGGGTATCGCAAATCTTTTGGCACGCTCGCTTTTCACCCTCTCCCTCAAGGGGAGAGGGTGGGAACAATACAGCCAGAAAGAATTGCCTCACCCGATGGCGGATTGCCCGGTTGACACTTCCAATGCCATTCCTAACATAACTAGCCTATACCGATTAGTTCTTGTGAGCGAAGCTGAGGCGATCATGGCAGTACCGAAACGGCGGACGTCCAAATCCCGGCAGGGTCACCGCCGGAGCCACCACAACATCAAGCCCAAGGGTGTGCAATACTGCCCCCGTTGCAGCGAACCGGTGCTTGGCCACCGCGTCTGCAGCAACTGCGGATTCTACCAAGGCCGCGACGCCATCGTGATGGCGGACGAAACCGAAGCCGGGAAGTAATCCCCATGCGGATTGCCGTCGATGCCTTGGGGGGCGACCACGGGGTTCGCCCGAATGTGGTGGGCGCCGCCCAGGCGCTTGCCGCTGCGCCCGATCTCCACATCGCTCTCATCGGCCCGCAGGCAGAACTCGAAACCGCACTCGCGGCCCTCGGTTCATTCCCTGCCGACCGTCTCGAAATCATCCCCTGCACCGATTTCATCGGCATGAACGAAAAGCCGGTGGAAGCCCTCCGGAAGAAGCCCGAGAGTTCCATCGCAAAAGCTTGGAAGCTCACCGCGACCAAGCAGGTAGATGGCTTCGTTGCCGCCGGGAACACCGGGGCCGTCGTCGCCGGGGGGTTGTTCAGCAAACGCTTCCTCAAAGGTGTTCGCCGGCCGGGCATCGCCGCGACGATGCCGAACGTCAAAGGCGCCTGCGTGGTGATGGATGTCGGAGCGAACGTCTTCCCGAAGGCGAGCCACCTCGTTCAATACGGCGTGATGGGCGCCGCGTTCGCCAAACACATGCTGGGCATCGCCGATCCCCGGATCGGCCTGATGAATGTGGGCGAGGAAGAAGGCAAAGGCCACGAACTCGTTCAGGCCACCTACAACTACTTCCGCAATGGCCCTCTGGCCCCGCGCTTCCTCGGCAATGTCGAAGGCCGGGACGTTCACAAGGGTGTGGCCGATGTGATCGTGACCGATGGTTTCGTCGGCAACGTGCTGTTGAAGCACGCCGAGGGGTGCCTCGATTTTATCATGGCCATGGTCGGCAAGGATGTGGTTGGCGTATTGACTACAGAACGCGACATCGCCATGAAGGCCGTCAAACAACTCATCGGCAAGTTCCACTACAGCGCTGCCGGGGGTGCCCCACTGCTGGGCATCGACGGCGTTTGTATCATCTGCCACGGTAGCTCGGACGAACGCGCGATCGCCAACGCCATCGGCGCCGCGGTCAAGAACGTGCATGTGAAGCTGAACGAACACATCACCGAAGAACTCGCCGCCCTGCCCCCGATGGGCGACGAGGTTTAGCTTTACCGAGCCGGAAGCGTGAGCGACGGTTCTTCTCGGCTTCAATATCGTCGCTTACGCTTTCGGCTCGGAATAACGAACATGTCCACCACTTTTCTCTTCCCCGGTCAAGGCGCTCAGACCGTAGGTATGGGCCGCGATCTCGCCGCCAACCTGCCTGCCGCGAAGGCCTTGTTCGACTATGCCTCGGCCATACTCGGCTACGATCTTCTCGAAGTCTGCACGAACGGGCCGGCGGAGAAGCTGAACGCCACGAATATCAGCCAACCGGCGATCTTCGTGGCCAGCATGGCCGCGCTCGAACAACTCAAGGCGACCGATCCGGCCGCACTCGAAGGCGTGACCAACACGGCCGGGCTGAGCCTC
>JBBQWA010000292.1:0-5585 GCA_038211045.1 Gemmatales bacterium
GCTTGATGCCGTCCACCAGCGACTCGCGGCAGCCGTACAGGTTGTCGAACTTGGACTTGGTGACCGAGTCGTTGACGTTGATGGCGGGGAACTTCAATTCGCCGCGCTTGTGCATCTGGTACAGGCGGTGAACGCCGGTCGTGGTCTCTTCCGTCACGCCCTTCACGGCCGCGAGGCACTTGGCGTACCAGCCCGGCTGCGCCGCGATCCGCTTCTTGATCGCGGCGTAAAGGAAGCGTTCCTCTTCGCTGCCCGGCTTGTCGAGGACGTGGATGTCCTTCTCGGCGCGGGAGCCGAGGTGGAGCAGCAGGGTGGCGTCACCGCCGTCGTCGAGGATCATGTTGGTGAAGCCGCCGTCGGCCCAGTCAAAAATGCGGTGCGTGTAGTCCCAATACTCCGTGAGCGTTTCGCCCTTGTAGGCGAACACCGGTGTGCCCCCCGCGGCGATGGCGGCGGCGGCGTGGTCTTGGGTGCTGAAGATGTTGCACGAGGCCCAACGGATCTCGGCGCCGAGATCTTTCAGGGTCTCGATCAACACGGCCGTTTGAATGGTCATGTGGAGCGAGCCGGTGATGCGGGCGCCCTTGAGGGGTTGAGCGGCGGCGTACTCCTCGCGAATGGCCATCAGGCCGGGCATTTCGGTCTCGGCGATGGCGATCTCGCGCCGACCGAAGTCGGCAAGCGAAATGTCCGCGACGTGGTAGTCGGTGAACTTGGTGGCGGGTTTCTTGGCGGCGACGGTTGTGCTCACGTTCAAAGTCTCCTCAACTTTTGAACGGGCGCCGTTGAATGGTAGTAATCCACTGTTCCGAGCCTGGCCGTACGCAAATGCGTCCCGTCGCAGCGCCCCTCGGAGAGGTGGGTGTATCATCGGCCCTAGTCGAGGCCACAGGCGGTTGAACCGTAATAGCACTGCGGCATGTAACTCGGTGCCGAAAGCATTTTAGAATTATTGGCAGAAACAGGCCAGTCGTCCACATGGGAAACGCTCGGGGGCGCCGTACCCACTCAATTCGGGTGTTGGAACGAAGTGCCCGTGCGGATGGGATCGTTCTCGCCGGGGCCGCGTTCGGGCGGGGCACTCTTCCACGGCCGGCCCGAGATGCCGAACTCGTAGCCTTTGTCGAACAATTTGTTCATTTCCACCCGGTCGAATTCGAGGCCCCCGGCGGGTGTGGGGAATTCGTCCGGCAGGGCGGCCAAGTGGAAATCGAGGCCGAGGATTTTGCATTCGTGATAGAGGTTGGACACTTCCCGGCGGGTTTGGGCCGTGAGTACCGCCCCGGCACTCGCCCCCAGAACTTGCAGCACCTTCGCCTTCACCGGATAGGGTTCCACGAACGATTTGATCGCCTGCACCACATACACATCGGCTTTCGCTTTGGCCGAATCGAGTACCGTTTGCGGAACGAACAGCGGGGCGATCACGCCGCCATCCATATGCAGCTCCGTGTACTTCTTGCCATTCACTTCCACGCTGATCGGCACGGGCGGGAAGACGCCGGGCAACGAACAGGTGGCCACGAGAATATCGATCACCAACGCGCGGGCGTTCGGCCCCCCCGACACCGCGATGGCCCCGATATCCCAGGTAACGAACCGTTTGGTATCGAGATTGGTCGTGCCGATGTACAATCGTCGGCCCCGCTTGTGCGCCTCGGCGATTTCCAAGATCATCGCGTCGGTCACGGCCATATTGAGGATTTCTCGCAACGGCTTCGCACTCGCGGCGGCATCGCGGAAGAGTACCGTCGCCCAAGAGTGGTAGGTGAAGATGTCCCTCCGGCGAACTTGCGTGTAAACCCGTTCCATGACGGAATCGTAGCGTGGGCCGAGGAACGCGAGTGGGGCAATCAGCGCCCCGGTGCTGATCCCCGTCACGACATCGAAGGTCGGCCGCGTTCCCGATTTCGTCCATCCGTTCATCACCCCGGCACTGTAGGCGCCGTACATGCCTCCGCCCGAGAGCACGAGAATCGTTTTGGGCGATTGCGGAGTTTGAGTGCCGGACGCGGCGATCACCGTCGGTGCCATATTTTGTGGTGGGGCCGAATCGAAAGATCGATCGGGCGGCAGGGTCCTTCGAACGGGCAAGCAACCCGCGAGGAGCAAGAGTACCAGAATTGGGAAAGCCGCACTGGAAGTGTTCACGCCGGGGTAATACCTCGGCGTGGAAGATGCGTCAAGTGGAGGACACCCCCCGCGTCCGCCATTCCATCCGCTTCGCTTCGCTTTACAAGATATACTTGCTCAAGTCTTCTTTCTGGATGATGGCGGTGATCTTCTCACGGACGATTTTCCCATCGATCACGACGTGTTTGTTCTCCAAGTCCGGGCCTTCGTAGCTGTAATCCTCGACCACTTTTTCGAGAATCGTGTGCAATCGGCGGGCGCCGATGTTCTGCACGCTTCGGTTCAAATCGAAGGCCATGTCGGCGAGCGCTTCGACGCCGTCGGGCGTGAATTCGAGTTCGACTCCCTCGGTCTTCAGCAGTTCCGCGTACTGCTTTGTGAGGGCATGCTTGGGTTCCGTTAGGATGCGCAGGAAATCGGCCCGCGTGAGATCGGTGAGTTCGACGCGGATCGGGAAACGCCCCTGCAACTCGGGCATGAGGTCGCTGGGCTTGGCCGTGTGGAAAGCCCCCGCCGCGATGAACAGGATGTGGTCCGTCTTCACCGGGCCGTGCTTCGTGTTCACGGTCGTCCCTTCGACGACCGGCAGAAGGTCGCGTTGGACGCCTTGGCGGGAAACGTCCGGGCCGCTGCCGCCCCCGCCGCCCCCGGCCACCTTGTCGAGTTCATCGAGGAAGACGATGCCGCGGTTCTCGACCAAGTCGATGGCCTGCTCGGCCACCGCGGCCCGGTCGATGAGCGCTTCCGATTCCATCTCGAACAGGAACTTGCGGGCATCCTTGATGCTCATCGAACGCGGGGCTTGGTTCTTCGGCATGATCTTGTCGAACATGTTCTGCAAGTCCACGTCCATGTTCTCCATGCCCATGCTGGAGAAGATCTGCACGGGCACCTGTTTCTGTTCGATGCTGAGTTCGACGACGCGTTCCTCCAGTTCGCCGCCCAGCAGCATCTCCTTCATCTTGTCCCGCGTGCGCTGGCGCTTCTCGGCTTCCTCGTTCTCGGCTTCCGGTTCCCACGGCGTGGTTTTCAGCGGCGGCACAAGTAGGTCGAGGAGGCGGTCGTTGACGCGCTCCTCGGCCTTGGCCTTCACCTGTTCCTTCTGAGCCTTGCGGACGAGGCCCGATGCGATCTCGACGAGGTCGCGGATCATGCTCTCCACGTCGCGGCCCACGTACCCGACCTCGGTGAACTTGGTGGCCTCGACCTTGATGAACGGCGCCCCGACGAGGTCGGCGAGCCGGCGGGCGATCTCGGTTTTGCCCACGCCGGTAGGCCCGATGAGGATGATGTTCTTGGGGGTGACATCTTTACGCAGCTCCGCGGGAAGCTGCTGCCGCCGCCAGCGGTTGCGCATGGCGACGGCCACTGCCTTCTTCGCGGCGTTCTGGCCGACGATGTGTTTATCGAGTTCGGCGACGATTTGTTTCGGGGTGAGGTTATCGGTCATCGGCGGGGATCTCGGGCGGGGGTGGTTCTTCGGTAAGGAGGATAACGTAGACGCTGTGGAGTTCCGGCAGGGCTGACGGGAGGAAGTGCGTCAGCGTTGCCCACACGAGTTCCTGATCGACCCCGATCGTACCCGTGGATTAACCGGTCGCGCATCCCCGCAACCTGTCGCCAAGGTATCGTCGGGAAGCGTTCGCGGGTCGCTTGGGAAACGGACTTGCACGCCTCGCCAACCACTTCCAGTGCGCGGAGGACGGCGTCCATCCGCAACTCGTCGGCCATCAGCGCGTCCGAATCAGTGAGGTTTCGCGTATGCCGAAGCGCCCGTTCTCCGGCGTCGATCATATCGGAAACCCGCTGGAGTTCAGTTCGCTGGGTCATAGCGGCTGTGCTTCGCTCAGGACATAGGGTCGGAGTCGTTGACGCAGATTTTTCTTGATAGAGAGATCCACCTTGAGTCCCAAGCGATCCCCTAGCAGTTGTTCCAACTCGACCACGTCGATCAGCGTCCGAAATGGATCCGGTTTAAAGCTCACCAGAACGTCCAAATCGCTATCTTCGCGGTGGTCGCCGCGGACGCGGGAACCGAAAAGGCCGAGTTCGGCCACGCCATAGCGTTCCGCCAGTTCCGGCAGCATCGCCTTCAGCTTCGCACGGTACTCGTCGATGCTCGCGCTCATACCTCCACCACCTCAATGTTCGTGTTCGTGTAGATGCACACTTCCCCGGCGATTTCCAAGCCCGCCTTCACGATCTCGGCCGGGGTCATCTGAGTATGTTTCGTGAGCGCCCGGGCGGCGCTCAGGGCGTACGATCCGCCGGAGCCGATGGCCAAGATGTTATCCGACGGGGAAATCACATCGCCGGTGCCGCTGAGCAGCAGCAGGTGTTCCTTGTCCATCACGATCAACATGGCTTCCAACCGGCGGAGCATGCGGTCCATGCGCCAATCCTTGGCCAGTTCCGCGGCGGCCCGCGGCACGGAGCCTTGATGATCCCGCAGCTTGGCCTCGAAGCGTTCCAACAAGGCGAAGGCGTCCGCGGCGGCCCCGGCAAAGCCGGCCACCACCTTGTTATCGTAAAGCTTGCGGATCTTCTTCGCATCGCTTTTCATCACCGTATTGCCGAGCGTCACCTGCCCGTCGCCGCCGATGGCACCGCCGCCGTGGGGGCCGCGCACGGCCAAAATCGTGGTGGAGCGCATCCGCATTCGGGAAATCCTCGGGCCTCGGCGGCGAATAGCCTATTCGCGGGGAACGGCTCCCCGATGCGTTATGATACTTACCGGGGGCGAAATCCGGCGGGGAGAACTCGGAATCGCAGCGCAAACCCGAATCTTTCGCCCTAGAATGCCCTTAAACCCTGAAACTTGTCCCTTGATTCCACAAACTCGAACGTGAGCGTGCCCGATGAAAACTCTGTTCATGCCACTGATTGCGGCCCTCGGTATCGCTTTGGTCGGAACTGGTTCCGTACTGGCGACCGGGCAAACCGATACCGCCGGGATCATGACGGTCTCCGACCGTGCCCAGGCATTCACCGAAGGCGGCATCTCCAAGGCGAAAGACGCCTTCCACAATACCACGTTCCACGCCCGCACCGAATTCCATGTGGAAGTGTACAGCAAGGTTCCCGACAACAAGCGGGCCGAGTTCGAACGACTCAAGAAGGAGAAGGACACTCCCGGCCTGAACCGCTTCTTCGGCGATTTCGCGAGCGAATTGGCCAAGTCCCACAACAGCAAGGGCATCTTCCTGTTCGTCAGCCGCGAGGGCGGGCATGTCCACGCCATCGTCGACCGGCAGACCGACGCGAAGCGATCGTTCGATGACAAGAAACTCAAACAGGTGGAAGAGAAAATCATTGCCGGGTTCGCCAAGGCCAGCAAGCAAGTCGAAAAGGACGGGCCGGAAGCCAAGAAGTTCCGCGATGAAGCTTTGCTCGACACGACGAACTACATTGTAAGCGAACTGAAAGACACGACTCTGCCCGAGGGTAAGAAC
>JBBQWA010000293.1:0-5580 GCA_038211045.1 Gemmatales bacterium
CCTGAGCGCCAACCGCACCCTCACCATCGGCGGGACCGTGACTGTCGGTGGTGCCATCGGTGGTGCATTCGGCATCGTTAAGGGGGGTGGCGGAACCCTCGTCCTCACGGGCCTGAGCGGATACACCGGTGCGACCACGATCAACCAGGGAACCGTGAGCATCAACTCAATCAAGGATGTAAATGGGGGCACAAGCTCGCTCGGTGCGCCGGTGACCACGGCCCTCGGCACCATCAGCATCGGAACGACTACGTTAGGCGGCACGCTGCTTTACACCGGCACGGGCAATGACACCGACCGTGTGATCAACCTTGCAGGCACCACCATTGGCGCCACCTTGGACCAATCCGGCACCGGATTGCTCAGATTCACCAGCGCATTTACGGCTACGGTTAATGGCGCCAAGACTCTGACGCTCCAAGGCTCCACGGCTGGCTCCGGGGAAATCGCCGGTGCAATTGTGAACAGCACAGGTGCCACATCTCTCGCCAAGTCAGGCACCGGAACCTGGATCCTCTCGGGTGCCAATTCCTACAACGGCACAACGACGGTGAATGCGGGGACGCTGGTAGCCAACAGTGGCCACATTAACGGCGCAGTTTACACGGTGAATTCCACCGGCACCCTGGCAGGTTCGGGCACGGTTCCCGGTGCGGTGACGGTAGCCGCGAACGCGACGCTGATGGGCGGCGATCCGTCGAACCCCGGATTCAACTCGTTGAGCTTGGCCAACGGGTTCACTACCGTTGCCACCTCGAACATCGCGGTGCGACTGCTCACCGACACCCCGGATCTCGTAGGCACCAACCCGGCATCGAACTCCTTCTTGAACGTCACCGGCGGCGCGACCATCGACATCGGAACCGTGTTTGTTGTCAGTGGAACGCCCACCCCGGCATTGGACGGCTCGACGAGTTACAGTTACCGCATCGCGGCCGGGGCCGGGGATCAAACGGCGTTGAGCCTCACGAGTACGTCGAACCCCGGCCAGTTCAACGTGTCCAATTTGACGGGCAACGGTTTATTCCTATACGAAATCAAGGGCATGAGCGATGGGAACGTGTTCCTCAACTTGACTCCGGTTCCCGAACCGACGACGATCCTCGGGATCGCCGCCCTCGGCATGGGGCTGCTTCGCCTACGTCGCAATCGCAAGATGTAAGGGTCGATATGAAAAGGATCTTCATTCTCGCATTCACATTGCTCGCCGTATCCCCGGCGTTGGGTGCCGAGCCGAAGCCCAACGTCGTGTTCATCATGGCGGACGACCTCGGCTACTCCGATCTCGGCTGCTACGGTGGCGAAATCGCCACGCCGAACCTCGACGGGTTGGCGAAGAACGGGGTTCGCTTCACTTCGATGTACAACACGGCCCGCTGTTGGTCGTCGCGGGCATCAATGCTCACCGGCTACTACGCCCAGCAAGTTCACCGCGATAAGCTCCCCGGTGTTGCCGGGGGCGGTGTTCCCGGTGTCCGGCAAAAGTGGGCACGGCTCCTGCCAGACTTTCTCGCCAGCGCCGGTTACCTCAGCTACCACAGCGGCAAATGGCACGTCGATGGCAAGGTTCTCGCCGGGGGTTTCACCCATTCGTTGAACATCAGCAATCCGGGGAACTACTTCTCGTCGCGGGGGAACTCGCTCGACGATGTGGCCGTGAAGCCGCCCGCCCAGGAAAAGGATTACTACATCACCACGGCCACGGCCGATCACGCGATCGGTTGTTTGAAGGATCACGCGGCGAATCAGCAGGGCAAGCCGTTCTTCCAGTACATCGCCTTCCACGCCCCGCACTTCCCGCTGCATGCCCTCCCCGAAGATATCGCCAAGTACCGGGATAAGTACTTGGAAGGTTGGGAAAAGATGCGTGCGGCCCGCTACGCCCGGCAGAAGGAAATGGGCTTGGTGAACACGCCACTCTCGGCCGTCGAACGGGACTTGGGGCCGCCGTACCGCCACCCGGCGGACATCAAAAAGCTCGGGCCGGGCGAAGTCGAGTTCCCGTTGCCGTGGGACGATCTCACGGCGGAACAGCGAAAATTCCAAGCGACGAAGATGGCGATCCACGCCGCGATGGTGGATCGCATGGATCGGGAGATCGGCCGCGTTCTCGATCAATTGAAGTCGATGAAAGCCTACGAGAACACCCTGATTCTCTTCGCCTCCGATAACGGCGCGAGCGCCGAGATCATGGTGCGCGACGGCGGCCACGATCCTGCGGCGGCGCCTGGCAGCGCGGCTTCGTACCTCTGCCTCGGGCCGGGTTTCTCGAGCGCATGCAACACGCCGTTCCGCCGACACAAGGTGTGGGTTCACGAAGGGGGAATCAGCACGCCGCTGATCGCCCACTGGCCCGCCGGCATCGCTGCGAAGGGGGAACTTCGGCACTCGCCGGCCCATATGATCGACATCGTTCCGACGGTGCTCGATCTCGCCGGGATCGAAAAGCCGAAGGATTGGAAGGGCGAACCGATACCCGCCGCCCCCGGCAGAAGCTTGGCGCCCTCGTTCGCCAAAGATGTTATCATCGCACGCGATTCGTTGTGGTGGTTGCACGAAGGCCACCGGGCTTTGCGGGTGGGCGATTGGAAGATTGTGGCGGTGTCCGGCAAGCCGTGGGAGTTGTACGATCTGAAGGTGGATCGCGCCGAGCAGAACGATCTCGCGTCGAAGATGCCGGAGAAGGCGAAAGAACTCGAAGGGCTTTGGCAGAAGCAAACCGGCGCGATGATCCAACTCGTGAAGTAGACAATCCTCAAGCATCCCTGCGAAAGTTCCGCCAGCGGAACCCGCCAAGATCGCGGGCATCAACCGCACACCGAAGCGGGTGAGTTGTTCAACCTCGCCAAGGATCCGACGCAGAAGAAAAACCTGTACGCCACGGAAACGGCAAAGGTTCACGAACTCGCCACAATGTTGGAACGATACGCGACGGAAGGCCGCAGCACCGAGGGGCCAAAGCAGAAGAACGATGTAGAAATCACATGGGACAAACGTTCCCGCAAATAGGCACCCCGGAGACTCCGATGAAATTTTTCCTCCCCGCGTTGGCCGCACTCGCGTTCGCAACACCGCCCGCCCCGTGCGCCGAGAACTTCGCCCCCGATCAAAGTAAACTCCCAACGGTACCCCCGAAAGGAGCCATCGTACTCCTCGATGATAAGGGCACTCACTCGTTCCTGAGCATGGCCGGCGAAAAGATCGATTGGCCGGTGCAAGATGGCGCCCTCGTTTCGACTCCGAAAGGGAACAAGAATCACATCGTTTCCAAACTCCACTTCCGGGATGCGGACATCCACGTCGAATTCTTGGTGCCGGAGAAGGGCAACGGGAACAGCGGCATTTACATCCACGGGAATTACGAGGTTCAGATTCTCAACTCCTTCGGCAAAGAGAAGATCACACAAGAAGATGCCGGAGCGGTGTACGGCTTCTCGGCTCCGCTGGTGAATGCCTGCCGGAAACCGGGGGAATGGCAAGTCTTCGATATTCGCTACCGAGCGCCGCGCCGCGATGAATCGGGCAAGATCACGGAGAACGGAACTGCCACGGTTTGGTTCAACGGAAAGAAAGTGCAAGATGGAGCCAAGTTCGGCGAACCGAAGTCGACGTTCCACCCCTTCCGATTCGGCACGACCCCGTATCTGGAAAAGATTCGGGATCGCCAGAAGAAGACGATGACCGGGCCGGTGTTTCTTCAGGATCACAATAATCCGGTGAAGTTCCGGAACGTGTGGGTTCTCCCGGCGGACGACCTTGCCTTCATTTACGAACCGTCCGAGAAATAGCGCGTTGACAATACCCGCCGTATCCGCCAAGCTATCCTCATCCCCCGTGAGGTTCGCCATGTTCCGTCGGTTCGCCATTCTCTTCGTTGCCGTGCCCGCGTTCGCCCAAGAGAAACTCCCGCCGGGGATCGCGGTCGATCTCGAAAAGAAGGCCGTGATTGTCGATGCCAAGGTGGCCCCGCGTAAACTGCCGCACCTCGATCAGAGCTACCCCATCGAAGTGATTGCGTGTTGGGGTTATGTGAAGGACGCCAAACCCGGCGAGAAGAACGGCAAGAAATCGCACGAAACCGTGGTGACGATCGAAGCGATGCCGAGCGACGTGGCCAAGGCGGTGGGCATGCTCGGATTGAAGCCCGGCAAACCGGCGGTGGGGGGAACGGAAAAAGCCGAGGGGCCACTGGTGACGATCGCCATCGACGTACCTCAAGAGGGCGGAGGCTTCACACGGTTGCCGCTGGAGAAGATTTTGGTCGATCCGAAAACGAACAAGCCGATGCCGAAGGGGGTGAAGTTCATGTTCACCGGTTCGGCCCCCTCGAAAGCGGAACCGGGCAAGGAACCCAAGCCGTTCGGTGCGGACAACACCGGATCGCTCATCATGCTCTTCCCCGTCGATGCGGAAACGGTTTTTCAATCGACGCTGACGATGAAGGAAGAAAAGTATTTGAAGCTCGACGTGAAGAAGGATGCGCTGCCCAAGGAAGGCTCGCCAGTGAAGCTCGTGATCGAAGCAGCGGGGAAATAACTATGCGATATTCGCGCTTGTCTTTAGTGTTGCTCGCCTCCGGTTGCGGCGAAGCCCCGCAACCCCCGGCTGCTCCCGTGGCCGTACCCATCGCGGCGATTTCGGTACCCACCGCAGCGACGGCGTCGGCCCCGGAGAAGCCGCCGCCTTCGGCGAACGCGAACGACCTCGGTAGCAATGCCGTTAGACAGACGCTGATGCCGATGGTGCCCGTGGAACCGCTGGTGGCCTCGGTTCATCCGGTGCCGCGCGAATCCGAAATTGATCGCGGTGATATTCCGGCGAAGTTGCTGCCCTTCGCCATTCCGCCGACCGGGATGCCGCCATCTAAGCCGGTGCGCCTTTCGCCGCCCAAAGAAGTTGCGCCGTCGGATTTGGGCAACCGCACGGAGAAGCGGAAGATTCAAACGCCGTATCAGCCGTTGGTGAAAGCACCCAGCCCATACAATCCGGGTGCGGCGGACGTCGGCCCGCTCGTGCGGATGCTTCCGGATAAGGCTTCGACCGACGATCCCACGGCGGATTTGTTGGCGAAGAAGGCCATAGAAACACCGATGCCGCTTCCCGCGGAACCGCTGCCGTTCCTGAAACTGACGATTCCCAATCCGTTCGAATACGCGGAGCAATTAAAAGGGGAAACGGGCCGGGATGCAAAGTTCGCCACGTCGCCCAGCTTGGTGAACCCCGAGAAGCGGTGAATCGACTCGGTTATTGCCTGTCGTATTGCGAACGCTTCCGCCGTATCAAGCTCATTCTGATCTGATTTGATCTGCAGCCACTCTTTGGATCGGGTGTCGAGAAGCCCGCTTTGGGTAGAATATCATTCAAAACATAGTAGCTGAAATCGACACAGCGATTGCAATCATGTCCGTTGGAAACGGACGCGCGGTAACAGAACAAAGCAACTCGCTCCGCGGCTACAAATCATCGCTCGTTCAATTGTCGAGCACTTCGATTGTGATGCAACTGACGTTATCGCGGGAACCGGAATCGAGGGCGAGTTGGCCCAAGCCCTCGGCGCAGGCTTGCATATCCTTTTGGCCC
>JBBQWA010000294.1:0-5539 GCA_038211045.1 Gemmatales bacterium
AAGCGCAGATCGCCGACGGCCGCAGCACGCCCGGCCCGAAGCGGGACAACGACGCCAAGATAACGATCCGCAAATCCGGCGACTGAAATGGCAGCTCGCCCATCGAGCCGAAGTCCTACGCCCGGCGTTTCGGCCCGGCGAGGGCGTCGGCGGTAAGCGGATCCTCGGGCCAACTGTGCTTGGGGTATTTCATCCGCATTTCTTTGCGGACGACCGCGTAACCGTTCGACCAGAAACTCGTGAGATCGTCGGTAATCGCCTGCGGGCGATGGTTCGGCGCCAACAGGTGCAGCAGCACCTTCACCCGCCCCCCGGCGATCCGGGGCGTTTCCTTCCATCCGAAAATTTCCTGAATCCGCACGGCCAACACCGGCGGGCGGCCGAGTTCGTACGCCAGTTTGATCGCATTTCCCGTCGGCACTTCCAACTTCTCCGGCGCTTCGCGGTCGAGCGTTTGCAATTGCGAATACTCGAACGATCCCTTGATGAAATCGAGCCAAGGGCCGCGCTTAACGGCGTCGAGCGAACGCAAACCGCGGCAGAGTTCGGGCAGAAGCCGTTGCAATTCGGTGTCGCCGATGGCGGGGAGTTCCAACTCGGGCCGCCACGAATTCAGGCACGCGAGCCGCGCCAAGAACTCCCCGGTGGGCGAGTCCACAGCGGGCTTCGCCGCATCCCAATTCCGTCGGGCGGCCGCGGCCATCGCCTCCGCGGCGGCGGTTTCGTCGGCGATGTGGGCGGGGGTTTCGTCGAGTACCAGATCGTGGAATCGCGTTTGCTTCCGCGCGACGAGTTTGCCCGTCGCATCGTCGAAGATCGCATCGATGATCGTAATCACGTTCTCCGGCGGTAGCCAATCGCGTTCGACGGCCGAGGCCCAGCGCACGTACGATTCCGCGCCGCCCGCTTCGATATCCACGGCCACGAAGAGTGCGGCTTCGTTCACGCCCGAGTTCTGGTCGAGCTTCACCCCGCGGCCACCGAGCATCTTCGCCCGGCGATCCGCGGGTGCCCGGCGTTTGCACAAGCGATCCGGGAACGCGGCGAAGATGGCTTTCAATAACGGCTCGTCTTCATCCCTCGAACGCTCGCTTCTCTCACGGCGAACATCTGCACTCCGCAAAATTTGGTCGCGCGATTGCAGCAGCATCTTCGCGGCGCCGCGGTTCAATTCCCCTGGAGCGCTCCGCGTTTGGCCGGTTCGCTCGAATAGTTCCAACGCTTCGACACGATCAAGAACGTCGGAACTCGTCGAAGCCCGGTGCGAAGAATGCGAATCGCGGAGGAACGGATCGCGTTCGACGAGCAGGGCCGCCGCCAAGGCCGCACGTTCGGGCACGTTCAAATGAACGCCTTCGATCAACAACCGTGCCAACCTCGGCGGCAACGGCAACGCCGCCATGCGTTGGCCGAGGTCGGTCAAGCGACCTTCGGCAACGGCGCCCAGCAATTCCAGCAGTTCCAGGGATTGCGTCACCGCTTCGGGCTTCGGCGGATCGAACCACGGGAAGGCGAAGGTATCGGCTTCCCCCATCGCCAGTAGGTGCAGGATCGCCCCGCCCAGATCGACGCGGCGGATTTCCGGTTCGGTATGATCGGGGCGCGAACGGTGCCCCGGTTCATCCCACAATCGCACGCATATTCCCGGTTGGGTTCGCCCGGCCCGCCCCGCCCGCTGATCCGCACTCGCCTTCGAGATCGGCACCTGCCGCAGGCGATCCAACCCCACGCTCGCATCGAATTCCATCTGCCGGGCGAGGCCGGAATCGATCACCGCCGTCACGCCTTCCACGGTCACGGAGGTTTCCGCCACGTTCGTGGCGAGCACCACCTTGCGGCGCGATTGCTTCTTCAAAGCCTCGTCTTGCTGTTCGGGCGGGAGTTCGCCGTGGAGGGGCAGCACGAGGGCATCCGCACGTTCCAACGCTTCTTCGCATTGGCGAATTTCGCGCAGACCGGGGAGGAAGGCGAGCACGTCGCCGGGCTGCGTTTCCAGGCACTCCATCACGGCGCGGGATACCGCTTCGATGAGGGGCGTATCGCTGCGCTTGGGTCGGTAGCGGATTTCCACAGGGTAGCTCCGCCCTTCGCTCTCCACGATCGGGCAACCGCCGAGGAACTTGGCAATCGGTTCGGGATCGAGTGTCGCACTCATCACGGCGAGGCGAAGATCGGGGCGAACGGTATCGCGCAGCAACTTCGCGGAGCCGAAGGCGAGATCGGATTCTAGGCCGCGTTCGTGGAATTCATCGAAGACGATACCGGCCCAAGATTCGAGGAAGGGATCGTCGTGCAACATTCGCAAGAGGATACCGGGCGTGGCGGCGACGACACGGGTGCCTTTGTGGAACTTGCGATCGAAGCGGACGTGGTAACCGAAGCGATCCCCGAGCGGAGTGCCGTCTTCGAAAGCTATGCGGCGGGCGGCGGCCCGTGCGGCGATGCGACGCGGTTCGAGGAGAAGGATGCCTTTCACCCTCTCCCTTTGAGGGAGAGGTTCGCTGAGACCGTACCCCTCACCCGGTTCGCTGCGCGAACCACCCTCTCCCTCAAGGGGAGAGGGTAGATAAGAAAGAGCCGGGGCGACGCGGGTGGTTTTGCCGGAACCGGTGGGGGCTTTCAACACCACTGCACCCGCGGATTGCCACGCGGCAACGATCCGGTGCAGAACGAGATCGATGGGCAGCGGTTCGAGCGGCATGCCCCGATTTTACGGCGCCGAGCGGCGTCGGCGTACCTTCGATACCACCGACCCACTTGGCCGGATTGATTTTCCAATTCGCCTTCCCCGAATCGCCGCGACCTGCTACAAACGCCCGTCCGAAGATCCGCCGGGAAGGGGATTCCGTGTATAAATTGATGCTCTGCCTGCGTTACCTGAAAACCCGCTACCTCGCGTTCGTGTGCATCGTGAGCGTGATGCTCGGGGTGGCCACGCTGATCGTCGTGAACAGCGTGATGAGCGGGTTCAGCAACAAGTTGAAGGATCGCTTGCACGGCATCCTTTCCGATGTGCGCGTGGAAACCGACCGCGCCGACGGCTTCGATTTGAGCACGCCGGAACTGGAAGCCAAGATCGCCGGGTCGAAGGTCGGCCAACACATCGAAGCGATGAGCCCGACGGTGGAGATGTTCGCCCTCGTTCAATACCACATCCGCGACCGCTACGGCCGCAAGCTCCCCATTACGAAACACGTTCGCCTCGTCGGGGTCAATCCCGAACGGCAAGCGAAGGTCGGTGGCTTTTCGGAATACCTCGTGCGGCAGAAGAATATGCCGAACCCGAGTTTCGATCTCACCGAAGAAGCGTACCGCCGCTTCGAGCAAACCCGGCGGCTCGATATGGACGACGCCTTCTTCGCTGCGCCCCCGGTGGCTCCGCCCGCCAAACCGAATGCGATTCCCGGCTTCCTCGAACTGCCCAAGATCGAGCCGATGCCGAACCAAATTCCGCACGCCCCGATCCCGGCTCCGAACTTGGGGGCGATGCCCGCGCCGCGATTGCCCGGCGTGATCCTCGGCCATTCGCTCGCCCACTACCGCATCGCCGACGAAAAGACCGGCGAGATGATCGACCGGGCCGTGCTGCTCCCCGGCGATGAAATTTTCATCGCCACCGTGGGGGCTTCGGGCACCAAGCCGGTGAGCGCCACGTTCATCGTTACCGATTACCTGAAAACCGAGATGAGCGAGTACGATGACCGCCTCGTGTACGTTCCGCTGGAAGAGTTGCAACGCATCCGCGGCATGGATAACCGAGTGAACGCGATGCAGGTGAAATTGAAGGACAACGTTCGCAAGGATTCGCGCTTCGTCCACGAAACCTTCGTGCCGAGCTTGCAAATGCTGATGCCGATGCCCGAAGCGCGGGTGCAATCGTGGGAGCAACAGCAAGGGCCGCTCCTCTCCGCCATCGATATCGAACGCGGCATCTTGAACATCCTGTTATTCTTGATCGTCGGCGTGGCCGGGTTCGGCGTTCTGGCGATCTTCAGTATGATCGTGAGCGAGAAGTACCGCGACATCGGCGTGATGAAAGCCCTCGGCGCCAGCAGCCAAGGCATCATGGCGATCTTCCTCGGCTACGGTTTGCTCCTCGGCCTCATCGGCTGCGGTGCGGGCACCGTTCTCGGCTTGGCCATCACCGAGAACATCAACGAGATCGAAGCGTGGCTCGCGCGCCTCAGCGGCAAACAAATCTTCGATCGCAGCGTGTATTACTTCGACAAGATTCCGACCAACGTGGTGCCGAGCAGCATCGCGCTGATCAACCTCGGCGCCGTGTCCATCGCGGTGGTGTTCAGCATCCTTCCCGCGATCCGGGCCGCACGCTTGCACCCGGTGCGGGCACTTCGATTTGAATAATCCATCGGAGCCGGAAGCGTTAGCGACGATCTCCACTTGCAGTCGTCGCTGACGCTTCCGGCTCCGAAATACTTGGAACTCCCAATGCTCCTCGCCGATAACCTCAGTAAAAGCTACCGCCGCCATGCCGAGAGCGTGAAGGTATTGCAGAACCTCAGCCTCGCGGTTCACCCCGGCGAGTTCCTCAGCATCGTGGGGGCGTCCGGTTCCGGGAAGAGTACGTTCCTGCATTTGCTGGGCGTGCTCGATTCCCCGGATGCCGGTCAGATCGTACTCGACGGCCGCCGCATCGATAATCTGCCGAACCGGGATCGCGATGAACTGCGGAACAAAACCTTCGGCTACGTCTTCCAGTTCTACCACCTGCTGCCGGAACTGAACGCCCTCGATAACGTGCTGATGCCCGCGTACATCACGGAATCGGTCACCGGTTGGTGGGGCAAACGCAGCATGTGGCGGAAGCGCGCCCACGAATTGCTCGAGCGCGTCGGGCTGAGCCACCGGGTGAAGCACAAGCCTCGGGAGCTTTCCGGCGGCGAACTGCAACGGGCGGCCGTGGCCCGGGCATTGCTCACGCGGCCCCGCGTACTCTTGGCCGACGAACCGACCGGCAACCTTGACGCCGAGACCGGCGATTCGATCGTGCAACTGTTGAAGGATTTGAACCGCGAAGATCAACTCACGGTGGTGATGGTGACGCACAATATGGAACTGGCCCGCGGCACGGATCGCATCGTACGCATGGCCGCCGGGAAGGTGCTGGAAGAAGAGAAGCACGCCCCATTCCAACCGCGATTACTCACCGCGATACGGTAATTCTTCGCCCCGAAGGGGTGTTCGTACCCAGCCCAGGGCGGAAGCCCTGGGTTTGTGGGATGGATTCTCTTCGCCCTGAAAGGGCCGTCAACACGCGCACGCCGGCCCTTTCAGGGCGATAAGAACGGAATGGATGCCATTCCCAAGGCTTCCGCCCTGGGCTTGGAACGCCGGCCCCTTCGGGGCAGAATGCACAAGGACACGCCCCATTCCAACCGCGATTGCTCACCGCGATACGGTAATTCTTCGCCCCGAAGGGGTGTTCGTACCCAGCCCAGGGCGGAAGCCCTGGGTTTGTGGGATGGATTCTCTTCGCCCTGAAAGGGCCGTCAACACGCGCACGCCGGCCCTTTCAGGG
>JBBQWA010000295.1:0-5483 GCA_038211045.1 Gemmatales bacterium
CTTTCCATCCGCTGAGGCGGGCCGTCGGATCGAGTTGCCGAACCGGTGCCGGTTTCAACGGTGTCGGGTCGGGAACCAGTTGGGCGAGTGCGGGGCGTGCGACGTTGGGGAAGCGCAAGTAAAAGTTCAAGCCGAGGCCGATCACCGCGACGATCGCTACGGTCGTTTTCATTCCCCGAATGTGGATGTTGCGAACGAGCCAAGCGATGGCGAGCGGGAAGCCGGTCACGTAAGCCACGGCGGCCCAATTCGGTTGCCCCACCGCCCGCACGCTGAAAAGCAGGAAGAACACCACGATCGGCACGGAAAGCCAGCAGAGCAACTTCGTGGAAGGATCGGTCGCATTTCGGTTCGACCATGCCGCGCGTACGAAGGCGTAGAAACCGAGGCCGAGGAGCAAGCCGATTTGGCCGCCGAGGAATCCGAGCGGCCCCAGCAAACCGGGGGCTTTCTCATTGGCGCCGGCGTGGCCGAGTGCATGGCGGAACCCGAGGCCATCGTGGGCGAGGTTCCAGATCAACATGGGTAGGAAACCGAGAACAGAGATTAGGAGAAAGGCAAAGAAGCTTCGCCACGACCCGTAGGGGAGCGTTCGGAGTTGCGCCCCGCTTTCAAACAATCGCATCGCAGCCACGCAAACGGGGAAGAGCAGCATCGTCGGTTTCGCCAAGGTGCCGATTGCAACGAACACCCCGGCCGCGATCCAACTGCGACCGCTTCCATTCATCGCTTTCAACGTGAACACCGCCGCCCACGCCCAGCACGCGAGGCATGGCGGGTCGATGGTCATGAGCACTGAGACGGCGGAGAACGCGGGCACACACAGCGCCGCCGGGAGAAGCCACGGGCTTCGCCCACTCAATCGGTACATCCCGGCGAGTAACGCGGCCCCGGAAATCACCGCGGGCAGTCGCACCGCGAAGGCCGTGTTGCCGAAGAGTTCGCAACTCAAGCGGATCAACCACGCGACCAGCGGGCCTTTGCTGTAGTAACAGTAATCGAGGTGGCGGCTCCATTCCCAATAATGGGCTTCATCCGGGGCGAGATCGTACGGGCAGGCGAACGCGATATACAGCAGGTTCACCAGCGCGAACCCACCGATCCAAATCATCGGGAGGAATGGCTTTAGGGAAACCGGGTGCCCTATCCGGTAGGGCCGGTATTGGAACAGATTAGCGGCCAACATTCGAGTCGAATAACCCGCGATGGAATCGGGGTCAAGCCAGATGCTTCAAATTGCCCGAAATCTAAAGGCTCATTCCCCGTCGTAAGATACCCGTTGGAAAGTGGGAATGCCATCGGGAATCGCCGAGGGGGTGCCTCGACGCCGAACCCAATTCTTCGCCCCAGTATCATAACCGCTATGACATCGCCTCCCCCGCCCGCGAACTTCGGGCAAGCCTGCCGAGAATTGCTGAAGCTCTCGCTGCCGTTCGTTCTGAGTTCCAGTTTCAGTACCTTGCAGATCTTCATCGACCGCGTGTTCATCAGCGCGGTGAATGCGGATGCCGTCGCGGCCACGATGCCCACTGTGGGGTGTTTCTGGGCACCGATGGCGCTCCTGCAATTCACCGTGCTGTACGCGACCGTGTTCGTGGCCCAGTATTCCGGGGCGAAACGCCCCGAACGCATCGGGCCGGTGGTGTGGCAAGCGCTGTACTTCGCCGTCGGTGCGGGTGTGCTTTTCCCCGTACTCATACCGCTGGTGGATGCGATCATCGCCTCGACGAATCACGAACCCGATGTGAAACGGCTCGAATCGATCTATTTCCGCTCACTTTCGTTCGCGGTGCTGCCGATGCTGATCGTCGCCGGGGTGAATGCGTTCTTTGCCGGTCGGCAGAAAAGTTGGACGGTCTTGCTCATCAATGGCGTGGGTGCGGCCTCGAACGCCCTGTTCGCGATTCCGTTCATCTTGTGGAATGCCGAGGATCCGGAATCGGCGATGTTCGGGGCGGGTTGCGCCGCGGCACTCGGAAGTTGGGTTTCGGCGATTGTCGGGTTGTACCTGTTCCTGCAACCCCGTTACAGGGAGGAATTCGGCACCGGCACCGGCTGGCGATTCGACCGCGTATTGTTCCGCCGGTTGATGAACTTCGGCATACCGAACGGCACGCAGTTCGCCGTGGAAGCGGCGGCATTCACCGCCTTCATTTTCATCATCGGCAACATGGGGAAAGCCCAACTCGCCGCGACCACGCTCACTTTCACCGTCAACATGCTCACGTTCCTGCCCGTCATGGGATTGGGGCAGGGTGTCGAAGTGCTCGTCGGCAAACGGCAGGGGGAAAATCGGCCCGACCTCTCGGCCCGCACCACCCACGCCGGGGCTTTGCTGGCATCGGCGTATATGTTCCTCGTGGCGATCTCGTTTTGCGTACTTCCGTACACGATGATGGCGCCGTTCCAAGCCGAAATGAAACCCGAGGATTGGGCGGCCGTCGGGCCGATGATTCCGATCCTACTGCGGTTCGTCGCGGTGTATTCGCTCGCCGACGGAGCGAACATCATCTATGCGTTCGGCCTGCGCGGCGCCGGCGATACCCGCTTCGTATCGCTTCTCACGATCGGCTTATCGTGGCCCCTCTGGGTTCTACCCACCTACTTCTGTTACGAATTCGGGTGGGGCATCTACGCCGCGTGGGGTTTCGCAACGCTGTACGTCGTTTCGCTCGCCATCGGTTTTGCCCTGCGGTTTCTCGGCGGCCGCTGGCGAACGATGAAAGTCATCGAGTCGGTCGCTGAGATAGAAAATTCTGGAGACGCAGTTACCAAATGATGGCCGCGACCGAGGCGTTGATGAGCGTGGTGAGGAAGCCGATGAAGAGCGCCCGCATGCCGAGCCGGGCCAAATCGGCCCGCCGGCCTTCCGCGATGGCCCCGATGCCGCCGAGTTGAATCCCGACCGATGCGAAGTTGGCGAACCCGCTCAGGGCATACACGGTGAGTATCTTTGAACGTTCGGTGATTTCGTTCGCGGCGACCATCGACTTCAATTCCAGATACGCCACGTGCTCGTTGGCCGCCAGTTTCAAGCCGAGGAGTGTTCCCACCTTGGAAGCTTCGTTGGAATCGACTCCGATTAGCATGGCGACGGGGTAGAAAAGCTTGCCGAAAATGAACCGGAGCGAGAGGTCGTCTGATAGCCACTCGAGATTCGCGGCGGCCACACCCGCATTCACCAACTGCGGCTTGATGCCGCCGAGCAAGGCGTCGAACAGGGCGATGAACGCAAGGAAGCCTATGAGCATTGCCGCCACGTTCAACGCCAACATCAAGCCATCCTTGACGCCCGCCGCGGCGGCCGCGATCGCGTTGGCGTGTTCCCGCGGAACATCGATCTTCGCGCCACCCATGGTTTCCGGGTGTTCCATTTCGGGGAGCAGCAGCTTCGTGAGGTACAAGCTGCACGGGCAAGCCATCACGCACGTGGCGAGAATCGACGCCGGGTCGGCCCCGTAGCTGATGTACACGGCCATCATGCCGCCGGAGATATGGGCCATGCCGCTGCCCATGAGGGCGAGCAATTCCGATTGCGTCATCTTGGGCACGAAGGGCTTCACGATCAGCGGAGCTTCGGTTTGGCCCATGAACACGTTCGCAGCCACGGAGAGCGTCTCGGCTCCGCTGGTGCCCATGACGTATTCCATGGTGCGCGAGAACAGCTTCACCAAAAGTTGCAGTACGCCGAGGTAGTACAGCACGGTGAACAGCGCCGATACGAAGATGATCGGCGGCAGCGCTTTGAATGCGAAGATAAACCCTTTGTCTTTACCGAATACTTTCTCCATCTCCCCGGGTTTGGCGAGCTCACCGAAGACGAACTCCGAGCCTTTGTCCGAACATGCGATCATCACTTTGAAGGCTTTGCCGACGGCTTGGAACACTCCGTTCACCCATTCGCTGTGAGTCACTGCCATGGCAAAAAGGAATTGCAACAGGATGCCGCCGACGATGGTGCGCAAACGCACCGCCCGCAGGTTCTTCGAGAACATCGCACACAGGCTGAAAAAACAGATGATCCCGGCGATGGCTTGCACTTTGAGAAACTTGGGATCGGTGCCCGCTTCCGTGGCGAACGACGGCCGAGCGGCGAACACGGAACCCGCCAACGCGACGATGCCCACGCCGATCCCCAACCGCCAAGAGAAGGGCATGGGTGCGACGGCGGGAGCGTGCGTTGTCATGGGTGTCTCGTGTTTTTCATACGGATCGGCATTTATACCGCGAAGCACTCGATCCCGTTCCGCGCGGGAGCGAACTCCGCATTTTCCATTCGCAACGGCGTTCTGCAGTCTATCGAAGCGAATGCCAACGAACAAAACCAACCACCGTCATTCCCGCGAAGGTGAGAATCCAGATCTTTCACTCGAAATCCGGGTACTGGATTCTCGCCTGCGCGGGAATGACGGAGTAGTGCCGAGTCTTTGAATGAATGCCATTGTTTTCCTGAGAATCAATGCTCCGCCGTCATTTTCAATCCGAGAATGCCCAGCAGAATGATCGCCGCAAAAAGCAACCTCGGGCCGCCGGCCGATTCCCCGAACAACACGATCCCCAGCGCTACGGCGCCGAGCGCCCCGATGCCCGTCCAAATGGCGTAGGCCGTTCCGAGCGGGATCTTCTGCACGGCGAGCGCCAGCAACAGTACGCTGCCAATCATACCGATGACGGTAAGAACGCTCGGCCAAAGCTTGGTGAAGCCTTCGGTGTATTTCAGCCCGATGGCCCAACCGATTTCCAGCAATCCGGCGGAGAGGAGATAGAACCAGTGCATGGGTCGGTTGGTCGCTCGGGAATTTCGCGGGGAGAGGATCGCGGGAACGGTGTTCGACAATTCGAGAATAACATACTCCGAAACGCGAGGGAAGCACTTCCCGTCATTCCCGCTCAGGCGGGAATCCAGAAGGCATTGTTCCCAGGGTGAAAACTGGATTCCCGCCGCCGCGGGAATGACGGGGGGGTGAATGTACAATTTGGCCCGTGGCCGCCCGTGGCCGCCCGTGGCCGAAATCCAAGGGGGCACACCAATGGTTCCCGTCGTGCCCTTTTCCTCCTCGGCGAGCGGCGGGCGTCAGCCAGCGGAATATAAATAACTCGGGGTGTGGTCTCAATCGGATCGTCACTGAGTAATCGCGGAGAACCCGACCGGTGCGAACATATCTCTTTCTCCTGATCCCGATGATCCCTTTCGGAATCCTCGCGGCGGATGGCGGGCCGATGCCACTGCCGCCGGGCGAAGCGGTGAAAGCGATGGTGGTGCCCGAAGGGTTCGTTGCCACCCTCGCCGCGTGTGAACCGGACATCGTCCAACCGATTTCTTTTTGCTTCGACGATCGCGGCCGCATGATCGTCGCGGAGGCCTTCAATTACGGAACGTGGCAAGCCACCGGCAAGGATCGCATCGTCATCCTCGAAGATACCGATGGCGACGGGCGCTACGAGAAACGCACGCTCTTCTTCGAGGGTTTCAATTACATCAC
>JBBQWA010000296.1:0-5482 GCA_038211045.1 Gemmatales bacterium
GGCAACGAGGCCGCCGCCAAGGCATGGGCCACCCTCGTCGCTGCAAGCGAGCCGGCACTGATTCCGACATTGCGGGCGTTCGATGGAGCTACCCCCGCCGCACAGAATTGGTTGCGAACCGCCGTGAATGCCATCGCCGAGGCAGAAAAGCAGGCCGGGCGAAAGTTCGATGCGACCGCCCTCACCATGTTCCTTACCGACACACAACGCCATCCTTCCGCCCGGAGGATCGCCTACGAGTTGTTGAACGATCAGGATGCCCCCACCGCGAAAACTCTCTTGGCGAAGTTCATCAACGACCCCAGCCTCGAACTCCGCCGAGATGCCATCGCATTGCGAATTGACACGAAGTCTGCGACCGAAATGCGCGTCCTCTTCAACCTCGCGCGGGACAAGGATCAAGTCGAAAACATCGCCAAGAAGCTGAAGGAAATGAAGGCGGAGCCGAGCATCACCCAACACTTCGGCTACATCACGCAATGGAATGTGATCGGCCCGTTCGACAACAAGGATGGCAAGGGTTTCAACGTTCCGCACGACCCCGAAACGAAGATCGACCTGACCGCGAAGGGATGGAGGCCCGCGCAAAGTTCCGCTACCTACGGCACCATCGATTTGAACACCGCCATCGGCAAACACAAGGACGCCGTCGGCTACGCGGTGGCCACGATTATCGCCGATTCGGAGATCGCTGCCGAGATCCGCGTGGCCAGCCAGAACGCGGTGAAGTTCTTCGTCAACGGCAAGGAAGTATTCGCCCGGGAGGAATACCACCACGGCACCAAGATGGATCAACACACGGCACCCATCAAGTTGAAGAAAGGCTCGAACACCATTCTCTTAAAGGTGTGCCAGAACGATATGACCTACTCGTGGGCCCAAGCGTGGGGCTTCGCCGCACGCATCTGCGATAGCTCCGGCGGCGCGTTGCCGGTGAAGCAATCCTTTCTCAGTGAAGCGATCGAGCCGGGCGCATTGGCCCCGGCGCCCGCGAAGAAGGAAGATAAGTGAGCCGCATTCAACCTGCCACTGCCGATAACACTCTCCGGAATGCGGGCCACATTCGCTCGGGCGTGAGTTCGTTCATGCAGATCATGCCGTTCGGGCACTGCTTCAAATAACTCCCCGCGCAGGGCACTCCGGTTTCCACCGCGTTAGCAAACTGGCCGTACGGGCCGTGCAATGCGATCCTCGTGCAGGTGTACGGTATTGCACAGGGCTTGCCCAACGCGACCGCCACGTGCAACGGCCCGGTGTCGTTTGCCAACATCGCATCGCAACTCGCCAGTGCCGCGATCAAATTTGGGATCGAAGTTTGCCCGGTGAGATCGAGGTGCGGCCCGTGCAACAACCCGGCAGCTCGCTCGGAAAGTGGAATGTCTTCGGGGGAACCGAGGAAGATCGCGGTGCCGCCGAATTCGCGGAAGCCCATATTCAGCAACTCGGCGAAATGTTCCGGGGGCCAGCGCTTCGTCAGCCACTTCGCCCCGACCGCCACCGCTACCCACGGCTTCGGCAACGGCTTCAACCGTGCTTCCACCGCGTCGCGCTCCGCTTCGTTCACCGCCAGCACGAACCGCTTCGGGCCGGGGTTGCCCCCCAACGATTCCACCATTCGCCAATAGCGATCCACGGCGTGAATGCGATCCGCATCGGGTACGTCGATCCGATGGGTGTAAAAGTGTTTGCTGCCCTCGCGGGCATTGGCGAAGCCGATCCGCACCGGCGCCCCGGAGCTCGCGCACATCAAGCCGGTTCGCAAAAGCCCCTGCAAATCGAGCACCATATCGAAGCGGCGCTTCCGCAATAAGTTCGCAAAGTGAAGCGAATATCGCATTGAAGCGCCGATGCCCTTGCGGAAAGCGCCGCGATCGAATGCCATAGTATCGGTGAGGTGCGGGTGATCTTTCAACATCGGCTCGAACGATTTATTCACCACCCAGGTGATCTGCGATTCCGGGTAGAGTGTGCGAAGCGCGGAGAGCACCGGCAGTGCGTGGGCGATGTCGCCGAGGGCGCTCGGCTTGAGAATCGCGATTCGCTTGGGATCAATCATTCTTCAACAGCCCGCAGATGACGCAGGTCAATCGCAAATGAAGCTGATTCCATCAGGATTTGATCTGCGGCACATCCGCCTGATCCGCGGCCAACTCCTGCGCTTCATTCCCACCTTTGGCGGCCGCCCCCATCAACAGCACCACGAAGAACAGCAAGCCGCCCGCCACGATGAACGGCAATGCCCGCGAAGGATGCAGGAAGAACACATAGCTGCCGATCAGCGGCCCCGCGATTCGACCGAGCGCCGAGAACGATTGGTTCACGCCGAGGATTTCCCCTTGGCGGTTCGAGTCGGCCCGCCGGCTCACGAGCGCCGCCACCGAAGGATTCAGGAACGCAAAGCCGAATACCGCGACTGCCGCTGAGATGTAGAACATCGTTCGATAGGTTTCCGGGCTGGTGCTGGAACTGCTCACCACGTACCCCACGGCGCCCAAGCCGCCGAGGCCGAGGAACATCATTCCCACGCCCGCTTTCATGAGCGCAAGTTCGCTCATCTTCTTGGCGAAGCGGCGGTAGAACCCCCCTTGGGCGATCATCAACACGAAGCCGACCCCGGCGAAGACGAGGAAATTCGCCTTGTCGTCGAACTTGAACACGTCTCCGGTGAAGAGCGCCAACGTGCTCTCGAAATTGGCGAAGGCCACGATCGCGAGGAAGTAAATCAGAATGAGTGGGCCGACGCTCGGCATCTTCAACACGCTCATTGTGCGGCCGAATCCGAAGCTGTGCTTGGGGGCGGGCGGCCCTCCGGGCTTCAACGTTTCGGGCAATTTCAGAATGCAGAGCAGGAGCGCACAGGCGGAAAGCCCCGAGGCGATCGCACCCGGTGCCCACTTCGCCGCGTTGAAGATTTCTAAACCGGCATAGGCGATGAGTGGGCCGAAGGTGAAGCCCAACCCGAAGGCCATGCCGATGAGGGCCATGCCGTGTTTGCGTTTCTCCGGCGCCGTGGAATCGGCGATGACAGCGGATGCGGTACTCACACTGGCGCCGGCAATGCCGGCACCCACGCGGGAGAGCAATAGGAGCAAGAGGGCGAGCTGAGCCTGTTCCGGCCCGAATGTACTGGCGTAACCGAACAGCGCGTAGAAGACGATCGAGCCGGAAAGGCTCATCACGATCAGCGGCTTGCGGCCGATGCGATCCGATAGCCGGCCCCACATCGGCGAAAAGAGAAATTGCATCAGGCTAAACGACGAGTAAAGCACACCGATGACGATGCCTTTTTGGTTATCGTTGTAACCTTGCATGTAATCGTTGGCGTACCGCGGCATCAGCGGCAGTACGATGCCGAAGCCGAGGAGGTCGATAAAGACGACGAAGAAAACGGCGAAGAGGGCGGCCTTGTTCGAAGGCGGCACGGCGGGAGTCGGGTTCATCCCTCTAGGATACGAACCGGAGCCGAAGGCCGCCAACAGAGCCGCGAGCGTGAGCGAGCGAAACGGCGGCGTCAGCGAATGAATCCTCTCGTTCCTAACGTGACCACGCAGAGCGTGGGAACGAGGATCGAATTGAATCGAGGCTCTTATTCCCTCGTTACCATGCTCTGCGTGGTCACGATCTTCGGACGCTCCGCGTCCTTTCCGTTGCTCATGCTATTCCTTCTCTCCGATAACTTTGGCCGCGGAGCGGCCGAGGAGTGTTCCCACGCGGAGCACGGGAACGAGGATAATCCATTCCGAGGAATATAATAAAGCAGTATGGAGCAAACTTCACGATATCGAAAATGGCACTGCGCTTGACATCAAGGACGCACTGAAAAAAATGGCAGCTACCCTCGAAAGTTACCGTGTATTTTGGTAATTCTGGGCCAGATTAAATGGGAAAATCACTCTTTGTTAAGTTCAGAGAAGCGTTAAACATTGCTGACACAAATACCGTTATGGATTTGTATCAGCAACTTGGCTGCCCACCGCTTGTTGAAAGCCATAGTAGCCGCCTACACGACGCTGCAAAGGTCGGTTCAATCTCGTTGGCCAAATACTTCATTTCTCTAGGAAATCCGATAAATTATGCTGTTATGCCAGAGGCAGATACTGCTCTGAGTACCGCAATATCTTTTTCGCGCCATCAAGCCGGACAACACTATGAATTGTGCGAATACCTGTTGTCGAAAGGCGCTGACCCTAACATCGGTCGCCCAATCATCTCGGCAATCAATCACGAGAACTCTGAATCCGCTCTTAAGTTTGTGAAACTGCTCTTCGAACACGGTGCGGATGTGAACGCCGTTTACGATTCGTTCCGGGATCAGAACAAGATGTTCACGGCGTTGGATTGGGTCGGTGCGCATCCCAACGTGATGGAGTATCTGAAAAGCAAGGGAGCCAAGCCGGCTTCGGACATCGTCGGGATGGATCGGGCCATGTTCAAGCACGTTCCCGTAGTGGAAGGGGATTCGGTCGTCGAATTTTGCTCCCGCGAGTTCGGCACCCCTCAACCGCACGCTCTGATCGAGATCGTTCCGGACGAATTGCCGATTGCAATCCATGTTGTCGAATCGAACGATGACCGCAAACATATCACGCTGTTCACAACGGGCATGGCGGTCGAACCCCTCGTCGTTCCAACTGGGGGCGAGGACTTCCGCTATGCCGAGTTGTTCATCCAATTGCCTGAACGTTGGGCTTACCGGGAATTGAAGAACCGGCGTTGGACTTGGCCAGTGGAATGGCTCCGCAAATTGGCCAAGATACCCCACGACAACGGTCATTGGCTCGGCTTGACTGCCATCTTTGACAACGGTTCCCCCCCCGAACCGTTGGCTCCCAACGTCAAGTTCGACAGTATCCTCGTGATGGCGGAGAAGGAGTTCACCGATCCTGAGAAGGGACTGGTGCACCTTTACCGACTCTTCCCCCTATATCCTGAAGAACGCCAACTTGCCGCAAGAAAGGGAGTCGGCATGTTGATGAAAGCGTTGGATCGAAACAGCGTGAGGTTTGTGGTTGATCCTAAACGCAAAAACATCGCGCAATAAACAGGGGTGTGATCACGGAACTGGGGGCGAAGATGTGAGTCGTCATTGAACAACATACATTTTAATCCCTCGTTACCACGCTCTGCGTGGTCACGATCTTCGGACGCTCCGCGTCCTTTCCGTTCCTCATGGTATTCCCACTCCTATCACGATAACTTTGGCCGCAGAGCGGCCGAAGACGTTCCCACGCGGAGCATGGGAACGAGGATCGAACCAAGATGAGGATAAAAGAGGCACGATTGAGGTGATGCCCGATTGTGCCCTTCGGATGGCGCATTCGAGGGCACAATCAGGGCACCAATCGCCTTGCGGGGCAGAATTCCCCCGCGAGGCGTTTTCGTAAGTCTAGTAATTGCAAGACATTGTGAATATCGCAATTCTGCCCACCCCCGTTGATACCCGGGGGGAGGGGAGGGTGCTAAACGCAGGGCACAAATCTCC
>JBBQWA010000297.1:0-5447 GCA_038211045.1 Gemmatales bacterium
CCGAGAACCACGACGAGAACCGGAAAGGCGTAACGGGCGAGCGGAAAGGGAAGCATGATAGCACCGTGTAACAAAATATAAATATACCGATGAAATATCGCGTAGATTGGATAAGTCAACAGCGTGGTGATACAAATTATAATTACTTGCGCTCGCCGGGTGCAGACATGAGGCGAACCGCCATCACTCTCCTCGAATTGCTCGTGGTCATCGCCATTATCGCGGTCTTGATAGGGTTGCTGCTGCCCGCCGTACAAAAGGTGCGCGAGGCCGCCAATCGGATGAAGTGCCAGAACAACATGAAACAGTTGGGTTTGGCTCTGCATAATTACCACACGGTCGAGACGCGGTTCCCCGCCTGGCGATGGTTCTGGGAGGCGTTGCCCTACATCGAACAGCAATCCGAGACCCCGCCCGGCGAGCCGATCAAGATCGCTCAGTGCCCGTCCGATCCGCGATCCTCGAACACGGCATTTACGGGCGGGTTCGGCAAAACCGGCCGCGGCCTGACTTGGTATGTCGCCACCGATTCCCGCGATCCACCGTTCAACGCCCCGTCGCACGTGCTGTTCCGCGACGAAGGGGTTCTCGTGAACGGGACGATCTTTGAACGCCCCCCCGGCGTCCGTATCATCGCGGTGCGCGACGGCACCTCGAACACGGTGATGCTCGCGGAGCGGCCGCCATCGCCCGACCTGTACTGGGGGTGGTGGAACCCGGGCGATTACGATGTGCGCACGCCCGTTTACCGGCAGCGTTGGTTTTACACGATGAGCAATTACGAGCAGGTCGGCACAACGCCACCCCCCGGATCGCCGGCCACCGCGGGTGCGCGGGTCTGCCCGCGCCCTTGTACCTTCGGGCCGGGGCGCATCGACGATTATTGCGGTTTCAATTCGGTGTGGAGCCTGCACTCCGGTGGCGGGAATTTCACCTTCGCGGATGGCTCGGTGCGGTTCCTGATCCAGTCCGTCGGGAATCGGGTGGTGCCGGGAGGTTCGGTTAGCGTTCTGGAAGCGTTGGCGACGCGAGCCGGCTCCGAGGCCGCCGGGGAATAGCTAAAACAAACGTGTGTCGAGAAGAATCGCCTCGATATCGCGAAGCCGCATCTAAAGATGCGATCGAGTTGATCCGGCTAATAATCGCATCAAGGTACGCCGGTGAAATACAACGCCACCGCAATCAACGTTCCGGCAATGAACGCCACGGTGCCCCACTTGCCGCGGCTCTTGAGCGACCACCAGAGGATCAAACCGGTCGCGGAGATGACGATCAGAACGATGCATGTGGCATCGATCAGCAGGCTCCAGCCGGTGCCGGCCTTCCATACGGAGCCGGTCGATTTGCCCTTGTGCAGATCGGTGATGATCCCGGCGAATCCGTTGGTTTCGCGGGTGAGTTTCACATGCCCCGTTTCGCGGTCGATCTCGGCGGTCGCTTTTTCGCTCGGCCGTGCGAAGGTCACTTCCACGGTGCTGCGGTCGCAGCGGAATGAATTCGGGTGAACGGTGCCGCGGATGTCGAATTTCTTTCGCAATGCTTCGCACACTTCGAATTTGTCTACTTGAGAATTGCTTTCATCGTCCGAGTCGTTTGCACCCGCTGGCAGGGCCACGAGTTCTTTCGGTAACTCACCTTCCACCACGGTTTCCCTCGGCGTGTCCGGCAGGAACCAATCCTCGTGGTTCAGCATGAACCCGGTGACGGCGAAGAATAAGATTAACGTCAGTGTGAAGAGGGTGAGATACACGTGACAAATCCGGGCGGCTTTCAGCACCCGGCGGAACGTTGGGCTCATGATTTCTTCTTCTTGGCGTATTCGACGATCGTCTCCCCGGTTTCTTCATTCTTGGCCAACTTCACGCTGGCATCCTTGGCCAAGCATTCGATCTTGCCCGATTGCCGGAGGTGCCTGCCGTGCTCGCGGTGGACTTCCACCTTCACCACGAAGGTGCCTTGGCCGACGGGGTTCCCGTTCTGATCCTTGCCATCCCAAACCAGTTCGTATTTGCCGGGGTTGCGGGTGGCCCGCGTCACGGCTCGCATAGCGGTATTGTCCTTGGCGAACTTCCACCAGTCGTTCAGATCCTTGAGGTACTTGGGGGCGTTGCCCCAAGTTTCGAGGGAACGCACCGGCTTACCCGCCGCGTCTTCAATCCACACGGCAACGTACGGCTTGCGGTACTTGCCCCCTTCGGGCCTGGGCAATTCCAGGGCGATCTTCACTTCGTACTCCGCTGGCCACGCATTGGGCTTCGCTTGGATCGGCTGGGCTTTCGGCAGTTCCACCCAAGGCATGCCCGGCGTGCGGAAGACTTCCCCTTGCGGAGTCACGAGCGCCGCATCAATCTCGGGATGGTTCGCAAGAATGTTCTTGGCTTCGTCGAGCGTCATCACGGCCAAGCTGGTCGCCCAAGCGTTGGCTTCCACGCTCGTTCCTGCAATCACAGTCGAAGAGAGCAGCCCATTGGCCGGTCGGCCCGAGCGCGGGTCGATCAAGTGGGAATGGCGTTCGCCGCGGATCGTGGCATAGCGCAGGTAGCCGCCGCTCGTGGCTACGGAGGCATTGGTGAGCGTGAATGTGGCCAGTGGCTCGGCATTGTCCGCCGCATTCCGAGGATTTTGGATACCGATATTCCAAGTAGTTTCACCCCAGGCGAGCATGTCGCCGCCGAGGTTCAGCAAGCCCGAGGGAATGGAATCGCGAACGACATTCGCCATCCGCTGAAGAATATACCCCTTGGCAATCGAATTGAGATTCAACGCATGACCGCCCACACGTTCCGCGATCCGCAATGCAGGCTCGTAGCGAAATCCCAATCCCGTGTTCGAGACTGCGGCCAGTTCGCGTTCGCTGGGCATCACCCCCGTGCGTTCGGCAATTTTCCAAACTTCCGCAGCACTGGCGATACAGGGTGAACAGGCCCCGCGGGTGCATTCGTGGAACGATTGGTATTTTGAAAGGACGTGGCCTAAATCTTCGGAGACTTGCGCCGGCTTGGCGGTACGGTTCCACCGGCTGAGTTCGCTCTCGCAATCGTACAGGCTGAAGATGCGCCGCAGTCGCTCCGCTTCGCCGAGGATTGAAACTTCGGCCGCTTCGGCATTCCCCGTTGAGTTCAACCAACCGTCGAGCGATGTGCCGAGGATGTGGTCGCAGTGGAAAGAATGTTCGTGCTGTGGTTCGATTGAATTCGCGTGGGCGATAGCGGCGATGCTCGCCGTGCTTGCCGCCATCCATTCCCGACGTGTGAAGCCGCTCATGATCGGAATTCCGTAAGCCAAGTTCTACCGAAATATGAAGTTGATATAGCGAATGTCGTCGGTGCGAAGCGATGAGAAAAGGGGGATACTCGCAGCGTCACTTAAATGGGCGACATTCAAGAAAATGAAGGGATGAATACCGCGTTGGTCGCTTCGTTACGCCATAGCGCTCAGCGATGGGCCGGGCAAACCCTATTCGCATTTGAATTCTAATCTCGGGATGCTCCTCGCGAGACTCGCCGAACTCCATCGGAGTTTCCTCCAGTTCTGTCATGATCCAATTTGCGGCCAAGTGGGCTACCTTCAGGCGGCCTTACTTTCTAGCTTGTTCCATCATCTCTCGAAATTGATTGGCCACCATGCCGGAGTTTGAAACTTGATAGCTCGGCAGACGGTCAGACTCCCCGTAGCGATTCGAATTCGGCAAGAATACTTCGAATCGATGGGCCCCTCGTAGCATGCATTAACTCGTGAAGTTCTTATGGTGTGTTCTCCTAATTTCGATTATACCAAGCTGAGCTTCCTTCTGCCGAGGCCGGTCGCGTCCTTGCCGTTCTCCTTGGGGATGCGGTGTTGGTTTTTCGATTCCCAATCGGCCAACTCCACCATCAACGCATCGACAATCTCTTCTTCCTTCACCCGTCGTACCATCTCGCCGTTACGGAAGATCATCCCCTGGCCGTTGCCTGCAGCGATGCCGATGTCGGCTTCCTTGGCTTCACCGGGGCCATTGACTACACAACCGAGCACACTGATCTTCACGGGCAACCTGCTGCCGCCGAGGCGCTGTTCCAGTTCCGCGATGATCTTCTCGAGGTCGATGGCCAACCGTCCACATGTGGGGCAGGCAATGATTTCCGGCCGGCGGACACGGCGCTGGGTCGCTTGCAGGATGTCGAAGCACGCGGCGATTTCGGGCACCGGGTCGCCGAGGAGGCTCACGCGGATGGTGTCGCCGATGCCGTCGAGAAGGATCGGGGCCAACCCCGCGGCACTCTTCGTCACCGCGTACGGCGGCTTCCCGGCTTCCGTGATACCGATGTGCGTGGGGTAATCGCACAGTTGGGCGAATAATCGGTAGGCTTCCACGGTCACGAGTACATCGGAGGATTTCAGGCTCACGATGATGTCGTGATAACCTTCGCTCTCGGCAATCTCTATGGAACGCAATGCACTTTCCACGATGGCGGGCGGGCAGGGGAACTCGTACTTTTCGCACAACTCGCGTTCCAAGCTCCCGGCGTTCACGCCGATGCGCATCGGCAACCCGCGCTCCTTGGCCTTGCGAATCACTTGGCGGAAACGATCCGTGCTGCCGATGTTGCCAGGGTTCAGGCGGATCTTGTCGATGGGGTGATCGAGCGCCGCGAGGGCCATCTTGTAATCGAAATGGATATCGCAGATCAGCGGGATACCGATGCGCTTCTTGATTTCACCGAGTGCCCCGGCATCTTCGGGTTTGGGCACAGTCACGCGGACGAGTTCGCACCCGGCTTCTTCGAGGAGGTTGATTTGCTTCACCGTCGCTTCGACATCGAAGGTATCGGTGGTAGTCATGCTCTGCACCCAGATCGGGTTGGTACCGCCGAAGATCTTATCGCCGACCTTCACTTCGCGGGTTTTGTGCCGGGGCTTGCCAGGCACTTTCTGAGCGGTTTCGAGGACGCGAAGATCGAATCGGGACATCGGGGCGGCTCCGGTTGGCAATGCAAAGTGAACCGCAGTTATGTTACGGAGTTAACGGGATGCTGGTCAATGCGGACTGGGAACGATCAAGGGATCCCGCGAACGATCGTCGGGCCGAGGTACTGCGTGAGGCGAAGTGGAAGCTTTTGCCAAATGCGGATCATCCGTTCGTAACGGGGGTTGTCCGGGCGCATGGCACCGCTTTCGCCGACGCGCAAATAGTATTGCCAGAATGCGGGGGAAGGGGTGGCCCCCCATTGTTTCTTGAACTTGTAGGTCGGGGCATCTTGCGTGGAGCGGCCGAAATCGAAGGTGCGTTGCCCGCGTTCGATGGCCCGCAACAACAACCTGTGATACATCAGCATGTTCGCGCAGGTGGAATTGAACTCCCGCAGCGAAGAGGCCGTGGGTACTTCCGTAATGCCCGGCCCGTGCAACAACAACGCCCCGGCAATCGGCTTCTCCCCGGCGTATACGATGACCAATTCGGCATCCCG
>JBBQWA010000298.1:0-5431 GCA_038211045.1 Gemmatales bacterium
CGTCCTATACGTCGATTGCGGCTACAACGTGATGGGCGTGTGATTTTTTTGGAGAACCGAGATGCGATTCCTTGTGATTGGGGCCGGTGCGACCCGTGGATACTTCGGCGGAAGATTGCTCGAAGCCGGTTGCGATGTCACCTTTCTGGTTCGGCCCCAACGGGCCGAAAAGCTCAAAGCCACGGGAATTGCCGTCGTAAACCCGATGGGCGATGCCGTACTACCATCGCCTCCGACCGTGCCGGTGCGGATAGGTGTTGGGTGGCTCGTGTTTCATTTCGACCAAGATCAACGATGCGGGCCAGATTCAGCATCTGAACAATATCCAGCGGCTGACATTCGGGGAACTTTCACCCCGCGTGGAAGCCATTGCCGCAGCGATCGTGGTGGCGAAATTTGAATCCGTCGCCGAAGCGATGCAAACGGCGATTGGCCGATTGACCGATCCCCAGTCCAAGATCACCGCCTCGATGCTCGGCGATGTCGAACGCCATGGCCGGACGGAAGTGGATCACATCCTCGGGGATCTCCTCTTGCGACGCGGCAAATCGGCCAATGAGGATCGTTCACTCCTCCGCATCGCATACCTGGCAATTCGAGCCACAACCGCCCGTGCCCGGCGAGAAGTCTCGTGATGAGTATTGTAAGTGGGGCGAGCCGATCTCGCGTCAGCTACGGTTCCAAGGCAAAATGCGGTGAATCCGCAACCACCGGGAGAGACAGTGGCTTTCGATCTTGCGAAATCGGCATGGCCCAACTTACAAAACATCAACCGTCGTTCTGCGGGCCGGGTTGCTGACGGGCATGTTCGCCCTTGCCGGTATAGCCTCCGATTCCACGTTTCGGGTCGTGATCACTATCGGGTGAGCCTTGCTCCGTGTCTCCGGGCAGCGGAGCGTCTTGGTCTGGCTCTTTTTTGCCCGTGCGTTGTTTCGAACGATTGCCGGGGGGTACTGGGGCGGGGCCGCCGTGATGTTTGCTACCCATGGTCTGTCTCCGGGGTGAAAGTCGAATCGGAAGCAACGGAAAGAAACAGCAAAGGTTGTGCCAGCAGAAGGTGAATGCGACCGCTGCTGCATATTCGTTGCGATCCGCAACCTCGGCTCGATTTCACTACCTTCCTCAATTGGACTTCTCGCAATTCCGGACGGCTCCGTTATAGTGGAAGGATTCTACTTCCGCGTTGTTCCGAATTTCCATGGCGCTCTCCCTCGAACAGTACGTGTGCGAATACCTCGATACCCGGGGTTTGCCGTGGCCCGCGATGCCGAAGGTCGAGCCGGTGAAGGCGAAGCCGAGTTTGCAGAAATTGCCGGTCAAAGCGGTGATGTGGAACGTGTACGGAACGCTGCTCGCGATCCCTACCGGGGAATTGCAATACGAAGCTCAGATCGATTTCGTAACCGACGCGGCGTTGGATAAAACGATCCAAGAATTCAAGATGTGGGCGTCGATGAGCCGGAAACCGGGCACCCCGGCGGCGTACATGAAGGAACTGTTCAAGAAGGCCTACGATGCCCTCCGGTTGGCGGGCGCCGGGAAGGAAAAGCACCCGGAACTGCTCTGCGAACGTATCTGGGAAAACATCGTCGGCAAACTCGTGGGCAACGAATACAAGTACGATGGTGCGATGTATGGGCCGCTTCCGGAATTCGTGAAGAAGATCGCGTACTTCTACCACGCCAGCATCCAAGGCACCGGCTGCTACGAAGGAGCAGCGACCGCGTTGGAAACGGTGACATCTTCCGGGTTGAAACAGGGGTTACTTGCCGATGGACAATGTTTCACAGTGCCGCAGCTGGCGCGCGGATTGAAAGTGCAAGATTCGCACGCCGAAGTATCGCGGTTGCTGCCCGGTAGCCTCCGGGTGCTTTCGTTCGATCACAAGGCGAAGAAACAATCGGAAACGCTTTGGAACGCGGCCATCAAGGCACTCGCCACCCAAGGCGTCTCCCCCGCGGAAACGTTGCACATCGGTTCGAGCATCGCCCGCGACATTGCCCCGGCGAAAAAGCACGGCTTCAAAACGGCGCTCTTCGCGGGTGACAAGGCCTCGTTGCAAGCGACCCCCGAACAGTTGAAGGATGCCACAACCCGGCCGGATGCCATGCTCACCGAGTTGGCCCAAGTGGCCGAACTCCTACCGTAAAGGCTCCCGTGAGTTTCACCACCGCCGACGAGATTCCAAACATCGACCCGCTGACCCTCGATCTCACCCCGCGCATCGCGGATCAAGCCGGGATACGATTGTTCAACAAGCAGCGTTTCGAAATGGAAATGCTCACGGCCATTTGCGAGATCGACATCGCCCGGCATTACATCGTCGGGTACAAGGATGTCGGCGAAGACGAATTCTGGGCGCGGGGCCACATGCCGGGGTTCCCGCTCTTGCCCGGCGTACTGATGTGCGAAGCCGCGGCCCAGCTTTGTTCCTATTACGTCGGCAAGACCGGCGTGATCAAAGATAACCTCATGGGCCTCGGCGGCCTCAATGGCGGCAAGTTCAAACGAATGGTACGCCCCGGCGAACGCCTCGTCCTCGTGGGCCACGGGTTGAAAGTCGATCGCCGGCTGACCCGATTCCACACCCGGGGCTTTGTCGGTGGCGAGTTCGCCTTCGAGGTGGTTGTCGTCGGCGTGCCGCTGAAGACGGCGTTGGGGTAACATCAGCAACAATTGCCGCACGACACCACGGTACTCGCACGATCAGAAATCCATATCGCACTGATCCAATAGCCGAGCCTCAAATTGGTTTTATCGTGTTTCATCCTGAAATCGTGCGGCAGACATACAGGCGTGGCGAATGGTTTGGTTCCAAAGAGGTTGATCCAGTGTCGAAGCCGAAACGACTCACCCGCGAAGAACTCGCCCCGTACCAAATCGAACTCTCCGCCGCGTATCCGTTCCACCCGCCGGAGTTCGTGCCCCCTCCACCCGTGCGGATGGATTGGGCCGCGATCTTCGGCAACGCCAATCCCGTGGAAATCGAAGTCGGCTTCGGCAAAGGATTGTTCCTGCGAACCGAAGGCACCGCCCGCCCCGGCACGAACTTCTTCGGAATCGAGATCGTTCGTAAATATCAACTCTTCGCCACCACGCGGATCGCACTGCTGAAGATGGCCAACGTAAGGACGGCGTGCGCCGATGCGAAAGCGGCCTTCCGCGATTACGTGGTGCCGCACTCCGCGGAAGCGGTTCACGTGTACTACCCCGACCCGTGGTGGAAGACCAAGCACAAGAAACGGCTGCTCTTCACGGAAGAGTTCGCCGCACTCATCGTTCAAGTGGTGCGGCCCGGTGGTACGCTGTACTTCGTTTCCGACGTGAAAGATTACTTCGAGATGGTCACGGAGATGCTGGCGAAACTCCCCGCGTACACGGAGATCGACCGGCCCGCCGATCCGACCCCGACCCACGACATGGATTACCTCACGAACTTTGAACGGAAGTTCCGCCAAGAAGGCCGACCCATCTACCGAGCGACGTTCCGGGTTCAGAACGTGTAGCCGGGATGCATTTATACGAGCGGCAGTTCTTTACTCACCCTCTCTCCCGCTGGGGAGAGGGTCGCATCGAGCGAAGCGAGAAGCGGGGAGAGGGGCTTTAGAGCAAATCAAATCCCCTCTCCCCGTCCCGAAGCGGGACGACCCTCTCCCCAACGGGCGAGAGGGTGGAAATCCAACCGCCGCTCGCCTTGTGATTGCTCCCCGCAACCATACGATTTGCATTCGTTCGGGAATAAACCCGCCGTTCTCGGCTCATATCTTCGTCGGGCACTTTTGCGAACGTCCCCCTTCCGATCATCGAACCGGAGTATTCCTATGTACGGCACATTGGCCGATGCGGTCGTCGTTGCGCACATCGCGTACGTCGGGTACGTGGTGCTCGGCCAACTGGCCATCATCATCGCCGCACCCTTTCGGTGGGCGTGGGCGAGGAATCCTTGGTTCCGTTTCAGCCACCTCGCGGCCATCGGCTACGTGGCCTTCGAAGAATTCATGGGCTGGCGCTGCCCGCTGACGATCTGGGAGGAACAGCTGCGGGTGCTGGCCGGGGGAACTCCGGCCGATGCCGGGGAGACTTTCATGGCCCGGCTCGCCCACAACCTTCTGTTCTTCGATCAACCTTCGATTTTTTTCGTCACGGTACACGTGGCGTTCGCTGTGCTGGTTTTGCAGGGGTTCATCATGTACCCGCCGAGGTGGTTTCGATTTTCTCGCTTACTCCCCTCTCCCCCGGCAGGAGAGGGGTTGGGGGTGAGGGGGATTTGAACCTACTTTCCCCTCACCCTCCGTCCGCCGGACGATGTGAGGGGGCTTTCGGAGTGATCATTCTTCCACGGGTTCTTCATTGATCTCCGTCTTCATCACTTCGCGCAATAGCACCGTGGCGTAGCAACCGCTGGGCAAGCTGAATGCGAGCCGGAGGCCGTCCGGCTCCCACTCCGCGCTGAGGTCGTCGATGTAGATCATGTTATGGCGGCGTGTGCCCCCCATGAGTTTGCCGAAGCCGTCGAACGATTGCGAACTCAGTTTGTGAAAGGCGAGTACCTCGGCTTCTCGCTCTGCGGCAATCCCCGCAGTGGGGAAGGTATGCTTACCGAACATCGGCCCGGCGGTCACGGTCTCACGGGCATCGAACCTTTTCTGTTCTGCTTCCACATCCTCCGCAACGAACAATCCGCCCCACGGCCATTTCATCATCGCGTCGCCGGGCAATACGGTTCGATAGAAGCCATCTCGAATGCGGCGAGCGAGCATGTCGTTGAACAAGAACGATTGCACGGCCGAGAGAGCGAACTTGAAAACGAAGGGCCGCACGCGGCGGGATTGCTTGCCGGCCAAACAATCGAAGCCGAGGTCGAGGGTGGAACCTTCGCGGCCGAAGCGCTGCGGGCCGTAGTAGTTCGGCAACCCCATTTCGCGGATACGGGCGATGATCGCCTGCAATTCTTGCGATTTCGTGGCGTCCGCATCGCGCACGAGGATTCGGAAACGGTTGCCCCGGGAGTGCCCCGGTTTCAGTTTGTTCCCGTGACGGGTGTGTTTCAACAATTCGATCCCGCCACCGTTCAAATGCGTCAATCTGGCTTCGGCCGTTTGTGGCACGCTCACCCACTGCCGCGTGATTGCCCGGCGATCTTTCAAACCGGCGGTGCCGACGCTTCCCACCGGTACGTTCAACCGTTGGGCGATCGTGCGAGCGAGGTGCTCCGGCCCGACGTCGGTTTTCTGTATCCAGAGGAAGAGGTGTTCGCCCTGCCCCTCCGGCTCGTAGGAAGGGATTTCCTCGACTTCGAAATCGGCGGGGTGAACCTTGATGAAGCCGCCGATGCCGGGGAGTTCGGGCGTGAGCATGGGCGGCGAAAGCGGATCGATATTCATCGGGAGATTGTAGCGATTCTTCTCGACTCACGATCCGACGAGTGGCC
>JBBQWA010000299.1:0-5425 GCA_038211045.1 Gemmatales bacterium
AGTAGAAATAGCATTCACGGTTTCACGATCAACCTTTGATCCGCCTTCACGCCCTTCTGCACGGCGGTGCCTTTGCCGTGCGGCAGGATCACTTCGAGATCGACGCTCTCGACTTGTCCGAGGCCGAAGTGGGCGACGGCTTCCTGCCCGGAGCAATAGCCGTAGCCGATGGCGATCTCGCGCGAACCGAGCAGCGCCGCATCTTCCTTCAACTTGCCAGCCGGGTAGACGTTCACCTTCGCGCCGATGCCCATACGGTTGACGCCGTCCTTCCCTTCCACGCGCACATCGAGCCAGTTCCCGCCCGTCGTCTCGTTGCGCAGCAGCAGCGATTTCGATTCGACCCACCAATTACCGAGGAACAGGTCGAGCTTGCCGTCGCGGTCGTAATCGGCGCTCGGGCCCGCCGCCGTGTACATGATCTTTTTCTCCTTGAGGATCTTCTCAAACTGCGGTCCGGCGCGCTTCAACAACTTATCCTCGGCGGTCGGGTAGTCGTTCACGCCCCAGGCGTCGTCGCGGAACTGGGGGATGCCGTTCTTGTTCGCGCCGAGGTTCTTGAAGATCACGGGGCACGGCTTGCCATCCTTGTACTTGACGATGCTCACGTAGATGTCGGGCCAGCCGTCGTTGTCGAAGTCCTGGATTTCGACGTGCGGGGCCTTCATGGCGAGGGCGACGAGGCCCGCCGCTTCGGTCACGTCTTCGTACTTGGGTACGCCGCCCTCGATGCCGCGGTGGAGGTAGAGCCGCACCGGGGCGGGGTTCGTCCACGGGCTTTTGAAGTGGTTGCCGATGACGATGTCGGGCAGGCCGTCGCGGTTCACGTCGGCGATGCAGACGCCCGCCGGGGTGTCGTCGGAACTCGCGAGCTTCCATTTGAATGCTTCGCGCGAACCGGGCGCTTCGCGGAACTTCCCTTTGCCGTCGTTCAATAACAAGCGGTGTTCGCCGGCACCGTTGGTGAGGAAGATGTCGGGCCAGCCATCGTTGTTCACATCGGCCACGGCCACGCCGAGGCCGCCGAGGCCGACCGGCAACCCCGTCGCCTCGGCCACGTTCTCGAACTTGTGATTGCCTTTGTTGCGGTAGAGCGCCGGGCCGGTCTTCACGTTCGGCGTGTAGTATTGTTCGCAGGTGATGAAGTCGAGCAGGCCGTCGCCGTCGAAGTCGAGTGCGGCGGCGCCGCGGCCCATGTACCCGGCCGGGCACGCGCCGCTCTCCTTGGAAACGTCGGTGAACTTTCCGCCGCCCTCGTTTCGGAACAGGAAACTCGGCACCGCGAGGATGCCCTCCTTGCCGTGCTGGCAATTGGAAACGTACAGGTCGAGCTTGCCGGCGTTCGTGAAGTCGGCGAACAGCGCGCCGCTGGCGATGCCCGAGGTCCGCAGGTGTTCTTGATCGTCTAGGCGGAACTTCCCCTTCTCGTTGCGCAGGAAGACGCTCGCCTTCGATCCGGCGTTGTGGAACGTGCCGACGAACAGGGAGGGGAAGCCGCTGTTGTCCACGTCGCCCCATGCGACGGCGTGCGCACGCAACCCGGCGGCGTGCGGGAAGAGGCCGGCGTCGTCGCCGACATCCTTGAACGCGAACGGGTAGTCGGCGGCGGTTGCGGCTGAGGCGAACGCGAGAAGGGCGAGGCAGGGGAGTTTCATGGTGTGTTCCGCAGAGAAATTGAAAACAACCCAAGCGGGACGACCCTTTCCCTCAAGCGGAGAGGGAGAGAAACAAAACCCTCTCCCCTTCGGGGAAGGTGGTGCGCAGCGAACCGGGTGGGGTCAAATATCGTTACTGCCGTTCCGATTCCGGGATGTGGATCACCGTTAGCGCGCAGCAATCCCAGACCTTGCCGCCGCTGCGGTTGACGTTCCAATTGATGTACAGCTTGTCCCCCTTCGGATCGATGGCGGAGCTGAAGGTTCCCGCCATCGTCGCGCCGTACTTGTCCTTGAAGTACGGGTGCAGGAAGGCGATCACCTTCCGCGTTTTCGTCTTGGTGTCGAACTGCACGACGGCGCTACCGTCCTTGTCGCTGCCGCCGTGGGCGCCGGGAATGTAGTAGAGGTAGCGCCCGGTCGCGTCGGCGTCGAGCGACGTGATGTAGTTGTTCGTTCCCACCGCCGCCGGGCCGAGGTTCACACTCTTTTCCGTCTTGGTGTCGAAGGCGTACAACTCGGCCGCCCCGCCCTTGCCGGCCTTGGAAACGGTGTAGACGACGCCCTGCGGCGTCTCCTGCGTGGCCGCCCGCAACCCAAGCGTCGCTTCGATCTTCACCGGCGGGCCGTTATTCTCGGGGGCGTAGCGCATGAGGGTACCGACCATGTCCTCCTTGCCGGGCACGAAGTAGACTCGACCGGTCGAGGCGGCGAAGATCATGGCGCGGGAGGGGCCGTTCGGCCCGGAGTAGAGCACCTTGCGGGCCTTCACGTCGTAGGCGAAGAACTGCACGCCGTTCTCGTCGTCCTTGCCGGTGCCGGGGGCCGTGCCGCCGTAGAAGATGAGCCGTTTCGGGTCGAGCACGCTCGTCGGAATGCAGTGCTTCGGCACCGGCCCGTGGGCGACGACTTCGCTCTTGCCTGTAGTCGGGTCGCAGCGGAGGATCCAATCCCCTTCGTAGTGGTTCTTGTCGGTGGTCACGGTCGTGGAACCGCGGTGGGTGGAGCAGTAGAGCCAGCCGTCGCTCCCCATGTCAAGGCGGCTGTGGATCTTGCCGGGGACGTAATGATCCTTCGGCAGGTTCAGCAGCTTGGCCACGTCGAGGAGTTGGCGGAAGGTTTTCTTTTCGGGATCGTACTCGAACACGAGGCCGGTTCCGGTTCGTTCGCCACCACCTTTGCCGCCGAGGGCGAGGTGGTCGCCGATGCTCGCGTAGTACTTGCCGTTCACGGCGAGGCTGTCGCCCCAGTTCGACCAGGGCCGGCCTTCGTAATCCTGAGCGGGGAAGTAGAGGAAATCGACGGTCGGCGCGGCCTTGGCGACGGTCACGCCCTCGGCGAGTGCGCCGGGCGGTTTCAGGAAGTCGTCGGACTTCACCGATACGACGAGTTGGCCGTCCGGCAGCGTCGGCGGGAAGGGGAGCGGCGCGGCCTTCTGCTTTTGCGCTTGCCCGAAGGCGGTGTCGCCGGGCAGCGCCGCGACCAGCGCGGTCACGGCGGCGAACGCCATGGAACAGATTGCGGATTTCGGTATTCGCACGGGGATCACCCTCGCAGATTTGTCTTGCCTGGCGGAAAGCATTTAACCGCGTCGGGTGGTGAAAGTTCCGAACACCCCATCCCCGGTTCCCTCCGAAGCGGAGATGGGGAGTAGGATTCGGTCTTCGTTGGAGTTCCGTCTTCAGGCGGGTCTTGATTCCATCGTGACAAGACCGCCTGCAAAGCGGAACTCCAACGAAATCCCGATTGTCTGCGAATCACACCCGATCCAGTGGTGCCGGAACGATGTCAAACGGCGTTGGGTGCCAGGGCATCGAATTTCAAAAATACATACTAGGGATCATCCGACAAGTACGTATTTCGCGCATTGTATGGAAGGGTGGGGCAATAATTTCTGGCGGTTGTCCCCCCAGCCCGACGAAACCTTCGGTTTCGACTACCTCCCCGGCGTCATTCCAATGGGAATTTGATCCCATTTGTGCCCCCGTACCCAGAGCACAAACCCCCTAACCAAAGATCGAACGCTTCCAACGTATTGGCAATGCTTTACAGCAGCAGCATCGCTCAAGCCGACTTTTGTGCCCTCAGTTCCGCCCACCTACCCCTCCCCAGGCACAATCGCATCGACTGTCGAGTAATTCGACGACGAATCATGAAATATCGACAAATTGCTAAAGCGCGCCTGCCAGTTCGGATTTCTACGAGCGGGGGGCGTCAGCCCCCGAGTATCGCGATGCTCAGGGGCTGACGCACCCCGTTAATCGTGAAATGATAATCCTCGTCATTCCGCGATTCATTCCGCCGAGAGCGTCTTCAACAGCAGCTCCGTATCTTTCGTTTCCTTTGCCAAGACCGCGTTGAGATCCTTCAACTTGGCCCGGCGTTTCTCGATCTCGGTTTCTTGGTCGTCGAATTTCTTGATGTACCGCTTGTAGGCGTCCGATTCCTTCGGCGTCACGGCCAAGTTCTCGCGGATGCGCTTCTGTTCCTCGCCGATTTCCTTCAAGCTCTGCTGTTCTTCAGCAATACTCGACACGGTTTCTGCATGGACAACCCGTGCTGCCTTGATCTTGGCGAACGCCGCTTTCACGGCGGGCGATGATGCGGCCTCCTTCCGAAATTCTTCTAATTGGTTCTGATTCAATTCGTGTAATCCCATTTCGAGAGTATTATCTGCTTCTTCGATCACATCCAAAGTCACTTTCTTCTGCGGAGGAATTTCGAGTTCAAAGCGATAGAGGTTGTCCGATTTATCGATTGCTTTTGCAGGTGCGATCAACTTCCTATCTGGTTCGATCGCTTGCGTGATCCACACCGTTTTGGGTAACGCCGATTTGTTGAACGCTGCGTAATGGTTAGTGATTTTGCTCCGCTGGGTGGAATGCAAAATTCCATCTTTGATCTTGTTCGAGAGAGTCATTATCTCAACGTCTGCGAGTTCTTCTTGGATTCGAACATCGAGATCGATGGCGTAACTGAGCAAGCGCGATTCGCCAGGGCTCATGTCCGGAAGGCGGGCTTGCCCCACTGCCGTACCCACATCAAATATCGCTACCGGCCCTTGCGGCAGGTATACTTTGGAATTGTTCTTCAAATTGAGGCCTTTCATGGGGTAGCCCCTCAAAATGTTCGCGTTGTAAATACTGACTTGTTTCGATTCCAGCGTCTCGCGTATGACCGGCACGAGAGCCGACTTGAACCGGGCGAGGCTCACCGGTTCGGCTACTGAGAATTCGAACGATTCGCCCAATTTGTCCAAGGCCAAGGGATCCGCAGTCGTCTTGACTGTGGGTGATTGGGCTTTCTTGCGTTCCGCCAACGAATCGAAATTCAAACGCTGGCCCATCAACGCCCGAACGGAAGGGCGTGTGATCGAACCGTAGCCGTAGTTGTGAATGGTGCCACCGGTCATGCCCGCGAATCCACCACCGACGCCGAGATTACCGGCGCTCTGGATATTCGCACCGAACTGTCCCACGTTTTGTTGAAGTGCATTGCCTCCGGAGCCTCCTTGAAAGCCACCGAAACCTTGAAATGCGGCGGCGCCGCCCAGGTTCCCCGCCGAGACTCCCTGATACATCGGCGGCCGAAGCGAGGCGTACAGTTCCGGTTCGACAACCGGCCGCGGTACGTACAACGGATCGTACAAATCCATTTTGAACGTGACGGGGCGGCCGCTCACGAGCTTCACTTTCACGTTCTCCCAATCTTCATCGGTGGTGTTCTCGATTGCGGCAAATCCTTGAATCGTCGGTTTGCCGTTATCAAGT
>JBBQWA010000300.1:0-5419 GCA_038211045.1 Gemmatales bacterium
ATCGTCGCTCACGCTTCCGGCTCCGAAAGAACTTCGCCGCATGAAAGGCATACCGCTCATCCCTAACAGCCCCGCCACTTCGTCGAAGCGATCCGGGTGCCGGGGAACCAGGATCAATCGCAGGTTCATCCCCGCTTTCAACAATCGTTCGTAAACTCGCAACACGATCTCTTCTTCCGGGGCGTGCGTACTCCCCGCCACCCAGACGATCTCGTTTCCTCGATTCAACAATCGTGCGAGTTCCTTCGCCTTGGGCGTATCGCGCTCGCCGGTGGCACCGTCGTACTTCACCGACCCGGTGACGACGATCTTCCCCTCGGGCACGCCCAACAATCGGAAGCGCTCGGCGTAATCCTCCGATTGCACCGCGAACAGGCTCACATGGCGGAAGAGTAGATCGCGTGCGAGGCCCGAAATCTTCTTCAAACGTCCGTAACTGCGTGGGCTTTGCCGGGCGTTGAACAGCACGACGGGAACCTTTCGCCGGGAGGCCGCCGCGAGGAAGTTGGGCCACATTTCGCTCTCGGCCAAGAGAATGATCGCGGGGTTGACTGCGTTCAAAGTATTCGCACACGCCCACGAAAAGTCGAAGGGGTAAGCGATCACGGAACAATCGGGGAATCGTGCGAACGCTTCCGCCAAGCCGGTTTCCGTGGTACTGGAAACCGCAATGTGCCAATCGGGGTGCCGTTGGCGAAAGGCCTTCACTACCACCGCCAACAAGTGAACTTCCCCCACGCTCACCGCATGGAACCACGCGGTCGGCTTGCCTTCGGGATTATTCAGCTTCACCCGCCCCAAGAGCTTCGCTGCCAGACGATTGCGGTAACGCCCAGTACGGAAGCTGCGCCACACCAACCACGGCGTGAGCAACGCCAGCACGAAGAGGTACAGCAGGTCGAGGACGAAGCGCATGGGGAAATGGTAGCGAGAAATGGTCGAGTGGATGTCCGCTTTTGAAAGCCCACCCACTGCGGTGGGTGGGTTGGACATCCGTATTGACCCTCATTCCCAACAATCTTAAATTACCAGCTCCGCATCATCTGCGCAAGCCGCACAATCGAACCGAGGCCAAGGATTCCATGGCGACCGACACGGCAATGAAGACCGGCATTTTTGAACGCCTCGGAGACGCCCTCAACGGCGCCGTCGAAGGGAGCATCGGATTCGTCTCCCGGCTCTTCGGCTCCGCCAACGAGCGGGCGGTGAAGAGCACCGGCTACCTGCGGCCCCGCAACGCCGCGGAGCACACCGTTGTGCCCAGTTCCATCCTCGATAAGACCAACACGCTCGAAGAGGCGATGAAGGTGCTCTCGGACGACGCCCTCCGCGATCTCTCCATCGGCTACCGCGAACGGGTGAAGAAAGGCGAAAGCCTCGAAAGCCTCACGCCCGAAGCGTTCGCCGCCTGCCGCGAAGCGGCCCGACGCACCAAAGGCATGCGCCATTACGACGTTCAAATCGTCGGTGGGGCGATCATGCACGCCGGCAACATCGCCGAGATGGTAACCGGGGAAGGGAAAACCCTCGTGGCCACTTTGGCCGCGTTCCTCAATGCCCTCGAAGGCAAAGGCGTTCACGTTATCACCGTGAACGATTACCTCGCCCGCCGCGACTGCGAATGGATGCTGCCGATCTACAACGCCCTCGGGGTATCGGCCGCGTTCATCCAATCCGATCAAGAGGGCGACGTCAAACGCCACGCCTACAACTGCGACATCACCTACGGCACGAGTTCGGAATTCGGCTTCGACTACCTCCGCGACAACATGAAGCCGGGCCGGCACGACGACGACAAGTTCCACCCGTACTACCGCCAGTGCCAACGCACCCCGCTCAACTTCGCCATCATCGACGAAGTGGATAACATCCTCATCGACGAAGCCCGCACCCCGCTCATCATCAGCGGCCCCGCCTTCAGCGATCCCCGGCAGTACGAAAAGGCCGACGACATCGCCCGCAAGCTCAACGAACTGGAACGCAAGGCCCGGCTCGACATGAAGGCCGCCGGGACGATGAATCTGCAAGGAACCGAAGGCGACGGCCTGCCGGTGCTAATGCCGCTCGACGCGGCCAAGATCGACCCGCAAAACCCGCCTCCCAAGGGCGTGTACTTCGAGATTAAGGAAAAGGAAAAGACCTGCCACCTGACCGACATGGGGGTGCGCGAAGCGGAGAAGCTCGCCGACGTGGAAAGCTTCTACACCGCCGGGAACATGGAATGGCCGCACTTGATCGATAACGCCCTGCGCGCCCACCACATTTACGCCATCGACCGCAACTACATGATCGCGAAGGATCCGCGCGAGAACGATCAACTCGGCATCATCATCATCGACGAATTCACCGGCCGGGCCATGTTCGGCCGCCAATGGAGCGACGGCCTGCACCAAGCCGTAGAAGCCAAGCACCGCAAGCAGGGCGTGAAGATCAAGGAAGAAAATCAAACCCTCGCCACCGTGACGCTGCAAAACTTCTTCCGCCTCTACAAGAAGCTCGGCGGCATGACCGGCACCGCCATGACCGAAGCCAACGAATTCTGGAAAATCTACAAGCTCGACGTAGTGGCCATTCCCACCAACCAGCCGCTAAAACGCGTCAACGCTCCCGATCTCGTGTACAAGAACGATGGCGACAAGTGGACCGCCGTGATGGAAGAAGTGGTGGAAGTGGCGAAGACCGGCCGCCCCATCCTCATCGGTACGACCGACGTGGCGAACAGCGAAAAGCTCTCTGGCATGCTGAAACGCAACGGCGTCAAGCACGAACTGCTCAACGCCAAGCCCGAGAACGTGGCCCGCGAAGCCGAGATCGTGGCCCAAGCCGGGCGATTGAACGCCGTGACGATCAGCACCAACATGGCCGGTCGCGGTACCGACATCATCCTCGGCGGCAACGCCGAAACGCTCGCTTGGGCGATCCTGAAAAAGAACGCGGATGCCGACGGCCGCTTGATGTACCCGACGCGATTGGAAATTCCCAACGACGTGTGGGCGAAGACCATCGAAGAGATCGAAGCCAAGGAACAGATGAAGGCGGAAGGCCGCAAGGTCGCCGAAATGGGCGGCCTGCACATCATCGGTACGGAACGCCACGAATCCCGGCGGATCGATAACCAACTCCGCGGCCGCGCCGGCCGCCAAGGGGATCCCGGTTCCAGCAAGTTCTACCTGAGCCTCGAAGACGGCCTCATGCGGATGTTCGGCGGCGAACGCCTCCGCCGGTTGATGAACAGCCCGTGGATCGGCATGAAAGACGGCGAAGCCCTCGAATCGGGGCTTCTCACCAAGCAAATCGAAAAGGCCCAACGCAAGGTCGAAGAATACCACTTCGATCAACGCAAGAACCTTCTCGAATACGACGAGGTAATGGATTACCAGCGCAAGCGCACCTACGGCGTACGGCAGGGCATCCTCGATGGCCAAAACCCGCGCTTCGTCGTCCTTCAAATGATCGATGATCAGATCGTTCAAGCCGCGAAAACTTACTCCGCCGAGAACTACGGGCAAGCCAGTTACGCCTCGTTCGCCTCGAACGAACTCGGCATCGAATTCGAGCCGAACGATTTCCGCGGGGCCAACGCCGAGGAAGCCGTGCAGGTCGCTCACGGCCGCGCCGCCGACATCGCCCCGACGTTCATCGGGGAATTGATGGACGAAAACATGAACCCGGACGAAGACGCCAAGGATTGGAAGTGGCAGGAATTCAGCCGCGCCATCAACGCCCGCTACAACCTGACCACCACCGACCGCGACCTGAAAAAGATCGGCCGCGACGACTTGCACGAGTACCTCGCGGCGGAAGCCGCGAAATCGATCGACCTCGTCGATCTCAGTGCCGGGGCGCGCTTCCTCGAACCGAACTTCGGCGCCGAAAGCCTCGCCGATTGGGCGAGGTTGAAGTTCACGCTCAAAGTTTCGGGCGAGGAACTGTCGAACAAGGAACCGGCGGAACTCGTTGAATTGCTGCAGCGCAAGGTACGCGAAGCCTACCGCCAAAAGGATATCGAGTTCCCCGTGCAGATCGGCATGAGCAAGTTCATGCCCGCAAAGACCACCCCGGATCGCCGGCCCGACCGCGACCAACTCTACCGCTGGGCCGCCGGCCGCTTCGCCGGGGCGACGGGGTTGAACGAAGAAATGATCCGCACCGATGCTCGCCCGAAGATTCAAGAGATGCTCGTGAAAGTGAGTGCCAGCATCGCCCCGGCCATCGACTACCCGGAACTCGTGGCCGAGGTGAAGGAAATTTTCAGCGGTACCAAGGTTGGCGAAGCCGCCGATGCGAACGAACTCGTCGCGTGGTGTACCGATAAGTTGAAGCTCGATCTCGACGCCGCCAAACTCACCGGCGTATCGGAAAGCGATGCGATCCACACGGTGCTGAACGCCTTCGACCTCAAGTACCGCCCCGAGATGCACCAGACCGAACGCGGCCTCGTACTCGAACAGTTGGATAGCGCTTGGAAGGCCCACCTCCTCACGATGGATCATTTGCGGAGCGTGGTCGGCCTCGCCGGGTACGCGCAGGAAGATCCAAAAATCATTTACAAGCGCGAAGGGATGCAACTCTTCGATGTCATGGAGAAGGGCATCCAAGAGCGCGTCGCCGAATCGGTCTTCCGCATGGAAGACGTCGGCGACGATGCCGTGGACGCCGCGATGTGGGCCGGGGCGCAAGCCCGGCAAGCCACGGCGGATTCCATCTTGAGTGCCCGCCGTCCGGCCGCACCGAGCCAAGAGGAAATTCAAACCAACTCCAGCAATGAAGCTCCGAAAAAGATCGAAACGATCCGCAATGTCGGCAAGAAGGCCGGCCGCAACGACCCCTGCCCTTGCGGCAGCGGCAAGAAGTACAAGAACTGCCACATGAAGATCGACGCTGCCTGATAGGATTTGTAGGTCGGCTCGAACGGGCACCGTAGGTGCGCGGAGGCCCGATGTGTAAAGGATAGAATCGTGTCCGGTTCAACGCTGAGGTTCAAGCAATGCCCGCAGTTCTCTCTTCCCCGACGATCACACCCGAGGATTTCCTCGAAATGGGCGACCGCGCCAAGGGCTTCGAACTCGTAGACGGACAATTGAAGGAGAAGCCAGTGAGCACCGAATCGAGCCGAGTAGGTGGGGATATCCTTATTCAAGTTGGATACCATGTCAAACAGGGACGATTGGGTTGGACCTTCCCCCAAGATACCGCCTTCCGCTGCTTCGTCACTGATCCCGGTCGAGTTCGCAAGCCGGATGGTGCTTTCATTTCCTTCGACACCCTGCCCGAAAGTGAATACGAGCCGGACGGTTTCTGCACCACGGTGCCCGACCTCATCTGGGAAGTCGTTTCGCCGAACGATCTGATCGACGAACTCGACGTCAAGATCGACGAATGGCTGGCTACCGGGGTTAAGGCGACGTGGGTGTTCCAC
>JBBQWA010000301.1:0-5411 GCA_038211045.1 Gemmatales bacterium
CCATCAATCGTCCGGCATGTCGCCTACCGCGACAATGCTGCAACCAATAACGGCATTCAAACCCAAGCGTTTCGCCTCGGCGAGTACAGCGGGGGCATCCGCACCGGGGTTGAACCAGACTTGGCCGATTTGCTTTTGAGCCAACTCGGGGAGAACCTTCAACGCTACCACTTCGGGCAAGTAAATGCTGGCAATGTCGATGGCATCCGAAGGGACGTTCAAGATCGACGGGAAGGCGGGAAGTCCTTCGATGGTCGTTTCCGTCGGATGAATGGGGTAAACGTGGTAGCCGAGGCGGGAATAGGCGCGGACGCACTTATTGCCGAACTTGCGGCGGATGGGGCTGGCACCGAGAACGGCGATACTGCGGGGCACGGTTAGGACGCCTGCCCGTTGGCCTGGATCGTCACCGTCGGCTTCGCGCCGTGGATCGCTTCATACACCTCTTCGCGGTGGACGGGCACATCCTTGGGGGCGACGATGCCGAGGCGAACCTTGTCGCCGCGGATCTCGACGATCGTAATCACAACGTCGTTGTTGATGACGATCGATTCGTTCTTCTTGCGGGATAACACGAGCATGGGAACCTATCCTTCGAGCGCCCGACCGCGAACCCGCGGCTGACAGCTCTCCCGATGGCCAATCGAACACGATCCGTTTGGCATTCCCGGCGCCTACAAATTGCAAGCGGTGAACCGGGTGGGGCAAATCCATCTATTGGGAATTCGTAGGCAACTCCCACGGCGTAACTCAATTATTGAACTGCAAAACAAGGTATTCTACGCCGGGGCAAGCGAATTCCACAATTCTTCCCCGAAAATCGCGCCAATTGTAGCGATTGTGCCGCCTGGCGCGGCGCGACGGCCCACGATTCTAAAGCGCTGCGAATTGGATACTTAGGTTGCGTGGAGCCGAGTTCGGCGCAGGGAAGGCTTGGGGAACGGCCTCGGAAAGGTATCGTTGTCCGACGATGCTATCGGTTTCTCACAATCGCCGAATGGGAGCCTTAGGACACATGGGTAAATGCCGAATCGGAGAAACTCAGGCTTCTACTGCCGAAGGTCGTCTTCGGTGAAGACGGTGAAGCCGAGGTCGCTCAACGTAACCGAGGCGTTCTCGCAATTGTCGACGTGGATGGCCACGGCGGTGCTGCCCATCGGGCCGACACCCACCAGCAGCGGATACATGTAATGGATGTCGATTTCGCCGCCGAGGAGCGCCTTCGTGATGGTGAGGAGCGGTTGATCGTTGGAAGGAAGCTTCACCACGATGAGATCGGATTCCGTGAAGGGGAGCTTCCCCGCCGTGAGGATTTCAAAAGCCCGTTCGTAATCGCTCGGCACTAAGCGGATGATGGCGCAATCGGCGGTTTCCACCACGGTGAGCGAGATCACGGTCACGTCGGTCATCTCGAACTTCCGCACGAGTTCGAGCAGCGCCCCCATGCGGTTGGCGAGGAACACGTTGAATTGCCGAACGCTGGGCCAATCGCGGCCACGCGAGGTGTCGAGTGCGATGCCGCCTTCGTCTTCGTCGTTGTACGTCATACTCCGCTCCGTTCGGGTCGCCCAAATACTCTCTCCACCTTAACGAATCGCAAGGCACTCCGTCAATTCTACGTTTTCAAATGCCGTTAGTTCTGCTGTCTCAGCTCCCCTCTCGAAGGTGGCTTGGGACGAAGTTCGGTACTGCTCCGAGTGAAGCCGCCAGCGTAAGCCGGGATAGTGGCCCCGCAGTTATCGCCCGGGGGCCGCACGGGAGGCAGTGAGGAACAACTCGTTGCATTCCGCCTCCAGCACGCCGCCGGTGACCTCACATCGCCAACCTAGACTGCGGCGGACGACTTCCTCGGCGGGGATGTCGATCTGCCGCCACCCGGTGTCGATCAGGAACCGGATCGACGTGCCGAAGACGACCGCCCCGATTCCGGCCCACAGGATCGCCCCTTGGCACATCGGGCACGGCTCGGCCGTCGTGTAGAGCGCCAACCTCGAACCGACTATACCTGCGGCGGCCGCTACGAGGCGGTTGATGGCGTCGATTTCGCCATGCAGGGTCGGGTTGTCGTCCGATCGGTTCCACCCCTCGGCCACGACTTCGCCCGACTCACGGTCGACGATCACCGCGCCGAACGGTCGGTCGGGAACGTGGTCCGCCAAGGCGATCGCCTGCCGCATATGCCGTTCGTGGTCGAGTTCGCGCATCTTAAAACCTCGCATGAGTACGTTCCAGAGCATCCGCATCATTCACATGAAATCCTAGGCGGCACGTCGCTTGGGGGGTGAGATTTCCTCACGCCATCAGCCGCGAACTTCACACGATGCGAAGATTGAACAGCACAACCCTCTCCCCTTGTGGAGGGAGAGGGTTGAAATCGTAGCTTCATTGACGATCCATAACCACGCGAGTTGCTTGGAATCGCCCGCCGTGCCAGACGCTATAATCTCCCCGCTTCTCCAACTCGAACACCCGCAGGGAACGACCATGCCGAACGTAGCGATCGTGTATTATTCCGCCCAAGGGCACACCCACGCGGTGGCAGAGGCGGTGGCCGAAGGGGCGAAGGCCGTGGCCGGCACCACGGTGGAACTCCTGCGCTTGCAGGATGCCGAAATCCAAAACGGGCGCTGGAGCAACGCGGAAACCCTCGCCAAGCTCAATGCCGCCGACGCGATCATCTTCGGCACCCCCACTTACATGGGCGGCTACTCGGCGCAAATGAAAACGTTCATCGATGCCTGCGGCGGCATCTGGTACCAACAGGGGTGGAAGGATAAAGTCGCCGCCGGGTTCACCCACAGCCAAGGCCTCAGCGGGGATAAACTGAACACGCTGAACGGCCTGTACATCAATGCCATGCAACACGGCATGATCTGGGTCGGCTTGGCGCAACTCCCCGGCGGCGACACCCCGGACAAAATCAACCGCATCAGCAGCTACAGCGGCATGATGGCCCAAACCTACAACCAAACGGAAATCCACGAGGGCGACAAAGCGACCGCCGTGCTCCTCGGCACCCGCGTGGCCCACACCGTCGCCCGGTGGTTGAAGGGGAAGTAAGCGGCCATTCCGGCGTCACGCCAACACGAGCGTTTTCAGCTTGTTCTTGGCGTTCGCGGCGAGCTTCGATTTCGGGTTTGCCTTCACCATCGCTTGCAATACCGCAGCGCCGAACGCCTTCTCCCGCAGGTGTTGCTCGGCGAAATGGAAGCCCAAGTAGAACAAATCCTCGGCGTCGAGCCACTTCGCTTTCAGCACTTCCTTTTCCACTTCGTCTGCGTTCTGTTCGAGAACGTGGCTGAACTGACGGAGGCACGGGTCGATCTGCCGAGCTTCCGCGGCCACTTCCTTGGGCGACGCTTTCAATCCGCACATCGCCAATTCCAGCCGCGTCGGTATGCCTGCGGCCGGATCGCGGCCCGCGAGTTTCAGGTACTGCAACGCCCCGGCGTAATCCTTCTTCTTCCGCTTGGCCACGGCCGCTTCCAAAAGTTCGTCGCGCAGTGCCGAGGCACCGCCTTCCTTCAAAAGGAAGAACAGCGGATCGCTGCGGTGGTCGCCGGCTTCGAGGTACTTGCTCGCTTTTGTGCGAATGTCCGAACGCAACTTTGCGGGGAAGCCCTTGGCGAACGGAGCGATGAGCCGAGAGAGTTGCCAGAGTTCATCGTTCGATTCGACTTGCAACAGACCCTTCACGAGCGCGGCGCGGCCGTGTTCCAGTTTGGAGAGTTTCGCCCGGGCGGTATCCCGAAGATTCTGATCGACGTGCCCGAGTTGATCCATGAGCAGTGCGGCGTACTCGGGGGTGTCGCGGTCGCCGAGTTTCTCCATCGCCAATTTGCGGGCGGCGAGATCGGGGGCGTGCATCAGGCTCTGCCACTCGGCGGCCTGCTTCTCGTGGAACGGGAGTTTGCCGAGGATCACGAGCGCGGGGGCGAGCACGTTGAAGTGCGTTTCGGTGCCGCAGGCGAAGAGCTTCCGCCAGTGTTCCTTCGTGGGATTTTGAAGCCAGCCGCCGGCCGCTTGCAACGCCGCCGCCCGCACATCGAAGGGATACGGGGGCTGCGTGCGATCCCACACCGCATCGGCGGCGCGGGGATCGTTCAGCGAAGCGAAGATGCGAATGATCGGCATCTCCGCCGTGGGCGGCACCTTCGCTTTGGCCTTGGCTACCGCGAGCAGCGCGTTCAACAACTCCTCTTTGCCGGCCTCGGCCATCCCCGGAATGCGGCCGATGATCGCATTCGCAGCCGCCGCCGCGATCTGCGGATCTTTATCCAACAGCACCTTCAACCCGGCTTCCGCACCGCCGGTTCCGGCCGCGGTGAGCGCCGCCGCGATGTACTTCCGCACCCCCGGCACAACGGTGTGCAGAATCTTTTCCAACCCCTTCACCCCTTCGCTGCCGAGCTTGGCCGCGGCGTCCGCCGAGAGGTGCGATTCCTCGCCGCCGTGCTTGATCCGTTCGAGCAACACGGGCAAGGCTTTCGCCAGCTTCAATTGTCCGGCGGCTTTGATCGCCGCAGTGCGAACGCCACTATCGGCATCGTCGAGGCACTTCAAAAGTTCCCCGTTCAATTCGGCATCCTTCACCCCCAACTCGCCGAGCACGGTCACGGTCGCGGCGCGGAGTTCCGGTTCGCGATCCCCTTGCAGGAGTTTGATCATCTTCTTGACGGGGATATCCATGAATCAGCTCCCGAGGGATTTCAAGGCGGCTTCGTACTCTGCCGGCGTGTTCACATTCCGCAGCGAACGGGGAACGACTTCCACGCGAACCGCCGGGATGCGCTCGAACACCCGTTGGAGTTTGCGTTCGCCCGCCGATTGCAATTCGAGCAACTTCGGCAGAACGTTCAACCGGTATGCGGCCGCCAACGGGTGAAACAGGCCGTCCGCCCACGGCGCCGCAATCTGCTGTTGTTCTAGGGAATTCAGGATTCGCCCGATGGTTTCGGCATCGAGAAATGGCAGATCGCACGCCAGCACGAACGCAGTTTCCACTTCCCCCGCGAGCGCTTGCAAACCGAGGGCGATGGCGGGGAGCGGCCCCTCGGCATCGAGTTCATCACGGAGAATACGCACGCCGGGGGGAAGCTCGGGGAGTTCCTGATCCTTCGCCGCGACGACGACAATGGGCGACGCCACGGAAGCAAGTATTCGCACCGCCCGCTGGAGGAGCGTTTCGCCACCGAAAGCAAGCATCGCCTTGGATTGGCCCATCCGCGAGGATCGCCCTCCGCATAGAACGACAGCGCCGGGGCGAGCGGCCTGCATTCCGGTATTGACGGTCATAGCGAGACCCCCCTCCGGATTCGCTACGCGAATCGACCTCCCCCACAAGGGGGGAGGTGGGTGTGTTTGGATTCAAAGAAACGCCATTCTCAGCCGCACTCTTCACCTCCCCCCTT
>JBBQWA010000302.1:0-5400 GCA_038211045.1 Gemmatales bacterium
GATACACATCCGGGAGCACGGCCCCGCCGGCACGGCCGCATTCCATGGCGCAGAGAACGGTTTCGCCCAAGCGGCTCAGGCTTTTCGAGAAGCCCCACACTTCCACAATGGGTCGCACCCCCGAGCTTTTGCCAAGGTCGAATACGGTTCGTCGACTTTGGCCGTTCCGGAGCCCGCGAGTTGTTTTCCTAGTTCCGCAATGCGTTGTTGGGTCGCTTGGAGTTGACGCCGCAACGCGGCGATCAGATCGACCAACCGATCGGCGTCGATCCGTCCTGCCTTCAAGTCGATCTTGAGTTGTTTGATGGCTTCAATGACCCCATTAATAACCGAATCTGGCCGATCTCGGCAATACTAAGTCCAGCAGAGCTTAGACGGCTAGCGCGATCTGCTCACCGCCGCAACAACTGGATTCCGCGCCAACGCCTTGGCCAATCTCACCCCGGCTGACTTCGATTTGACCTCGTCAGTCCCGACCGTCACCTTGGCGGCCCGGTTCAACAAGGCGAGAACGCCGAAGGTACAGCCATTGCCACCGGACGTAGCGGCAGAATTGATTCGTTTCCTGGCGGGTAAGCCGACCAAGTCGCTGATTTGGGCAGGGACGTGGGCCACTGGCAAGCGGGCGGCGGAAATGCTCCGCGGCGATCTGCGGAGAGCCGGCATCCCTTATGTGGTTGAATCAGCCGATGGACCGCTATGGGGGATAAGAGAGGAGGGGAAACAAAGAAACCCCTGATTGCTCAGGGGTTTCACGCGAATTCCAGTGAAATTCATGAACGAGGGCGACGGGGGTCGAACCCGCAACCTCCGGAGCGACAGTCCGGTGCTCTAACCAATTGAGCTACGCCCCCTCGTACACCGAGTTATATCGGCCCCGCCACCGCACGGAAAGGGGGCAAATCTTCATTTCCCACCCCCGGGAGTGCCCGCGGGGGGTAGTGTCCGCCGGAAACATTCGCATTGCCTGTACAATCAAACGTTTCCGTAGGGCCGGTTCGCCGCAATACGCTTGTACGGCGAACCGGAGCGCTTAGAATTGGGTAATGTAGTGGAACAGCGCGTACACCTTGCGAACGAGCGGATGCCATGGCCCAAACCTATACCCTCGAAGAAGCGGCCATCCGGTTGGGGATTCCCACCGACGATTTCAAACGCCGGATGCGCGACGAATGGAAATCGGTGCGGTCGTTCCGAGATGGTCCGACCATGCGATTCCGCGCCGCCGATATCGACGAACTGGCCCGTTCGCTCGGGCAAGCCAGCGAACCCGAATTGCAACTGGCCGATCCGGTGTTCGACCTCGGCGATAGTTCCGACGAAATGCTCGTGGTGCCGCCGCCGAGTAGCGGTCGGTTGAAGCCGAAGAAACCCGTCGCGGAGGAGCCTTTGCTCCTCACCGACGATACCGACGACATCTTCACCGTGCCCTCCTCGGATTCTTCGATCTCCAAAAAGGGCAAATCGAGTTTATCCGGCGATAGCGACGTTCGCCTCGATACCACGCCGTCGAAGCGCGATCCGGACGGCGACCTTCAAACCGAAGAATTCACGCTCGATCTTTCCGCGCCCGCCAGCGGCATCCTGAAGAAGAAAAGCTCGAGCAAGCTCTCGGCGAATCCGCTGAATTCCCCGAGTTCCGGCAAGCTCACCGCCCCGACGCCCGGCAAACTCAGCGGCCCGGAATCCAATCGTATTCCCGGCCCCCGTGTTTCCGAACCCGCTGACGACGGCAGTAGCGAATTCGAATTGAAGTTGGAAGATAGCGATTCCTTCGAACTCGAACTGAAAACCGACGATAGCGACGAAGTCGATCTCGGCGGCAGCCTCGAAGACGATCAACGCGGTGGGCAAAGCGGAATCAACCTTGCCAAACCCAAGGATAGCGGGGTTTCCCTCGAACAGCGGGATACCTCCGACGATTCCGACATGGAATACGATCTGAGCCTCGATGCCCCGGGTGCGTCCGGTTCCAAACTCGGATCGCCGAAGTCCGGCGGCCGAATGCTGGAAACCACCAATAGCGATAGCGAATTCGAACTGAGCTTGGAAGATTCTTCGGGCGATATGGAACCGCTCGTGGAAGAAGGCGAAGACCTCGAAGCCGGCGACATTTTCGAGACCGATTTCGAGCTACCGGCCGTCAGCGGCGACGAATCGGGTTCGGAAGTCGTCGCCCTCGATTCGGATACCGATCTCGAAGATTCCGATTTCGAAGTGGCCCTCGATGAAGAAGATGCCCCGCTGGAAGATGAAAGCGCCAGCCAAGTGATGCTCGTGGACGGTGAAGATTTGGAAGCGGTCGAGGTGGATGACGACGGCGACTTGCTGGTGGAGGAAGATGGCTTCCGCGTGGACGACGAAGATTCGATCTCGGGGGCGTTGAAAGGCGTTCACCGCGGCGGGGGCGAAGTCGAAGTACGAACGGTCGCGGCTCCGCCCGCCCGTTGGGGCGTGCTGCCGGTGTTGTTCCTCTTCCCCTGTTTCGTCATGGTAATTCTGGGCGGCTTGATGTCGTTCGAAATGGTTCGCGGCATGTGGGGTTACCAGCAACCGGTGAAGACGAGCGATTCCTTAGTTCGCGGCATGGCCAGCCAATTCGATCTGAAAGTGAGCGATTAGTAACGCGGAGGGGATTGCGTATTCCGGGGCATTCAAATCGCGCGTCTGCGATCCTCTCTCCTATAATTCCTTCTCCCCTCGCAGAAGGATCGCCGACCGTGGATCAACAGTTGTTTCAGCACACGTTCTCGAACGGCCTTACACTGTTGGCCGAGCGGATGGATCATGTGCGTTCCGCCACGATGTACCTCTCGATTCCCGCGGGCTTCACCTACGATCCGGCAGAGGCCCTCGGCACCTCGGGAATTTTGGCGGAGATGCTCTCCCGCGGCGCGGGCAAACTCGATAGCCGTGAACTCTCTTTGGCCTTGGATAACCTCGGTGCCGATCGCGGCGAGACGCCCGGCGCCTTCAATATCACACTCTCCGCCGGAGCGTTGGCGAAGAAGCTCCCGCAAATTCTGGAACATTATGCCGAGATCATCCTGCGGCCGTGGCTGCCCGGGGATCAACTCGAATCGGCCCGGGAACTCGCCCTTCAAGATTTGCAAGCGCTCGACGATTCCCCTTCGGATCTCTGCTTGATCGAACTGAAGAAGCGGCATTACCCACCGCCCTACAGTCGCACGCACTACGGCACGCCGGAGGGTTTGGCCGCGATCACGCCGCAATCGCTGCGCGAGTTTTACGAACGCCGATTCCGGCCCGAGGGGGCGGTGATGTCCGTGGCCGGGAACATCGATTGGGAAATGCTGAAGGATACAGTCGGACGATTGTTCGGGGAATGGCAGGGCACCCCGGAACCGCTGGCCCCGCTGCCGGATCACATTCCGACATCCGCGCACATTTCCAAAGAGACGAACCAAACCCAAATCGCCTTGGCATTCCCGAGCGCCGCGTTCGGCACGCCCGATTTCTACCCGGCCCGCGGAGCCATCAGCGTTCTCTCCGGCGGAATGGGTGCCCGGTTGTTTACCGAAGTGCGCGAGAAACGCGGGCTTTGCTATTCCGTCTCGGCGAGTTACGACAATGTGCGGGAACGTGCCGCCGTGCTCTGTTACGCTGGTACCCGTGCCGACCGAGCCCAACAAACACTCGACGTGACCGTGGGCGAACTCCGGCGATTGAAAGACGGCATCGAAGAGGAAGAAGTACAGCGGGTGAAGGCGGGGTTGAAGACCTCGCTCATCATGCAACAAGAATCGACATCGTCCCGTGCCGGTTCGATGGCCGTCGATTGGTTCTTCCTGAAACGAATCCGCCGTATTACCGAGATTCAGCAAGCGGTGGAAGCCCTCAGCCCGAAGGCGATTCTCGAATACCTCGAGCGTTACCCGGCCAAGGATTTCACCTTGGTCACCCTCGGCCCCGAACCGCTGATTTTGCCCAGTTAGCGGATCTCAAATTCTCGTGGCGGAAGTCGCCGGACTTCCGGCTGAGCTGGTTCAGGAAGTCTGGCGACTTCCGCTACGGTGAATTGAAACCCGCACTAGCGGATCGAAAGCCGACGGACATCCTCCGGCGGACGGCGGAATGATAATTCCTCTTTCCACGCACCGCGTGGGAACCGTATTCGGCCGCTTTGCGGTCATCCATACAAGATCAGATGGACGCGGAGCGTCCGCAGAACATTCCCACGCGGAGCGCGGGAACGAGGATCAACGAAGCCATGCCATTCCACACGCACCGTTTGCCCAACGGGCTAACCATCATCGGCGAAACCATCCCCACGGCCCGCTCCGTTTCGGTCGGCTTCTTCACCAACACCGGCAGCCGAGACGAAACCGCTGCGGAATCGGGGGTGTCGCACTTCCTCGAACACATGGTGTTCAAAGGTACGCCCCGGCGTTCGGCGCTCGATGTGAACCGCGATTTCGATCGCATCGGCGCTTCCTACAACGCTTACACCAGCGAAGAAATGACTGTGTTCTACGCGGCGGTGCTGCCCGAGTACCTGCCGAACGCGGTGGATATCCTCGCCGATATTCTGCGGCCCAGTTTGCGGAACGAAGACTTCACCACCGAGAAGCAGGTGATCCTCGAAGAAATCAAGATGTACGAGGATCAAGCCGGTTCCATGGCGTGGGACAACGCCCGGAAGTTCTACTTCGGTGCCCACCCGCTCGGGCAATCGATTCTCGGCAGCAGCGAAAGTATCACCGCCCTCGAACGGGATACGATGCAAGCGTACTTCGATAAACGCTACGTCTGCGGCAACATCACCGTAGCGGTGGCGGGGGCATTCGATTGGCCGGAATTCTTGGAACTCGTGAAGCGACATTGTTCGGAGTGGCCCGCAGGGGAGGGCGGTCGCAGCGGGGTTTGGGCACACGCGGGGCCGGGCGGAAACTTCAACGTGGAGAAGGAAGGCACGGCCCAACAGCATTTGCTTTGCATCGCTTCCAGCGCTCCCGCCGAATCCGAATGGCGGTACGCCGCCAGTACGCTTTCGATAGCCATCGGCGACGATTCCGGCAGCCGGTTACATTGGCAACTCGTCGATCCCGGCCGCGTGGAATCGGCATCCTGCGGAATCGACCCGAGCCAAGGCAGCGGCTTGTTGGCCGCGACGTTCAGTTGCGATCCGGAATCAGCATTGGAGAACTTGGAGATCACCCAAAAGGTTCTCGCCGAGGTGCAACGCGATGGCATCACAGAGTCGGAACTCGAACAGGCGAAAAACAAGATCGCATCGCGGGTGGTGCGGGCCAGCGAACGCCCCAGCGGTCGGATGCGCAGCATCGCCGGGGCGTGGATTTACAACGGCGAGTATTCCGATCCGGATGTGGAACTGGCCCGTTTCGAGGCCGTGGATGCCAAGCGCATCCGGGAATATTT
>JBBQWA010000303.1:0-5388 GCA_038211045.1 Gemmatales bacterium
AAGCCCGGCTTGGCCGGGCCGGGCCGCCAGCCCTTGGGCGCCTTCCAATCGAGTTTGCGGTCGGCACCCTCGCCCAAGTATTTGAGCGATGCCAGGAACTGGTCGAACTCGCCTTCCGCCTCATTCACAACCGCAGAAGGCCCGGAAAACTTCACGAACCAATTGTAACCCGGCTCGCCGGTGGGTACGAACGCCCCCAGTAACCGGACTTCCCCGGTAGTTTCCGCAGCCGGTCTGGCCTTCGCCTGCGGTTCGGTCGTCTTGGGTACGGTATAGCTTTGGATTGCTTCTCGGTTGTTGCAACCCGCAACCATTGCGAGCGCCAGCGTGGCGATCCAAGTTTTTCTGCGAAGCATAGAGCCAATCCACGAAGTGGAACCGGGGCGGGTAGGGATATTGTATTGTTCGGCCCGACGGTAAGCGTGTCAAGGCGGTTCAGAATGGGTGCCCCATGGATTTCGGCCACGAGCCAAATCGCACATTCAACCCCACCAGTCATTCCCGCGCAGGCAGGAATCCAGTTTTCACGCTGAGAATAATGCCTTCTGGATTCCCGCCTGCGCGGGAATGACGGGGATTGGGAATCGTGAATACCGAAACGAAAGTCACGCCCGACGGAATATCGGGCTTGCATCGCTTTGCGGAATTTGCGTGAATGTCGAACTGCCACGGAGGGCGAACGATGCCGGCCATTCTCGAATTCCCCGCCGCAGCCACAGCAACGCGGCGGCCGCATTCCCCCGACCTCACTTTCGAGACGTTATCCCTGTGGAAACGACTTCGCCAAATGCTGGGGGAAGCCGCGGAAGCGTGGCGGGATTATCGCCGGATCGAGGTGCGGGCGACGCGGAAGCAACGCACGTGGGGCGTGCCGAAACTCCACTTCTTCCACAAGCCCGCGCAGGTCGAATTCGAACGCACGCAGGCGAAGGTTCTGGAATTCGATTTCGGCCCCGCGTTGGATCACCTCCTCGAAGATGCCCAAATGCTGTGGGTGGAATCGATCAATGTGCGGCGTGCCGCGAGGGCAGAACCGGGGTTGTACGATGCAGCCCGCGAAATCGGCGAGGTACTCCCCGCTGCGAAACAGCTCGCGGAAATGCTGCGAATACCGGAAGGCGAAACGATTCGGGTGATTCACCCCGGAGCTGTTGCGGGGTTCCGCGTACTCACGATGGGCGTTGCCACGGTGAGCCAGTTTCACACCTTGCTCGCGGATCGCGTGGCGGGTGATCCTTGCCGCGGTTTTATCTTCGGCCCTCGGCCTTCGCTCGCCGCGGTGAACGCCAGCCGGGGAGTCGATCCCTTTGCCGAGGAACATGTCGCCAAGGCGAGATTTCAATTCTTCCATCCGGCCGCGTTGCGAGCCGATGGAACTCTCCCCGATGGCTTTCGCGGTTCCGATCATTGGTATTGGGGTTCGGAATCGTTGGCCGAGTTGCCTCTGGACAACGGCGAGCGCGTGGTGCTGATCGATGAACCGGCGTTCGCAGGCACTTGGATTGTGGAACGAACCTTTCCGCAACTCGCCGCGGATGTGGAAGTGTTGGACGTGATGAGCCGGGCCGAAGTGGATTCGTGGTTGCGCAAGCGCTGCCCGGAATATGCCCCCGCCCGAACGATCCGCGAACGCGCCGCCGCGTGACTTTCAATCTCGATTGGGGAACCCGGTGGTGAGGGCCACGCTGTAGATCCAGAGTGCGAATGTCGTCCATGTGGCGAAGCCGTAGTCCCCCAAGAAGTAACACCCCGGCAGCAACGGCACGGAGTTCAACGACCCCCACGCGATCAGAATCACGAGCATCCGCTTACTTCCCGTTGCCCGGCTCGCATCCCGCGTCATGCCGAGGAGAAACAACCCGGCGACGTGCGGCAGCATCATGCAGTAGTAGTGCATGTGGCTCATCGGCACGATCAAGAGCATCGCCGTGGAGAAGTTCCCCAAGATCACGAGCCATTCCGCCGGGGAGAGATTCCCCCGCCGTCGTGCCAGTTCCGCCGCACCCCAACAGGCCAGCACCATCGCGCCGCCGATGGCGAAATGAACCGCTTTCAAATCCGCATCCGGTTTCGAGGGTCGCGGTACGGGGCCATCGTTCGGGTAGCGGGTGTAATGGAGCACGGCCATGAACGATTGGCTTTGCTTGGCGGTGACATCGTGGAGTTCCTTGGCCAAGGCCTCCACCACGATCTTGTCTTCGGTTGTAAATGCCTCGGCGGGAAACAAACCCGGTGCCGCCACGAACTTCAAGAACCGTTCCGTTTCCCGCACCATCCCGTTCGGGCCGAACGCGAGGCTCGGTAGCACGACCAACAGAACGATGGTTCCTGCAATCACCCCCAAGATCGCCCGCCAATCGCGCCGGACGATCGGGAACAAGAGCAGCAAGCCGGGGAAAATTTTCAAGCAACATGCCCCGGCGAGCCACAGCCCGGAAACGAACCGGCGGTTCCGCATCGCCGCGGAGTACATCCCGGCAATCAGCGCCACGACCAGCAGATTCGCCTGGCCACGCGAGAGCGTGAACCCCACCGCCGCGATGCAAATATTGAACGGCATATTCCGGGCGTACCACCACCGCGCCGAATAACGCCTCGCATTCGGTAGTGCCGCAGAAGCGAAAGTATGCACGGAGAACGCCAACAAGCAGACGTTGATGGCGTACCAGATCACCACGCCGAGCGGGTAGGGCAAATACCCGGCACGATCGGCCCCTGCGGGCGGATCGGCGAGGGGCAAGAACAGCAGCACGAACGGCGGCGGGTAGACGTAATGCCAATTGTTATCGTCGGCCGAACTGTAGAGATCGTGGCTGGTGCGCACGGCCCACGCGGCACGGGCGTACACGCCGAAATCGGTCTTGCGATTATCCGGATCGTAAGCGGAACGGATCAGCGTGAGGAAGCCGAAGCCGACGAAGAGGGGCACGAGCGCGGCGGTGGCGAAGCGTTCCCATCGGTATAGAGGCCGATCACTCATAGGGGGAAATGATAGGAACCGCAAGGGTTGAAGGGGATGACAATGTTCCCACCGAGCGGCGGATGTCAGCCCGCCGAGGTGTTTTTACTCAGCGGACTAACGCCAAGTTCGGCGATGGATGCACGCGCTCGGCCACAAGAGTCGTCCGTGATTCGGTAGGAGTATCGTATCCTCCACGGCATGCGTTCGACGGGCAGTGGCTACGAACCTCTCCACCCGAATGACAGTCTATCCTCGATTCATCGGAGATTTTCCATGCGAAAGCTCGCCAGTATCCAGTCGGTCAACGCCGTTGAAATGATTCCCATGCCGACGCTATCGAGAAGGTCCGCGTGCTCGGCTGGTGGGTGGTCACGAAGAAAGGCGACTACACACTCGCTGAAAAGGTCGTTTATTGCGAGATCGACTCACTCCTGCCGGAACGCGTCGAGTTCGAGTTCTTGCGGGCCAGTAGCTTCAAGCCCGCTCGGGACGATGCACCGGCTGGGTTTCGGATCAAGACGATCAAGCTCCGCGGGCAGGTCTCCCAGGGGATCTGCTTCCCGCTCGACATTCTCCCTCACAACGCACCTCGGGAGGAGGGGGCGGACGTTACCGAAATGCTCGGGGTGGTGAAGTGGGAACCGCCGGTGCTCGTAGGCATGAGTGGCAAGGTCAAAGGGGGATTTCCAGGCTTCCTGCCCAAGACCGACGAAACGCGCGTGCAGGTTCTCCAAGAGGTGCTCGAACGCAATCGCGGGAAGACGTTCTCCGTTACCGAGAAGCTCGACGGGACTTCATTCACCGCGTTCCTCCGCGACGGGGTCTTCGGTATTTGCAGCCGCAACCTCTGGATGGACGAGACCGACGAGTCAAACCTCCACGCACGTGTTGCCAAGCGGGTCAATCTCGAAACTAAGTTGCGCGAACTGCGGGAACGTCGCGGCATCGACATGGCCATACAGGCGGAGGTAATCGGGCCGGGAATCCAAGGCAACAAGTACGCGTTGAAAGAAGTATCGCTCCGCGTCTTCAGCGTGCTCGACGTGGCGATTTACAAACTGCTCGACCACGCGACTTCGCTGGAAGTCGTGAGGGAACTCGGACTGGAACCCGTGCCGCAACTCGGTACGCTGGTGCTGAACCATACGGTCGATGAACTCGTGGCCTTCTCCGAAGGGACGAGCCTCCTCAACCCGAAGGTGCAGCGCGAGGGGATTGTGTTGCGGCCGCTAGCCGAGGAGTACGACGACGTGATCGGCGGGCGGCTCAGCTTCAAGGCCATCAACCCCAAGTTCCTGCTGAAGTACGACGAGTGATTCAGTTATTCCCTCGTGGAGACGCCGCAATGGATGTCGTGAACTTTTACAGCGTGTCCGATGAATACGGGGAGTTCTCTACTATCGCCGCGTACCCGATCGCGCTCGAAGGCGACCGCTGGCCCACAACCGAACACTACTTCCAGGCCCAGAAATTTAAGGACAAAGCCTACCGGCAAAAGATCCGCAAAGCCCGCGCTGCCCCTTACTTTCCGCCCAAGATTTCTTCGCAGACCTTCACTTTCGCTTCGACCGAGTGTTTCAGTGTAAACATCCGTTCGACACGACTTCGCCCCGCAGTTCCTAGTCGTTGTCTCTCCACGGGATCGTCGATGAGTTCCCGCAACCGAAGCGACAAAGATTCGTCGTCGCCCGCGGGGAATACTCGCCCGCAATCGCCCACCACCTCCGGCAACGCCCCGGCATCCGAGACGAGGCAGGCCGCTCCGCACGCCATGGCCTCGGCAGCGACCAACCCGAATGCTTCGAACCAAATCGATGGAATCACTACTATATCCGCCGAACCGAAGAGTTCCGGCACCGAATCAATGTGGCCGAGGAATTGGACACGTTCCAACCCTCGGCCCTCAGCGTGCGATTTCAACTCGATTTCTTGGGTTCCTTTTCCGGCAATGAGCAATTCGTATTTTATAATCCCCGACGATTGCAACCGCCCGTGCGCCTGGAGCAATGTCATCACGCCTTTTTCGGGGATCAATTGACCAGCGAATACTACCCGGACAATCACGCGCACCGGGCGGGGCGGATTCGGGAACGAATCGACTCGGACGCCGTTGTGAATAACTCGAACTTTCTTCGCCGGAAGGAAGGCCTGTTCGATGTCCCGCTTGGCAATCGCGTGCGATACCGGCAATATCGCATCTACCGTCCTGCCGACCCACCAACCCCGAAATCGAAACGCTAGTCGCTTCCAACCGCGTCGCACCGGCGTTTCCCCACTGGAGTGGTCGTTTACAACGAGCCGTTTGGTGAATCCGCTCCGCTTTAGCGACAACAATGCCCCCGTGAATGACGAAATAAAACTCGCCTGTGTGATATCGGGACGATAGTCGCATAGTTTGCGTTTCATCTCTACTGCCGAGGCGCGAG
>JBBQWA010000304.1:0-5380 GCA_038211045.1 Gemmatales bacterium
CGTAGCCGAGGTCGTCCGCGAGGATGACGATGATGTTCGGCTTCGCCGGATCGGCGGCGAACGCCGGCACCCCGGCGAACAGCAGGAAGAGGCTTGCGAATCTCACGGGGAAACTCCGGAGGGTTGGAGAATGTGATTGTATGTGTCTCCGGATCGAGGAGAGCCGTCGCTAAATAAACACAAAAGAAGTAGCAGTGCCGTGAGGCGGATGGAAGCGGGCATGAATTGAACTTGGTTGGAAAGCGCGTTCAACGGGAGCGGCAAAAATTTCTGGCGGTCGTCACCCACCCGCCGAAACCTTCGGTTTCGACTACCTCACCGGCGTCATTCCAACGGGAATTTGAACCCATTTGTGCCCCCGTACCCAGAGCACAAACCCCCATCCAAAGATCGAACGCTTCCACCGTATTGGCAATGCTTTACAGCAGCAGCGTCGCTCAAGCCGACTTTTGTGCCCTCAGTTGCGCCCACCTACCCCTCCCCGAGCACAATCGCAGCGACTGTCGAGTAACTGGACGGTAAATCATGAAATATCGACAAATTGCAAAAGCCGCCCGCCCCCATGGAAGCCCATGGAAGGGAGGTCGTCGGTCGAGCGGAACGGCAACAGCGGTTGGGAGTGCCAGAAAAATTTGCCAGACCCCGTTCAAGTGGTTCCATCATTATGATCGAGAATGGCACGGACTTTTCGCGTGAGCGTCGTCGGGGTGTAAGGCTTCTGTAGGAATTCGAATGCGGATTCCTCGGTTGCGGCTTCGTTCAGTCCGGATGCAAACAGGTGCCGCATCGCCGGGAAATTCGTTTGCAAAACCTCGGCGAGTGCCTTTCCTCTGATCCCGTGGGGCAGTTTCAAATCACTGAGCAACAGGTGGATCGGGCCGGGATGATTCGTCGCCGCTTCGATCGCGGTGGTGCCGTCGCGCGCTTCGAGAATCGTGTACCCGCACGCTTCCAAGACTTGCTTCGTTAGTTCGCGCACGTTGAGTTCATCTTCCACAAGTAGGATTGTTTCGCCGCCGCAGGGCAACATTACGTTGATGTCCGTTTGCGAAATCGCCATGGAATCCCCCTCGGTGATCTGAGGGAGGCGGATCAGGAATTCCGCTCCACGATCTGGTTCGCTGAGGATTTCAATCTGGCCGCCCGATTGTTGCACGAAGTTGAAAACGAGGGCGAGTCCGAGACCGGTGCCCCGATTGGGCCCCTTCGTGGTGAAGAACGGCTCGAAGGCCCGGGCCTTTACTTCCTCGGTCATTCCCTTGCCGGTATCGGCGATAGAAATCAGGATGTGGGGTTCGGAGTTACGGGTGCTCACTGTGAGCCGGCCGCCATCGGGCATGGCATCCCGGGCGTTGATACAAAGATTCATGACCGCTTGTTCCAACTGGCCTCGGTCGGCCATGACCCGACCGAGGTTTGGATCAAGATCCATGACGAACTCGATGTCTTTGCCGACCAAGCGGAGCAGCATACTGCCAATGTTTTCCACAATGTAATTGACATTGAGCAAGCGGTGTTCGAGCACGCTCCTGTGGCTGAAAGCGAGGAGTTGCTGGGTGAGGGCTGCGGCGCGGCGGCCCGCGTTGCGGATTTCCCCCACTTTCTCACGGATCGGATTATCAGGCAGCTCCTCGTAAACGAGGTCACAATACCCGACCATAATCGTTAGCAAATTGTTAAAATCGTGGGAAATGCCTCCGGCAAGGATTCCCACCGCTTCCATTTTCTGGGATTGACGGAACTGCTCCTCGAAATTGCGCCGCTCCGTCACATCGGAAGAGATGCCTACAAAGTGCGTGAGGTAGCCCGCGGTGTATAATGGAGACAACGAAAACGAGTTGATGAACATACGACCGTCCTTGCGATAGTTCACCAATTCCACTTTCACCGGCACGCGATCCCGGATGCCGCGGCGGATTGTTTCTACTGCTTGCGGATCGCTGCCCGGCCCTTGGAGAAACTTGCAATTCCTGCCGACGGTTTCCGCAGCAGAGTAACCCGTGATTTTTTCGAAGCCTGGGCTGACATAGATCAACGGCAGATTGGGCAGGTTGGCATCGGCAACGACGATACCCTGCGGAACAATTTCCATTGTCCGATGGAACAACTGTATCGTGCATTCATTGCCGAAAATATCCAAAACGCTCGATGCGATGCAACCTACACTACGCTTGTTCGCTTGTTTCAACGGGAACTTTGTCACCCACCACGTCACTTCGCCGCGGCTGGGCGTGATGGCGGTTTCCTTCCATTGGGAGAGTTCGTTGCGTGCCAGGCACTCGCGATCGCTGGTTCGGAACAGCTCGGCGGTTTCCGTGGGCCAGAAGTCGTAATCCGTTTTGCCTAACCAATCGGTCGGCTCCGGAGAGAACTGTTTCCGCCACGCCGAGTTGACGTACAAATAGCGGCCCTCATCGTCTTTGATGAGGGCTACCGCTGGGGAATTGTCCATGAAGAGTCGGAAGCGTTCTTCGCTGGCCAACAAGTCGAACTGGAACCGCAAGCGCTCCGTTTCGTTGAGATTCGCTTCTAAGCCGGCATGCGGCACACGCACGGATTGATCACGCCGAAATTCGGTGAAGCAGCCGATGGCGTAATCCTGAAGCTGGGAGTTGCGGTGGTCGTTCCAACGAACTTGGTGCCAACGGTATTCTCCATCGGCCCGGCGAACTCGACACTCTGCATCGGCCATCGGCCGTGCGGAAAATTCCACGGCTAAGCTCTGAACTAAGGCCCGATCACCGGGGTGGATAATCCGAGACCAGCAATCTTTAAGGCAGATGTTCAGATCGATGCCTGTGTAATCCCGAGCCCACTCGTTAAAGTAAAGAACCCTTCCGCGCAGGTCGGCTACCCAAGCAAATTGCGGCAGGCCATCCAAGAAAGGAAAATGTTCTTCGATCTGCTTCAAGACCTCGCCAGTGTATGGTTGTTCGGAGGTGCTTGGGGCCATAAAGATAACCAATCCCAATATTGAAAAAGCTCTGCAATACTCTCCAACAAAATGAAAGAGGTGTGCAGTGACTTGATCACTTACTGAAAATAGCTTCTATCCTAATTATAGGTCAATTTTCTGATGAAAGGTAATTATTCCTAAACGGGCATGATTCGCCTTGTTCAATCGGCTCAGTCCGCGAAAGTACCCTACATATTCCCATGGGGCCTCTCCGAAGGGATTGCTGGCCCCGAATTTCGAGACGACAATGCCTCAGTATGACGCCAGCGATCGCACATTCCCGGCCACGGAATGGCGCCGCCTTTTGATCGTCGACGACGAACCGGCGAACCGTGCGCTCTGCCGATCCATTCTCGAACAGGTGAGTGCCAACTGCAGCGAAGCCCCGGACGGGGAAGCGGCCATCCGAGAGTTAGAAGCGGGGCGCTTCGATCTGGTACTGCTCGATATCGACATGCCCAAGCTTAACGGTCGGGAAACGCTCCGGCGCATCCGCGAGCACCCCACCACGCCGCACCTCAAAGTCATTATGGTCTCGGGGCGAGTGTCCGGCGACGAACTCGCGCAACTCATGCGCGCCGGGGCAGACGACTTCCTCAGTAAACCGTTCAGCGCGGTGCAATTGCGGGAGCGGGTGAAAGCGGCCCTGCGGTTGAAGGACGCCCAAGACCGCGAAGACCTGACCGCGCGCCGTATGCGGGCGATGAACCGCGAACTCGAACAGACCCTCACGGCCCGCAACAGCGATCTCGCCGAGGCCCGCAATGCACTGGTGCTCTCGCTGGCGGAACTCGTCACCACGCGGGATAGCGAAACCGGCGGGCACCTCCAACGATTACAACATTATTGCCGATGTTTGTGCGAAGCTGCGGCTCAATCCTCCACGTTTGCAGTGTCGATCGATAGCGAATTCATCTCCTTGTTGGAATGCTGCGCCCCCCTACACGACATCGGCAAGGTCGGCATTCCGGACAACGTTCTTCTGAAACCGGGAAGGTTCACACCGGACGAACGCCGGATCATGGAAACGCACACCGTGATCGCGGCGGACATCTTGCAGAAAGTGGCTCGGCAGCACAACTCGGCCCTCGGCTTCCTTCACATGGCCATTGATGTGGCCCGGCACCACCACGAACGTTACGATGGCACCGGCTACCCGGATCGGCTCGCCGCGGATCAAATCCCCTTGGCGGCCCGCATCGTGGCCATCGCCGATGTGTACGATGCCTTGCGTTCGCCCCGAGTTTACAAAACGGGAATGACCCACGCGGAAGCACTGGACGTGATCTTCGGCGAGGTCGGGCACTTCGATCCCGCGCTTTTGGAGGTGTTCCGCACCCGGTGCAGCGATGAGTTCGAGCGCCTATACGCTTCGCTCCGCGATTGACGAACAAAAAACAGCGAGGCGGAACGATTTCGCTGTCGCCCAAGTCCCGGCATTGCCACATGTTGCGAACTTGAGCCGAAATGCACGAAAATTCTACATCGGACAGTTAGGCTCGGGTAAAATCTCACTTCTGCAATCGTGTGTCACGAACGCTTCTTCCCGAACAACCGCCAGATCGGTTCGATGCCCAACAACCCTACCACAGGGGTAGAAATTCCCCACACTCGCCAAGTGCTCTTCAACGTTCTCGGCGTTTCCCCGTTTATACTTCCCAGCGCGCTTACACCGAGCCGAACTCAAAGGCGGTAATTTATTAGAATGTTAATCCTCCCTTAACCATCCCAAGTTACCATACCCGGATGCACGGCGATACGCGTGCAACTTCCCCCATGATCCGCAAGGCCTGCAATGAAGAATAATTCTCTCCTCGATACGTTCGATCGGGTTGTACGCGAATCGCGGAAGTCCCGTCCGGCACGGCATACCGAATCGTCGATGCGCCGGGTGCGTTTGTGGCTGAACACGCTGGAAGAGCGAACCGTGCCGGCCGCGGTTCCGGTTTTACCCGCGACGCTCGTGAGCGACGCCGGAGTGCTCAACCAATCGGCGGGGTATTCACCTCAGGTGGCGATCAATCCGCTGAATTCGCAGTGGATCGTGGAAGTTCACGCCACGGCAACAGGCCCGCAAGGCAATTTCTCCCTAGATGGCGGCGGGACATGGATCAGCGTTCCCTTCCCCACCCAGCCGAATATCAATCCCAACACCACCGTGACGGCAGTTTACGATCCGAACATTTACCAAGGTAATGCACAGTTCAAAACGCCGTTCGCCGTGACCGAAAGCCCGAGTATCGCGTTCGACAAGCAAGGCAACTTCTACGTCATTTCCTCGCAGCACGACGCCACGAATCAAAACGGCGCGATCATCTTCCAAAAGTTCGACATGACCACCGGGTTTCCGTTCGATGCCGGTACCCAACAGCTTTACGCTTGGAGGGGCCAAGATCAGGCGTACAACCCCGTGGTGGCGGTGAA
>JBBQWA010000305.1:0-5366 GCA_038211045.1 Gemmatales bacterium
GGGGCCGTGCTCCCGGATGTGTATCACTTGTACAAAGGTGGCTCCGATTTCGAGGGGCTGAAGTTGCTGGCCGCCGGGAGTATCGGCATCTTCCATGTGAACGATTATCCGAAGCTCGAACGGGCGAAGATCACCGATCAGGACCGCGTCTACCCCGGCGATGGCGTCGCCCCACTCAAAGGCATTTTCGCAACGCTGAGAGCGATGAACTATTCGGGGTACCTCTCGCTGGAGCTCTTCAACCGGGAATACTGGAAGCAAGATCCGAACGAAGTGGCCAAGACTGGCTTGGCGAAATTGAAGGCGGCAGTCTCCGTTTAAAATTACTCGTCGCCGCTTGACATCCCGCACCGTTTTGAAACACATTGTTACCGGCAGGAAGCGCGAGGCCGGAAGAAGCCCAGGCAGAAGCGCCGACACGGCCGCATCACCTCGGCCGAGAAGTCGAGGAGGTTCGTCTTCACCGCGAACTCCTCGGCCGCCTGGCCGCCCGCCACGCTGCCGAACAGCGTCTTGTAGGCGATGGCCGGGTGGCAGATCGTAGGGTTTTTGCGACCCGGCCCTGCTGCAGACATGTCGTACACGATGCTCGTGGAGGGGTCTTTCGAGACGCCGAGGCAGATGTTCGTGAACAATCCGCCGAGTTTCTTGCCGAGCGCCCAGTCCACAGTCGCGGCGGGCACAGTGTTGTTCATCGCCATGAACGCACCGAGGGCCGACCACGCCTTGGAGTGTCCGCCCGCGGATTCATCGGCACCGGGGCAATTGGCGCAGGTGCCGGACACGCCTTGCAGGATCGTCACTTTGCTTTTGTATCTCTCGACCGCGGCCATCGACGGGTGGAGCTTCCGCTCGCCGATGGCTTCGATGGTCTGCCCTTTCCGCCGGTCGTGGTTCAACAGCGGGAAATCGACGGGGTTGATTTCCGACGCCGGGCAGCCGTTCGGCAGCATCACGAACAGGTAGCGCGTCGGCTTCTCCGAACTTCCGGCGGCTTGGGCCTCGAGTTGCCGGATGAGCGGGTCGAGGACAACGGCCCCGGCCCCGAGGGTGAGGCCTTTGAACAATGAGCGGCGGGTGGTGAGCATGATTCGCATCTCCGGGGAGCTATAAGTTCTGGTGTGATTGTTAAGGTTTCTTGAGGACGGCGCCGACGATGTCTTTATCGTTCGGGAACAGGGCGGCGGCGATCGTTCGCATCGGGTTATGTTTATCGTCGCGGAAACCGCCGTTAGAGCAGGCTTCGAATCACCGTAGCGGTTCGCACGGTTCCGTACATCCGGGAAATCATTTCAAGTCCGCAGATGACGCGGATGCCACGCAGATGAAACAGGATCGGAGAAAACAACAACCCGACCGGTTCCCAAGTCTGCGGCCACACATCGGATCGTGCGTGAAGAAGAACCGCTGCGATATTGTGAAGACCGCTTTAGCCCGGCTTGCGCTGGCGGCATCGCTCGGAACAGTACCGGACTTGCTCCCAATCGCGTGCCCATTTCTTGCGCCAAGCGAATGGCCGGCCGCACGCCGCACAGATCTTGGTTGGCCGGTCGCCCGGCGTCTTTGTTTGAGGCATCGCGTCACCGGGTGTAGAGCGGGGATTCAATTCTGAGTGGCGGAAGTCGCCAGACTTCCGGAACCAACTCAGCCGGAAGTCTGGCGACTTCCGCTACAAGAATTTGAAATCTACTTCAGCTGTGGAGTCGGGCCAGGAACGCATCCGCAACCTTGTGGTGTTCGTCCATCTTGTCACCGAGTTTGTCCTTCATCTTCACCATCATTGCCATTCGTGGGTTCGCCGCGAAGAAGTCCGCGTGGCGATCCACGAATCGCCAGTACAAGGCATCCCAAATCGCGCACCACGGCCCCTTCTTGAAGTCGCTCATTTTCAGCACATAGCTCGATCCGCTGATGTACGGCTTCGTCGTCATCCGTCCGCCGTCGGCGTGCTGGCTCATGCCGTACACGTTCGGCACCATGACCCAATCGTAGGCGTCGATGAATAGCTCCATGAACCAGCGGTACACATCGTCCGGGGCGATGTCGCACAACAACATGAAGTTGCCGAGGATCATGAGCCGTTCGATGTGGTGACAGTACCCGGTGTCCAGCACCGCTTGGATCGCGTGATCCACCGGGGCGATGCCCGTCGTGCCGTTGTAGAAACCGGGCGGAATGGGCCGAGTGTGCCCCCAGTAGTTGCGTGTCCGCTGCTCCCGGCCATGAGTCAGATACACCAGACGAACGAATTCTCGCCAGCCGATCACTTGGCGGAGGAACCCCTCGATCGAGTTCAGCGGCACCCGGCCATCGTAACGCAACGCGGCATCGACCACCTCCTGTGGCGCGAGCAGGCCGACGTTGAGCACCGGCGTAAGGACGGAGTGGAACAGCACGCGATCGCGGGTCGAAATGGCGTCCTCGTACGCCCCGAAGTCGGCGAACCGCCGATCCAAGAACTCGGCCAACCACGCCCGGGCTTCGGTGGTCGAGGTGGGGTAGTGCAACGTCTCATCGCGGCCGGGCGATTCGGGGAAGTGCTTGCGGACATACCGACGGGCCTCGCGGACGAACTCATTGTCGGGCGGTGGCGTCGGAACCGGCGGGCGGACGTTCTTTGGGAGCTTCTTCCGGTTGTCGGCGTCGAAGCTCCACTTGCCGTCGCGCGGTTTGCCCTCCGGAGTGAGGAGGACGCCCAGCCGTTTCCGCTGGCGGATGTAGAAATCGGTGAAGTGCAATTTCTTTTTCCCCGCAACGAACGCCTCGATCTCCGCGGCCGGGGTCAGAAAGTGCGGGTCGGGCAAAAGCGTCATTGCCACCCCGCCGGCCGCGCACGCGGCGCGGAGCTTCGAGCACAACCGGTCGTCGCACGGGTCGACCACGCGGATCGCTTGGCACTTCGCGGCCCGAACGAGTTCCACAATGTCGCCCGAGTCGTTCAACTGGTGTGCGTCGATATATCGGGCTTTGGGGAAGACCTCGCGGGCATACCGCTTCATCGTCGCCCGGTGCAGCATCAGCTTCTGCTTATGGAAGGCATATTGGCGGAAGAACAGCGGATCTTCCACCAAGAATACCACGTCGGCCCCGGCCACGGCCGGATGCGGCTGGAAGAGTTGGTGCGGGTAGATTAGTGCGGCGGTAAGCATACGTGTCACTCAGAAACGATTTCGAGAGAATAGTAGTCATCGGGCGAGTCTTATCGTTGAAAGAGTGCATAGGGGCGTGTCGGTAGACTCGGGGAGCAATCCAAATTCAAAGCCCATTCGCCGAAAAATACTCCCGAGCACCGGAAGTAATCGATGAGCGTGCGAAAATGGAGTAAAATTCTCTTCTCCCGCAGGGTTTCAAAACAAGTCGCGGAGTTCGTCATGCAGTCGCCTCTCTCACTTCTCGTCGTCGTGATGTTGGGCTCGAGTGTACCGGCTCATGCCGCCGAACCCGAAGCACCGAAGAAGGATTTGCCTCTCGCGGGAAAAGTCTTTTCGGTGGCCGGGCGAACGGCATTCCTCATTCCTGCGAAAGCCGATCCCACCAAGAAAACTCGGCCTTGGGTTTGGTATGCCCCGACCCTGCCGAATCTCCCCGCCAAAGAAGAAAAGTGGATGTTCGAGAAATTCCTCGAAGCGGGGATCTCCGTCGCGGGAATCGATGCGGGGGAATCGTACGGCAGCCCGAGGGGGAATAAACTCTTCACCGCTTTTCATTCCGAGATGACAGATTCCCTTGGCTATTCGGCAAAACCGGTGCTTCTGGGCCGAAGCCGCGGTGGGCTGATGACGCTTTCCTGGGCCGCCGCGAACCCCGATAAAGTTGCGGGCTTCGCTGGAATTTACCCAGTTTGCAACTTGGCGAGCTACCCCGGTGTTGCGAAAGCCGCCGGGGAGTACGCCATGAAACCCGAGGAATTGCAGGCGAAATTGAAGGAGTTCAATCCGGTTGATCGCCTCGCTCCGCTCGCCAAAGCGGATGTGCCGCTCTTCGCCATTCACGGCGATGTCGATAAACTCGTGCCGCTAGATGCAAATTCGGGCCTCATGAAAGATCGTTACGCGGCTCTCGGGGGAAGAATGGAACTGATGGTTCCGAAGGGGCAAGGCCACAACATGTGGTCGGGCTTCTTCCAATGCCAAGAATTAGTGAACTTCGTCGCAAACTGTTGTAGCCCCGGCGTTGCTCTCCAATCGCCACTGAATTATCAGGTCGTCCAACGTTCGACGAAAGAAAAGGGAACTATTGCAATCCGCGGTCATTGCAGCGATTCCAGCGGGATGCCAATGACGATCGAAGCGCGGCTTGCGATCGAGGGTCAGCGCGAGCACGCCGCGAAATGGGTCGAGAAAGTCACCCCGTGGCTGGAACAACAATTCCGGTGAAGTGATGCTCCGATTGAATCTGCGAAAGCTTTCGATGGTATGGGGATTCTCCAAAAACAAGGACTCGTTATGTTGCTCCGCGAGTTGGTCGGCGGCGATCCGCCCCACACCTGCAAACTCACCTTTATCGATGATCCGAGCGGGTACGGGCATCGGGTGATGGACGGTGAACGTGTGGTGGAACACGTTTTGACAACGAAAAAAGACTTCGATAATGCTGTGGCGGAGAGGGTCGCCGAGGGATTTGCCGAGACCGAACGTTCGCTCACCCGGCGGATATTCGCCACGGCGGATCAGTTCTGGATCGTGATGCTGGACGGAGACACCGTGCGTGTTCAATTCGGCGGTATCCGTGTGAACTGGCGGGAGTCGTCGGGGCAATCGAGGGCGAGGGAGTTCCGGGATCGCGACCGGGCCGTTGCCGCTTATCACAAGGCTATCGCGGAGAAGCGGGCGAGCGGATACCGCGAGAAGTATGTTCGGAAGGTGACTATCGCCGAGCCGCCACCGGCACCCAAGAAAACGGGCAAGAAGAAATCGCGATAGCCGGTGAGATGAAAGTGTAGGATGACCTGTGAACCTCCCCTCGTTTGACGGACAATGAGTTAAGGGTGTATTCTCTCACTGAGGAGACCACCCATGTCGAAGTCCAAGTTGAAAACCCGTCGCACATTCACCCGCGACTACATGTGCACGTTCTCCGCTAAATGGTAGAAATTCAGCCCCAATTCGTCCAAACCGAGGCTCTGGCCCCAACAGGGGTTGGGCGCTACCCCAATTCTGACCCACCAAGGGAGATAGCGTCAGAAGAATTTGCCAGACCCGTGTCTGCCAATTCCATCCTGACAACCGAACACGTTAGGCACTATACTTCGCCGCAACCGTTTCATTCAACTTCAAACCCAAGCCGGGTTCGCCACTCACGACGAGTTGGCCGTTCTCAAACTTCGGGCCACCTTCGAACACCTCGGCGAACCAATCGACGTATTC
>JBBQWA010000306.1:0-5360 GCA_038211045.1 Gemmatales bacterium
CCGCCGAAGAAGACGGTCGAGGAGCACGCCGCCATTCAGGCGGATTTTTTAAAAGGTGGAGCTTGAACCGAGGCTGGCCGAGGCTCGGGCGAAGAAGCGGACGGTCTATTTCGTGGACGCTTCGCATTTCGTGCTGTCGTCATTCTTGGGATGGCTCTGGTGTTTTACGCGGTTGCACGTGCGGGCGGCGTCGGGTCGGCAGCGGTACAACGTGCTCGGAGCCCTGAACGCGGTGACGCACGGCTTGGTCGCGGAAATCAACACGACGTACATCAACAGCCTGTCGGTGTGCGCGTTGTTGCGGAAAGTGGCGGCCCAGAGTGTGGGAGTTCCGATCACGCTGGTGATGGACAACGCCCGGTATCAGCGGTGCGCCTTGGTGCAGGATTTGGCGAAGGACTTGGGCCTCGATTTGCTGTTCTTGCCGTCGTACTCGCCGAACCTGAACCTGATCGAGCGGCTGTGGAAGTTCGTCAAGAAGGAAGTACTGGACAGCCGCCACCATCAGGATTTCGGGAAGTTCCAAGCGGCCATCGACGGGTGTCTGGCCGACATGCCGACGAAGCACAAAGCGAAACTGGCGACACTGTTAACCCACAATTTCCAAACGTGGGAGAATGTGTCACTCCTGAACACCTAAAGCATAGCAAAGGCCGCAGGGCTTGGAAGGAAGATTATTTAACCGCAAAGGCGTCAAGGCGCCAAGGCGCTGAGAAGAACAGACAGTAAATAGATCTCGTGCTCTTCTCAGCGCCTTGGCGCCTTTGCGGTTAAATTCCGATTGCGGATTACTCCCCTTTTCCAGATCCATCCAATCGGTGATCGACGCCGGCGGTGCGGAGTCCCGTCTTGGGGTCGATGCCGATGCTGTGGGCATCGCCTTGTTTTCGCTTGACCACCGTGTGCCCCAGAATCTTCAACGCTTTGATCGTTTCATCGATGCCGGGGTGATCTTCCATCGCAATCAAATCGGGGAACCATTGGTGGTGCTGCCGCGGGGCATCCACGGCGGATTGCACACCGGCCCCGTAATCGATGGTGTTAAGTATCACCGTGAGCACGGTGTTGATGATGGTGCGGCCGCCGGGGCTGCCGGTGACGAGGATCGGTTTGCCGTCTTTCAGAACGATCACGGGGCACATGGAACTCAACATCCGCTTGCCGGGGGCGATGGTGTTCGGTTCGGTGCCGATGCCCCCGAGGCGTGTGGTGATGCCGGGCTTGCCGTTGAAGTCGGTCATTTCGTTATTCAAGATGTACCCGGCACCGCGAACGACCACCCGGCAGCCGAACGCATTTTCCAGTGTGTAGGTGTTGCTCACCGCCATGCCGTCTTTGTCCACGACGCTGAAGTGGGTGGTGTTGTCGCCGGCGGGTTCGATCTTCAATTCCGGAGCGAGCGTTTCACTGATAGTCGCTTTGGTGATATCGATGCCGGCGGCGAGCTTCTTGGCGTGTTCCTTCGTGGCGAGATCGCCGGGAATCTTGGTGAACGCCGGATCGCCGAGGTAGAGTGCCCGATCGCAGTACGCCCGGCGTTGTGCCTCCGCGACGAGGTGCGCGGTTTCCGGGGAAGCCCACGGGTGCTTCTTCACCTCGTAGTTTTCGAGAATGTTCAGAATGGTGAACAGCGTGGTGCCGCCGGAACTCGGCGGCGGGCAAGCGAGGATTTCGTGGCCGCGGTAAGTACCGACCATCGGCTCGCGTTCGACCGCTTTGTAGTTTTTCAAGTCCTCCGCGGTACCGATGCCGCCGCTCGCTTTCATTTCGGTAGCGTAAAGTTCGGCGAGCTTGCCGGAGTAGAAAGCATCGGCACCATTCTCAGCGATGGCGTTCAGCGTTTTCGCTAAGTCGGGAAGTTGCATCGTGTCGCCGGCTTTCCATTCGCTCTTATCCGCTTTGGAATATACGCGGCGGAACTCTTCGTTCATCGTTTTCTTGTCGTTCAAAACGGTGTTCATGCGTCCGGCCAGCCCGGCGGTCACGGGAAAACCCTCCCCGGCCAACTTCACAGCGGGTTGTACCAATTCTTTCCAAGGCAGTTTGCCGAACTTCTTGTGGGCCATCTCGAAGCCACGGGCGGTTCCCGGAACCCCGGCAGTGCGAATATCCTGATAACTCACCCCTTTGGCGAACATCTCCTTCGTCGCGGCGGCCGGGGCCATCTCGCGGTAGTCGATCACCGCGGGCTTCTTTCCTTCGCCCGGCCACACGAGCATGAAGCCGCCGCCGCCGATATTTCCCGCTTCCGGCCACGTTACCGCCTCGGCGAAGCCAACGGCAATCGCCGCATCCACGGCGTTGCCTCCCCGTTTCAGAATCGCCAAGCCAACGTCCGTCGCGGGCGGCGACACCGAAACAACCATCCCACCTTTGGAGGTGATCGGTGCCGATTGGGCGAACGCGGCGGATGCGATAACGCAAATGGCGAGTTGGGTGCGGAACATGCGGAATCCCATTTCGTGATACGGTAACAACCGCACCGATGGATGGCGGTCGTCGTTTCCATCGGGTATTGTTGTATTGGCGAACGCGGCGGGAAGTCGCGTTCAACTCCCAAAGCCGCCGCAATACCCGAACGTGCGTTTGTGCGAAGGTTCTTGGAAGGAATACGCATCGCGGAAGCAGCACCCTACCGAGATAGCAGAGAACCGTTAGAATGTTCCGGCCTCATTTCCCACCGGCGCCGATGGCGGCGCGGTATTCGGCCTTCGCCCGGAAGTATTCTTGCATCGCGTTGATCTCGATGATCTCGGCGTCGAACGCCGCCTGCTCCCGCAGGGTCACCCGCAGAATATCGCTGCGGCCGAGCTTGAGTTGTTCCCGTTCGGCGCGGGCCACGGTTCGGGCAAGTTCCACACGCTTGTCCGCCTGCTTGTGAAACTCGAACGCTCGATCGAGCGCGGAGTACGCATCTTGAACGTCGGCTCGCACGATATCTTCCGCGAAGCGGAGTTGCTGTTCAATCTGAATCATTTGCGATTGGGCGAGGGCCATGCGGCCTCGGGCTTCCCGCCGTTGCAACGGGAGTTGGAACGTGAGGCCGGCGTTCAAACCGCTGCGATCCAAGCCGTTCGGCCCGGAAAGCGTACTATTGCCGGGGCCGACGTCTTGGGAACCCATAAGCGCCGCGTTCAACGTCGGCAACGTTTGATTCGAGGCCAAGGCCAATTCCACGGCGGCCTTTTCCCGTTGCAACCGCAACCGCCGGGGTTCCGGACGCTGCTCGAAGGCGTAGGCCAAATCGGAATCGAACGACGCGGCATCGGCCGGAACCACATCGGGAAACGGCGGCAATCGTTCGATCGAATTCAACAGCGGCTGCCCCGATTCGTTGCGGTGGAACAGCGAGAGATCGATGGCGGCTTGTTGGAAAGCCCGTTGGGCTTGTACGAGAGCGGCACTTCGCATCGCAATGTTTTGCTGATTGTCGATGCGTTCGATGTTGGCCGTCGGCCCGATTTCCACTCGCTTCTTCAATTGATCGTCCCGGTCCACCGCCAAGTCGAGCAAGCCTTCCACGAGTTGCAGCCGCTTTCCCGAGGAAACCCAATTCCAATAGGTTAGTGCCGCCGCACGTTGGAAATCGAGCCGTTGGCGTTCGATAACCGGCTCGGCGAGTTGAACGTCGATTTGAGCTTGTTGAATCGTGGCCCGGGGGCGATCGATGGAACGATCTTTCAACAGTGGGGCGATGAATCCGGCGCGGAACTCTCCGCCGTCGGCGGTTTTCTGGCCGAGGTTGTATGTGGGGAAATCGCCGTAGCCATTGCGGTAGCCGCCGAACACACCGATCCCGCCGACCGGCAGATTCTGCAGGAACCCGGCGGAACTGCGGAAGTTCGGGTACGTTCCGGGGCCTTGGCCATCGGCGGCGGAGTTGAGTTGGAAATCGAACACGCCCATCGCGGAAACGAGCCGTCCTCCGGCGATGGCCCGTTCCTGTTCGATGGCCCGCAGTAGCGGGTAATGCTGTTCCGTGGCATCGAGGATTTCGAGCAATCCCAGTGGGCCGCCAATGCTGGCGGTGCCGCCGCGGATCGAGGGAGCCGGGAGAACCTCCAAATTTGCGGATTGGCGGGGCGGCGGAAGCACTTCCCTTTCAACCGGTTGTTGGAAGGCAGTCTGAACGATCGGATTCGCTAATGGCATGGGTTTCGAGGGCACGGCGAATTCCGCCGGTGTTCCCAAAACGATCTCGGGTTTCGGCTTCGCACGGGGTGCTTTACTTTCGGTGAGGGCACACCCCGCGACGAACCAAGTGAACGACGCGGCAAGTATCGTGCGAATCACAGTTTGATTTTGGGCGGCTTGCCCACCTCTTCCTTGCCGGATTTCTTCGGTGCTTCCGGTGCGATCACCGGAGGGAAGCCATTGAATTTCCGCCATAGTTCGAATCCTAGCGTCACCCGGTTGAGGAATACCCAACCGACGGCGCGATTTCCTTGGCGGAGGTAAATACCTTCCGGCCATTCATCTTCGTCGTACTGGCTTTCGGGTTCCACAAGGATGCGGAACCTACCGAAGCCGTCATCCGTCGGGTCGAGCTGCCTCACTCGGCCGCCAAAGGTTCCTGTTGCCACGGAAGGCCAGCCGGCGAATTGCACGGCCGGCCAACCTTCGAACTGCAAACGCACGTGCGGGCCAACACCCGTGCGATCCATGTGGGCGGCGATCAACGGTGCATCCACACCGTCGACGTACAGTTCCACGACGCGATCGCTGGAATCCGGTACGATCACGGCGAGTTCATCGCCTTCTTTCACCAGTTGTCCGCCGGCGCCGGAGTTCGCGGAAATCCGGAACACGACACCATCGACCGGGCTTATCACGAACCTCGCCTTGAACCGTTCAATTCGCGAATCCATTTCCTGCAAATCCCGTTCGACCGAGAACAAGTTCTGCTCGGCACGCCGCCAGTCCCTTCGGGCGGTGGCCACCGAGTTGATGCCCGCCGCATCCGCCTGTAGCACCAAGGATTCCCCAGTGATCAAGCTGGCCTTGGCCCGTTTCACTTCGGCCGCGGCCCGGTGAGTATCGGTCTGGGCACGGTCGGCCCGCATCTTGGCTTCGTCCCGGCTCAATTCGGATTCCAAGCCGCCGAACGTTTTATCCTTGAACAGTTTCTCGAACATTTCAAATCGCTTGTTCTCGAAACCGTAGGCAAAGTCGGCGTTCTTAGCAGCTTCTTCATTGACGGACACCATCGACGCAGCCGCATCGCGGTTGGCTTTCGCCGCTTTCACCGCGGCATCGGCGGCCTTTTCCTGCGCCTTCACCCCTTGATCCTGCTCGGAAACTTCCTCCTCGGCGGCCTTCCGGCGGCTGTACATAAACTCTCGCTGAGACTCCAACCGTTC
>JBBQWA010000307.1:0-5339 GCA_038211045.1 Gemmatales bacterium
CAATTGGCCCACGCCGGGTGGAAGGCCTCGACGGCCGCACCGTGGGATGGCGGACTCGCCGTGGCTCCGGCGAAAGGCGGTTGGCACCCCGTCGGCGTCGGTTCCACGCCGTTCACCGAAGGTTACCCGACTCCCCGGCAACTCACGGAATCGGACATCGACACGCTGTGCGAAGATTGGCAGGCCGCGACGAAGCGAGCCGTGGCAGCCGGGTTCAAACTCATCGAGATGCACGCCGCCCACGGCTATCTCACGCACAGTTTCCTCTCGCCGATCTCGAACCAACGCACCGATCAGTACGGCGGATCTTTCGAAAACCGTACGCGGCTGGCACTCCGCATCGCTAAGGTCGTTCGGGATGCGTTGCCCGCGGAGTTGCCGATGTCCGTGCGTCTTTCGTGTACCGACTGGATGGAAGGCGGCTGGACGATCCACGATTCCGTCAAGCTGTCCGGGTTGCTCCGCGAACTCGGCGTCGATCTGATCGATTGCAGTTCGGGCGGCATTTCCCCTTCGGCGAAGATTCCCGTTGGCCCCGGCTATCAAACCGAGTTCGCCGGGGAGATTCGCCGCTCGGCAATCATCCCCACCGCCGCCGTCGGCATGATTACCGAAGCACATCAGGCGGAAACGATTCTGCGAACCGGCCAAGCCGATATGGTCTTCTTGGCCCGCGAGATGTTGCGCGATCCCTACTGGCCGCGAACCGCCGCCCACGCTTTGGGCGAAAAGGAAGTGAACTTCACCCCCGTGCAATACGGCCGGGGGTGGTAGGTTCTGCCACTCGAGTGACGCGGAAACTCAATCGCCGGGGCGGGTTTTCTCGGCTCGCAGTTTCCGTTCGACGACCACTTTCAACAACAGCGTAATTAACGATAGCAGCGTCAGAACACTGGCCACGGCGAACGCGGCCTGTTGGTTGTACTCTTGTATGAGCTTCTCCACCCTCAAGGGCATGGTGTCGGTGGCGCCGCCGATACGGCCGCTCACCACGAAGATCGCCCCGAATTCCCCCATCGCCCGGGCGTTGCAGAGGATCACGCCGTAGATCAACCCCCACTTGATATTCGGCACCGTGATGCGCCAGAACATTTGCCAGCCGTTCGCCCCCATGCTGCGGGCCGCGATTTCTTCATCGGCCCCCTGCGATTCCATTACGGGGATGAGTTCTCGGGCCACGAAGGGAAACGTGACGAACGCCGTGGCGAGCACCAAGCCGGGCGGGGCGAAGATGATCTGGTAGCCGTGGGCCTTCAACCACGTTCCCGCCGTCGATTGCAATCCGAAGAGAAGGACGAATATCAAACCCGCGACCACCGGCGAAACGCTGAACGGCAGGTCGATCAACGTGGTGAGGATCGCGCGGCCGGGGAAGCGGAAGCGCGCGATGGAGTACGCTGCGGCGATCCCGAATACCGTGTTGATGGCCACCGCCAGCGGTGCAACCATGAGCGTGAGGAACATCGAATGCATGGTATCGCTGTCGTCGGCCAACGATTTCCAGTAGGCGAGCATGCCCTTGCTGAAGGCTTGGGCGAACACGCTGATGAGGGGCACCAGAATTAAAAGTGCCACGGTGCCTACGGTGAAACCGATGAGCGAGTATCGCACCCACGCGGGATCGGTGCGCGATCTGACAGAGCCGCGAGCGTCAGCGAGCGATGGCGTGTTCGACCGGTCGCTGACGCTCGCGGCTCCGACGAATTCCGCGTCAATTCTCATGGCGTTGGCTCCAGCGTTCCAGCACGTTGATGAAAATCAACATCAGGAACGAAAACCCGAGCAGTACCGAAGCGACCGCGGCGGCCTCGCGGTACTCGTAGGCTTCGAGACGGGCGAAGATCAACATCGGCGCGATCTCGGTTTCAAATTGCTTGTTGCTGCTGATGAACACGACCGAACCGTACTCCCCGATGGCGCGGGCGAAGGCGAGCGTAAAACCGGTGAGCGCCGGGGGAATGATCGTAGGCAGGATCACGCGGGTGAAGGTTTGCCAACGGTCGGCGCCGAGGTTGGCAGCGGCTTCCTCGGTTTCGGCATCCAAATCTTCCAGCACCGGTTGGATGGTTCGCACCACGAACGGGAACCCGGTAAAAATCAGCACCAGCACGATACCGAAGCGCGAATACGCCCCTTGGATTCCCAGCGGCGTCAGGAATTGGCCGAGCCAGCCATCGCTCACATACAAGCTCGCGTATACCAACCCGGCCACCGCCGTGGGCAGTGCGAAAGGAACATCCACCAAAGCATCGATCAACCGTTTGAACGGGAAATCGTAGCGAACGAGCGTCCAGCCGACGATCGATCCGACCACCACGTTCACGAGCGCGGCCAACAACGATGCAACGAATGTAAGTTTGTACGCGGCCACGGCCCGTGGCGTCCAAACGGCGGCCCAGAACTCGGCGGGGGAAAGTTCGGCGGCCTTCCACAAACATGCGGCGAGCGGCAAGAGCACCAACAGGCTCAAATACAGTATCGTCGTGCTCAAACCGAGGCCGAAGCCGGGCAGCACCCGGCGGTTCAACGTACTCATCGCTTCACCCCGCTCCCGGAGATGCGGTCGTAAATCGCTCCTTCGGCGAAGAACCGCTCTTGGATTTCGCCCCAATCCTTGGCCAGCTTTGTGATCGGAAAGAGTTCAATCTTCGGGAACAGGCCCGCGGTGCGGGCGGCAACATCCGCGTTCGTCGGCCGGTAATGGTGCGACGCGATGATCTCTTGCGCCTCCTCGGTGTACAAGTATTTCAAGTACGCCTCGGCAGTCGCACGGGTGCCTTTGCGATCCACCACGCGATCCACCACCGCAACGTGCGGTTCCGCGAGTACACTCATCGGCGGGTACACGATCTCGAGCGCGCCGCCCGCTTCCTGTACTTCCAAGTGGGCTTCGTTTTCCCAAGTGAGGTGTACGTCGCCGATTTTCTTTTGGGCGAACGTCATCGTGGAAGCGCGGGCTGAGGTATCGAGTACCGGGGTTTGCGAATAGACTTTGCGAACGTATTCGATCGCATCGTCATCCGAACCTCCGCGTTGCGTGACGGCCCCCCAAAGTGCGAGGAAGCTCCACTTGCCGTTGCCGGAGGTTTTCGGATTGGGTGTGATCGTAGCGATATCCGGTCGGGCCAAATCGCACCAATCGCGGATGTTCTTCGGGTTCTCCTTCCGCACCACGAACACGATGGTGGAAACGAATGGGAGCGAACGGTTCGGCAGTTGTGCTTGCCAATTGGGAGCAATCAGCCCGGCTTTGCGGATGGCATCGGTATCGGGGAACATGGCCAACGTGACCACGTCGCCATCGAGGCCATCGATCACGGCGCGGGCTTGGCTGGAGGAACCGCCGTGCGATTGCCGAATCGAGGGCCGCTTCCCGGTGCGTTGTTCACGGTGCTCTTGAAAATTGGCGTTCAGCTCCCGCCAGAGTTCGCGGGTGGGGTCGCATGCAACGTTCAACAGGTCGTTGGGGTTACCATCGCGTACGATTCCCGCCCGCACAACCCACACGGCCGCCGAGATTAGGTACACCACGATCAGTAGGAACAGAAGCCGGTAAAGCATGCGGAGTTTCGATTGTTTGTGAATGTTGCGACGCGAATACTATACCAAGTTTATCGGGTAAGGTAAGCTTGGACATCACCCGATGTTCCCGAGAGTTTCGGCGATTCCAACCGGCTGAAATACTCCGTGTTTTCACCGTACCATTGACATCATCCTCAGAAGTGGAACAATACGCGGGTTGATCCCGCCGAACTCCCTTTCCCGAGGTTTTCCGATGACACGTTTGATCCGAGTTTTTGGCAGTGCCAGTTTGGGCATCGGCCTAGCGTTGCTCGCCTTCCAAACGGGCGGCCCGATTGTGGCCCAAGAGAAGGCGAAAGAAAAGCCCAAGACGAAACCGGAGCGCATCGCCATCAGCGATCCGGGGAAGATGACCGACGATAAAGACTACGCCATCCAAGGCGAATACGAAGGAAAGAAGGGGGATCAAACCATCGGATTACAGGTGGTGGCGAAGGGCGAAAATAAGTTCCTCGTGAAGCAACTCACGGGCGGCCTGCCCGGTGCCGGTTGGGACGGCAAAACCGAAACCCTCTTCAACACGAAATTCAATAGCGAGAACAACTCGCTCATCGCCGAGGGGTTCCAAGCGGTGTTGGGGGTTGGCAAACTCACGCTCGTGGGTACCGACAAGAGCGAATCGTTGGTAAAAAAGATTTCCCGCACTTCGCCCACACTCGGCGCGAAACCGCCCGAAGGGGCCAAGGTTCTCTTCGCTCAACCCGGCGACGAAACCCAGTGGATCAACGGCAAGATCATCGAACTGGCCGACGGCAAGTTCCTCAACCCCGGCATTACCAGCAAGCAAGCCTTCGGAAACTTCAAAGCCCACATCGAATTTCGCATGCCCTGGATGCCGAACAGCAGCGGCCAAGGCCGGGGCAACAGCGGCTTTTATCTCCAGAATCGGTACGAACTTCAGATTCTTGATAGCTTCGGGCTCAAAGGCGAGAATAACGAATGCGGCGGCATCTACACGCTGCACAAGCCGCTCGTGAACATGTGCCTGCCGCCGATGGTCTGGCAAACGTACGACATCGATTTCACCGCCGCGAAGTTCGAAGGCGATAAGAAAACGGCGAACGCCAAAGTGACGATCTTGCACAACGGGGTGAAGATCCACGACAACGCCGAGTTGACCAAATCGACTGGCGGCGGCCAACCCGAAAAGGCGACCCCCGGCCCGATCCAACTGCAGAACCACAACGACCCAGTCGTGTTCCGCAACGTGTGGGTGTTGGAAGTGAAGTAGAGTGAACCCCAAAGTAGAAACCCGCATGACAGCTACGTTTGCTACACTCGGCCTCGACCATTTGAGCTACGAGGAGAAAGCCGATCTCCTCCTTCGATTGGATGAGGAGTTGGGCGATGCAACACCCGAACCTTCGGACGAACTGCGTATGGAATTGAAGCGCCGGTTGGCCCATGCCAAGGCCAACCCCGGCGAATCCGTTCCCGCCGACGAGGTGTTCGCGGAGTATGCGGAATGAGCTTGGCCGTGAGATTTGAGCTTGTCGCACAGCGGGAACTGAGGCAAGCCGTAACACATCCCTCCCGATGGCCCGAGGTCGAGGAGGGCGTTCGTCTAAGCCCGGTTCCCCGATGGCGGATGTACCCTCTTTAACTATGCCGTGTTCGACGACCACATTGACATTCTTTCCGTTTTCCATGGGTCGAGAAAACCCCGTGAATGGTAGCGGACTTCGAATTCCCACTAGCCGAGCCTTCCTCATGCGCACTCTCTCCGCGTTGCTCCTTCTCGCTTCCTCCGCCCTCGG
>JBBQWA010000308.1:0-5337 GCA_038211045.1 Gemmatales bacterium
AACGCGACCTCCGCCCCGTGGTACTCGGTTTCTTCGACGAACATTTGAAGCCGAAGAAGTGAAATTTGCAGGTCGGGACGATAGTTGCACGCTTCGCGCGAACGGAAGACCCGACGCTTCAGCCCTTCGGGCTGAAGAAAGCATGGCCTTTCACAAGCATCCGAGCAACGATTAGCTTGGCCATCGTCGGCTGCGGATAAAGATGGCGATTGAGTTTGAATCTTTTCAGTTCAATACTTGTTCGGTGTTGAAGCCCCGAGCCTACATCGCCGGCCCCCTGCGCCTCAACGCCGGTGAGTTTGCGAAGTTGCCCACGGACGAGCAGAAGGATTGCGTTGCGTTATGGAGGGAGGTCGAACGACTGTTCGATCGTGTCGGCGGATCGCGGCAAGAAGCGATGCGGAAATCCTCCGAACACTCGATGTAGTTAGAATCGATAGGTGGGCGCCCTTGACCGCGCCGTATCTTGATGAACGTGACGGGTGCGTTCCGCGATCTGCGGAATGCTGAAAAGGGAAGCCGGTGAGAATCCGGCGCAGGGCCGCTGCTGTAAACGGTCGGACGCTTCTCGAAATGCCACTGCGGCGAATGCCGTGGGAAGGTGGAGAAGTTTCCAACGAACCGTGAGCCAGAAGACCTGCCCGTCGCGTTTGGTTCGGTGCCTCGGATACCAGGCGACCGACCGGCAGCATTTCTACCGTACAGCGCGTGCGGTTCCTGTCCGTCGGCCCTCGTTTCTAGGCACCCTTTCGCCCGACGCCGGCGAAAAGGAGTGCATCGTGTTTCTTCCGCCACGGGGTTGCCCCCCGTCACGGCGTTCGTTCGGCTTCACGCTGATCGAATTGCTCGTCGTCATCGCCATCATTGCGATACTGATTGGATTGTTGCTCCCCGCCGTGCAAAAGGTGCGCGAAGCCGCAGCCCGGCTGCGCTGCACCAACAATTTGAAACAAATCGGGTTGGCGTTGCATTCGCACCACAGTGCGATCAATCGGTTCCCCCGCGGCGGGTATTTCCCCATCGCACCCGGCTCGAGCAATCCGAACGTGATCAGTTGGGGCGCCGCAATCCTGCCGTGGCTGGAACAGGACAACTTGTTTCAAACGATACGCACGGATCTCGCTTACACCGATCCTGTGAACCAACCGGCCGGGGGCACCGTCGTTCCGGCTTACCTTTGCCCGAGCGCCCACGGCCTGATGCCCCGCAAGCCATCCACCGATGTGCCCAGCGTCGAGTACGCCCGAAACGATTACGCCGCGATCAACGGCGAACGCGGCCTCCGGTCGCCCACGGCATCGAACAATCCCGAACGCGGTGTGATGATCCTCGCCTCGGCACTCGCCTTGAAGGACATCCTCGACGGCACATCGCAAACTCTGCTCGTGGGCGAAGCTCCGGAAGGCATCCATTCCATTTGGATCAGCCCGCGCAACCTGTTCGATCAATCGGCCCCCATCAGCGCGCGGCGGAGCGATACATCCCCGTACGCATCGTGCCAGTTGCCCGGCATCTTCTGCGATTTCGGGCAAGAGATGTCGAGTTACCACACCGGCGGGGCCAACGCCCTCCTTGCCGATGGTTCTGTGAAGTTCCTCCGGGCTTCGACGGGCAACCATATCATCGCCGCGATCTGCTCCCGCGCCGGTGGTGAATCCATCGATGACAACTTCTAAGTATTCGCGTTCCGAAGTCCGGTTTCGACTTCGGAATTCCAACCCAACACGCACACAAAATCACTCAAGGATTCAACATGTTCCGTTTCGTGTTTTCGTTCGCCGCAGCGTTCCTCGCAATCTCACTTCCGCCCGCTTCGGCCCAAACGGTCGCAGTCGGCTTCGAAGATCTTCCCACCGGGTTCGCGGCCACTCCGCCGGGTACCGGCAGTTACGCGAACGGCCAGTTTTACAGCCCGAACGCGACCACCTCGTTCAGTACCACCTTTACGAGCTACGGCGCTCCCGGTGTCGGCGCTACGTTCAACACCTCGTACAACTCGTCCTTCGGAGGGTTCTCCTCAGGTTGGTCGTCGTCGAGCGTGTTCAACAATACCACCGGCGATTTTACCAACCAGTATGCCGCGTACAACGCGACGGGTGGCACGGGCCAAAACGGTTCGGCCGGAAGCTCGACATATGGCATCGCCAACGGTTCCTCGTCCACCATTACACTGGCCGAGGGCTACAGAATCAATTCCATCGATATCACCAACACCACGTACGCTTACACGGTGATCCGCGACGGCAACCAGTTCTCCCGAGCTTTCGGTCCGCAAGATTACTTTCTCCTCACGATCACCGGGAAAAACGCGGGGGGAACCGTGACCGGTACGAAGGATTTCTACCTCGCGGATTATCGCTCCCAGCAGGCATTGGAACGGTACATCGTAGATCAATGGACGAGCGTGGATCTATCCGCCTTCGGCTCGGACACAAGAACCCTTTCATTCGGATTCACGTCCACGGATGTCGGCCAGTTCGGGAGCAATACCCCGGAATACTTCGCCGCGGATAACTTGGTGCTCACACTCGTGCCCGAACCGGGTGCGATCCTCGCGCTCGGAGCGGGCATGGGCTTGCTCGTGCGGTGGCGCCGGCGCAAAGCAAAGTGACGGTCAGCGATCCGGCAACTCGGCCAAAGTGGTCGGATCATTCCGCATTTGAATTCGCAGTTTGCCCGTGCCGGTGGATTGCATCGCCACGGGCACCGCTGTGCTGATCACCCAACCCTCCGCATCGGGCGATACAACTTGGTATTCGCCGTCTGCCAACTTGTAGATCTCAGGGACTTTTGTGTCCCGGTGGATGATCCAGACTTCTGGCACGCCCAACCCGGCGTAGAAATCGAGCTTCTCGTAACTTTCGTCGCCGGGAGAGTAAATTTCCACGCACACGAGGGGAGCCCCCGCCATATATTCGTTTTTGTCGATATGGAAGCGGGGGGGGTCAAGCAGCACGAGATCGGGAATGCGGTAGTTGTTCTTCCAGTGCTCTTCGTCTTCGGGGGTAGTGAGGTTTACTTCTTGGTAAACGAGACCAAGTCCGCCAACGGCCCAGTGATTGAACAAATACATCTGCAAGTGAAAGTTCAAATTCTGATGTCGGCGATTCGCGACGGCGGCCATGTGAATTTCCCCGTTCCACACCTCATCGCGTTCCGCGGCGTCAGGATGGCGATGATCGATCCATGTTTTGGAAGTTGCGGCGATGATCGCATTCATGATTGACACCCTCCTTTTCAGTCATCATATCACTGGAACCCGTGTTCGCTACCGGGGAACGTCCCATCCTTCACTTCGCGAATGTATTCCCCGATCGCCCCCTTGGCGGCGGTACCGAGTTCGGCGTAACGCTTCACGAACTTGGGCCGGAACTCATCGTACAAACCCAGTAAATCGTGCCATACCAGCACTTGCCCATCGCACTCGGCGCCCGCCCCAATGCCGATGGTCGGCACGTTCACGGTGTTCGTAACCTTCGCTCCGAGCGCACTGGGGACACCTTCGATCACGATCGAAAACGCCCCGGCCAACTCCACGGCTTTCGCGTCCCGCAGAGTCAAATCTTCGTCCCGTTGCACTTTGAATCCGCCGAAACGGTGAATCGATTGCGGAGTGAGGCCCACGTGCCCCATTACGGGAATATCGGCACGGTGGCACGCGGCAATCGCATCGACCATGCGCTCGCCCCCTTCCAACTTCACCGCGTGCGCCCCGGCTTTCAACAACTTCCCGGCACTGCGAACCGCTTGCGCGGGGGAAACCTGATAACTGAGAAAGGGAAGATCGGCCACGATGAGGGCGTGCTTCACCGCGCGGGCGACGCAGCGGGTGTGATAAATCATTTCGCCGAGGCTGACGGGCAACGAATTGGGCAACCCCTGCACGACCATTCCGAGGGAATCGCCCACGAGAATGCAATCGATCCCGGCTTGATCGGCGATTTTCGCGGAAGTGTAATCGTAGGCTGTGACGACCGCGAGGCGCCTCGCCTGGGACTTCGCGGAGCGAAATTCGGGAACGGTCACCGGCTTGGGATTCATGGCGGACTCGCTGGGGCAGTACCGCATCATTATAGAAGGGGTTATTTCGCCAACGAGAAGCAAGCGATTTCCTTATCGTTCCGCACGAAAATGCAGCGGTCGGCGAACGCGGGATGGCTCCACACGATCTTGCGGCCGAACGCTTCCCCGGTAGGTTCGATAATGGCCGCCCTGCTGATTTCGTGGTACTTCTCGCGGTTGAGTTCGCAGATCACGAGTTCGCCGGTTTCGCAAAATGCGAAGTAGCGTTCGCCATTGCGAACGAGGAATGCGGTCCCGTGGGGTTTGCCACCGGTAAGCGCTTCGTTTTCCCAGAGCCGTTCGCCGGTGGCGAGATCGACCGCACGGAGAATCCCTTTGGTGCAGCAACCGTAGATGGTGCCCTTGTGGATGATCGGAGTGGCGTTGGAGGAATATACGGCGGTATCCTTTTTCCCCCGCCAATGTTCGGTCGGTTCGGCGACTCCAAGTTGGAATTTCAGAGCCACGGCTTGCCCGCCGATGCCGCTCGCGAAGATTATATCCCCCGCTTGTTGCGGGGCGTTGATCGCCATTCCGTAGCTCGGTTCGAGCTTCACACTCCAGAGTTTCTTGCCATCGGCGGGATCGACCGCCAAGAGTTCCGCAGCGTGCCAGAACAGAATTTGCTCTTGGTTGCCGTTGCGAATGACCGTGGGTGGGCAGTATCCTTGCTCTTTGACGCAGTGGCCGTGCCAAAGCAACTTCCCGGTGTTTTTGTCGAATGCGACCGCGAAATGATCCGCCCCACCCGCCACGCAGATGAGCTTATCCCCGTGGACGAGCGGATGGCTGCAATAGCCCCACATGGGCACTTCAGCCTTAAAAGCGGCCTTAAAGTCGCTTTCCCATTCCAATTTCCCGGTTGCAGCATCGAGACAGCATAGGTGGCCCATGGTGCCAAGAGAGTAAACCCTGCCGGAGGATACCGTCGGGGTGCACCTCGGGCCGCAGGGGTAACTCACAGAATATTCGCAAGGGTATTCGTGCGACCAAATTTGCTTTCCCGTTGCAGCGTCGAAGCAATGGATGCGTTCCTTACCGGCGATGAGGCTACGCTTGCTCGGGTTGTTCTAGGGTTCCCCGGTCGATTTCACGAAATCCACAACGTACACTTTACCCGCCACTACGGCGGTTCCGGAATACCCCGCTTGGATTGGGGCGGACCAAAGTTTCCTAGGCCCGCCACTCGGGAGTTCCGAGACGATCTCGGTTTCGTTCCATACTCCGTTGCGGTTCGGCCCCATCCATTGGGGCCAATCGGCCGCGAGTGCGAAA
>JBBQWA010000309.1:0-5328 GCA_038211045.1 Gemmatales bacterium
GAGGCTTCCCCATGAAAACACTCCCTCGAATCCTCTCGGGCGCCGGCGTGCTCCTCGCCGGGGTCGCATCGTTCCAACTCCTCGGCCAAGCGCCCACAGTCGTGCCGCCGCCGATGGTTCCCATCGCCGCGAAGGATCCCGCCAGCTTCCGCGATGTCGTGAAGAAGGTCCTGCCCGCCGTGGTCAATATCGAAGTGAAGTTGGCCAAAAAGACCGACGACGATTTGGGCTTCGGCTCCGGCGTGCTGATCGATTCCACGGGCGTGGTGCTCACGAACTACCACGTGGTGGAAGGGGCCGAAAGCGTGGAAGTGCAATTGCAAGACGGCCGCAAGTTCACAAGCAAAGAGATCCGCAAGGATGTAAAATCCGATCTCGCCGTGATTCAACTGAAGACCGATGCCCCGCTACCGTTCCTCGAGCTTGGCAACAGCGATGCGATGGAAGTGGGCGACCGCGTGCTGGCCGTGGGCGCCCCGTTCGGCTTGAAGGGGAGCGTGACGCAAGGCATCGTTTCCGCCAAGAGCCGCAACAACCTCAAGCTGAACCAATACGAAGACTTCCTCCAGACCGATGCCGCGATCAACCCCGGCAACAGCGGCGGCCCGCTCATCAACCTCGATGGCCAAATCATCGGCATCAACTCGGCGATCAAAACCAAAACCGGCGGCTTCCAAGGCGTCGGCCTCGCCATCAGCAGCAACTTGGCCCGCGATGTGGCCAAGCAATTGTTAAAGGATGGGATCGTCCGCCGCGGCTACCTCGGCGTCGGCTTGCGCGAACTCGATGAGGAACTCGCGGCCCGTTCGGGCCTGAGAAAAGGGGCCGGCGTGGTGGTGAGCAAAGTGTACGACAACTCGCCGGGGAGCAAAGCCGGTTTGAAAGTCGGCGACATTCTCACCGGTATTGATGGCATCGCCGTGACCGACGCGTTCTTGCTGCCGAAGGTCGTTTCCAACTTGCCGAGGAACCGCAAGGTGGAAATCGCGTTGGTCCGCGAGGGCAAACCCGCCGCGCTCGAAGTTCTCATCGAAGAACAACCGGACGATTACTCGGCACTCCCGGCCAAGCCCGAATCGCCCAAGGGAATCCACTTCGCCGAGTTGGGCCTGACCGCATCGGAACTCACTCCGGCGCTCGCGGCCCAACTCGGTTTCCCCAAGGGAACCGCGGGTGTGTTGATCCTCGCCGTCGCGGCGGAAAGCCCCGCTGCGGAGAGCGGATTGGTGCGTTCGACGGTGATCGCGAAGGTGGACAAGACCGCAACCCCGACGATGAAAGCATTCGCCGATGCGATGGCGTTGGCCTCCAAGGAGAAGGGGGCGTTGATTTCGTCGTTGAAGCCTAACGGCGAAGTCTCGTACGCGATCTTGAAGGGGAAGTGACCAACGGAGGCGGAAGCGTGTCCGAGGCGGAAGCGTGAGCGAAGCAGTGGGATGATGATTGACGGAGGCTGAAGCGTCAGCGAAGCAGTGGGATGCAATTGGAGGAGCATTCATGGCTTCGCTGACGCTTCAGCCTCCGATTACAGTTGTTCGATACGATCGCGGAACAATTTTAATTTCGGTTCCCATTGGAATTCAATCGCCACGCGTTCTCGGCCCGCTTCGCCCATGCGCTTTCGCATCGCTTCATCTTCGATCAGCATTCGCAATTGTTCCCGAAGGTCGTTCACGTCACCACATTTGGCCAACAATCCATCAACGCCGTGTCGCACGAGATCCGCGGGGCCGCCGGCCCGGTACGCAACCACGGGTTTGCCGTTCGCCCAAGCTTCGAGCAAGACGAGGCCGAACGAATCGGTGCGCGAGGGTAGCGCGAAGATGTCGATCCCCGCGAAGAAGTCTCGCTTCTGTTCATAGGTCAATACGCCGAGGCGGGTCACGCAATCCTTGGCATTAAAACCTTGCCAGAACTTCTCGAAGTTCGGCATCTCGGCTCCGGCCAACACGATCTTGCAATTCAATGCTGAAGCAGCCTTCAACAGATCGACCGTACCCTTTTCGATGCTGTTGTTCGCCAAATGGCCAATCCTAAACTCCCCTCTCCCCTGGCGGGAAAGAAGTTGGGGGTGAGGGGGCGAAATACCAGTGCATTCGCTCGCATCGACACCCAAGCCCTGTAGCACCACGCGGTTTTCGGGCACGCCCAGTTTCACCACAGCATCGCGTTCGCTGGGCGTTTGCACGAACACGGTATCCGCTTCATTCAACAGCCAGCGCAGGTGCGGCTTGGTGTACTGCTTGCGGGTGCGGTCGCGCGGATCGGTCGGGTCACCGAGGTGCAGGAACGGCGTGAGCAGGAACGGTACTTTTCGTCGTTTCGCCAACCGATGCGCGCACAGGATTGGGAACGCATATGGGAACGCGGTCGCATGCACCGCATCAAGCGGGCCGTTGTAGGTGCCCGCATCCTTCCACATCTGCGGGCAAATCGGATTCACCGGTTGGAACACCGCCTGCCACGGGCGATGCGGAAGGAAGGACAGCGCTTTGAGGATGTACCTGCGTAGGGGAAATGAAATGGGGCGGTAATGACGGATCGAAATTCTCTCTGAGCCGGAAGCGTGAGCGACGAGAGCTGCTTTTGTCGTCGCTGCCGCTTTCGGTTCGGAAATACCACTCCATAACTCCCGCAATTCCACGGCGGTCGTTGTCCAGACCGTTACCGAATCCCCCTGCGAAACCAAGTATTCGCTCAGCCGGGCGATGTACGCTTCCGCTCCGCCGAGTGCTGGCGGGTAGCGATGAACGAACTGGGCGATGTGCAATGGCACAGTGTTCCTATTCCGGGAGAACGCCGATTGTATACGATGAACTTCGGGTTCGGCCCGTTTACTCGAATGGTGAATATGCGATGATTCGGATCAGCAAGCTCGCGGAATCGGTGAAGCCCTCGGCCACGCTCGCGGCCGGGGCCAAGGCCAAGGCGCTCAAGGCCTCGGGTATCAACGTCTTCGATTTCAGCCTCGGCGAACCCGATTACGATACGCCGAAGCACATTTGCGACGCCGGCAACGAAGCCATGGCGAAGGGGATGACCCACTACACCGCCGCGGCGGGTACCGCCGAGATCAAAACCGCGATCGCCAAGTGGTACGGCCGCACTTACGGCTTCGAGTGCAAGGCCGAAAACGTGATCGTTTCCAACGGGGCCAAGCACTCGCTGCACAACGCCCTCGCGGCGACCGTCGGCCCCGGCGACGATGTCATCATCCCCACGCCCTACTGGGTAAGCTACTCGGACCTCGTGGCCATGACCGGCGCGAACCCGATCCTCGTCGATACGACGCTCGAAAGTGGATTCAAGCTTTCGCCGGAACAATTGAAAGCCGCGATCACGCCGAAGACTCGGGCGCTGATGTTGAACTCGCCGTGCAACCCGACCGGCACGGTTTACACGAAAACGGAACTCGAAGCGCTCGCCGACGTGTTTCTCGAAAACTGCGACGGCTACGTGCTCAGCGATGAAATCTACGAACAACTCTGCTTCGGCACCGCCAAGCCGACCTGCTTCGCCACGCTGCGGCCTCAGTTGAAAGATCGCACCATCACCGTGAGCGGGGCAAGCAAAAGCTACGCCATGACCGGTTGGCGGCTCGGTTGGGCCGTGGCCCCGGTCGCGGTGGTGAAGGCGATGGATACGATCCAGAGCCAGGAAACGAGTTGCCCCAGCAGCATCGCCCAGCACGCGATGATTACTGCGTTGGAATCGCCCCTTTCGCCCCCGGCCATCGAGGCGATGCGGAAGGAATTCGAAGTCCGCCGCGAGATGGTGATCGAACGTTTGAGTGCCATCCCCGGCGTGAAGTTCGCCGCGCCGGAGGGTGCCTTCTACGCATTCTTCAACGTCTCCGCCTACTTCGGCAAGACGTTCGGAAGCACGCTGGTGAAGGATTCCAACGGCTTCTGCAATGCCCTCCTCGAACAAGCGCAAGTCAACCTCGTCACCGGGGCCGCCTTCGGTGCGGAAGGCTTCGTGCGAATGTCGTTCGCGTGCAGCCGGGCCAACATCGAAGGCGGCCTGGCGAAGCTCGCCGAGTGGCTGGCCAGTGGGAAGTGATTTCGGATTGCGGATTTGGGATTTCGGATTGAAATCCAAGATGCCGTCGTTCGAAATTGAATGAGCTTTCTTGTCGTTCAATCCCAAATCCGAAATCCGAAATGCTCTACCTCACCGAATCCGACGTTCGACAACTCCTTACCATGGATGCGGCGATTCCCCTCGTGGAAGCCGCGTTCCGCAAGCTCGCCCTCGATGAGGCCGTGAACGCCCCGCGACAGCGCGTCCAAACCGACGCGGTGATGTTGCACGTTCTCCCCGCCGCCGCGAAGACGCTCAACGCCATCGGGTTCAAGGCCTATACCACCGGCAAGTTCGATGCGATATTCCACGTCTACTTGTTCGACCCGAAAACCGGCGGGTTGAACGCCATCATCGAAGCCGATTACCTCGGGCAGGTGCGAACCGGTGCTGCGAGTGGAGTCGCCACGAAGAAGCTAGCCCGTGCGAACGCTAATACGGTGGGGCTGTTCGGCATCGGGAAACAAGCGCGAACCCAACTCGAAGCGGTCTGCAAGGTGCGGAACATTCGCCAAGCCCGCGTGTTCGCCCGCGATGGTGCCAAGCTTGCCACATTTTGCAAGGAAATGACCGAATCGTGTGGAACCGAAGTGATCCCGGTAACGACGCCCGAGGAAGCCGCGAAGGATTGCGATATCGTCATCACAGCCACATCGGCCCGTGATCCGATTCTGATGGGGCAATGGCTTTCCGAAGGTACCCATTTGAATATCGTCGGTTCGAATTTCCTCGGCAAAGCGGAAGTGGATACCGAAACGATCCGCCGGGCGAATCTGCTCACCATCGATAGCATCGAACAGGGCCGCTTGGAAGCCGGGGATTACGCGCGGGCGTTCCAAGAAGGGGCGAAGAGTTGGGCCGACGTGATATGCTTTTCGCGGGTACTCAGCGGTCGCACGCCCGGCCGCGAATCGGATGCGGATATTACGATCTTCAAATCGTTGGGTTTGGGCATCGAAGATGTCGCGGTCGGTGCGAAGGTGCTGGAGTTAGCAAAGGCCGCAGGGCTTGGGAAGAATTTACTGAGGGCAACATGAGGCTTTCGAGAAATGAATAATTTAAACAAAGCGAAATCTCATGTCGAGTCAAACGAATAAGTCGATAACGCCACCATATTCTCGATTTGAGCCGTTTATGCGCAAGAATAAATCCAAAACAACAAAACAGTCCATAAAAATACCTACCCAGCTAAAGCCATTAGCAGAAACACCAGAGAGCAGTTCCATGTGGCTGTCCAAGCATTGG
>JBBQWA010000310.1:0-5249 GCA_038211045.1 Gemmatales bacterium
TCATTTTCCTTACTTCGTCTAATTTCTTGTCGAGAGCAACTTGCTCAGCCGTTTTTTTCACCGGTTCCGGAAACATTGTGGTTAAACCGCTGAGGTCACGCTCTTTCTCTTGGTTTTGAGGTTGATGACTTGGGTTATGACACGACAGGTTATGGTTCAATGCTTTTGATAGAAGCCTTCTAGACTCTGGGTCTTCCATTCCGCTCGGATCGGTCGCTGTCGTCGCTTGGTTGCCCACGTACCGATACAAATTCACATCCCCGGCATCGAAGCCCTTCTCGGCCTCGGCGTAGAATCGGCCGGTGGCCGGATCGTACGGACGGGCGCGATAGAAATACAGCCCAATGGCGGCGTCCCACTCGCGGCCGGTGTAGCCGTAGCGGTCCGAGAGCGACCCGGCGATCAGGTTACCGAAGGCATCGAAATCGCTGCTCGCGATCACACTGCCGGTGTCGTCGAGCACCTGCCTCACGCTGCCGACGATGTCGGTGACGTAGAAGCCGGGGGTGCCCGAGGCATCCATCCTGGCCAACAATTCATCGAAGCCCTCGCCGTACATGCGCCGCAACAGGGCGTTGCCCGAGGCGTCGAGGTCGGCGACCGCGTCGAAGTTTTCGTTGCCCACGGGGGCGGGCTGGCCGGCGTTCCAGCCGTCAAAGGCGAAGGATTCCCAAGTGCCGAGGTCGTTGTCGTTGCGGGCGATGCGATTGCCGAAGACGTCGTAGACGTACTCGATGACGACGACGTCGCCGTCGGTCGCGGCGGTCATTTGCCCGCGGTGGACGAGTTCCACCATGTCTCGGCCAATCCGGTGACGGGTTTCCAATTGGTGAAGACCGCCGAGGGGAAGATGCTGAAGGTCGCCGATCTGGTGGACGACGACCCGGCGAAGCGGGAGAAGGTGTCCGCCACGCTGCGTGATTCATCGCAGAAGAACAATCACGACCATGTGGACATCATCGTCGCCCTCGGCATGGCGAAGGAAGGGTTCGACTGGATCTGGTGCGAACACGCGCTGACGGTGGGCTATCGGTCGAGCCTGACGGAGATCGTGCAGATCATCGGCCGGACCACACGGGACGCGCCGGGGAAAATGCGGGCACGCTTTACCAACCTGATTGCCGAGCCGGACGCCAGCGAAGGCGTCGTGACCGAAGCGGTGAACGATACGCTGAAAGCCATCGCCGCGAGCCTGCTGATGGAGCAGGTGCTGGCGCCGCGATTCGAGTCCCGGCCGAAGAACCCGACCAATGAACCGACGCCCGGTCTAGACTACGGGGTCGGCGGGTACGACCCGGAGAAGAACAACGTCGGCGTTGATCTGCGGACGGGCCGGATCGAGTTGGAGATCAAAGGGCTGGCGGAACCGAAAAGCCCGGAGGCTGTGCGCATCTGCCGCGAAGACTTGACCGAACTGGTGACACCGTTGCTCCAAGACAAGACGGCGGTCGAGCGTGGTTTGTTCGACAAAAAGCTGGTGCCCGAGGAATTGACGCTCGACGAGTTGGAGGTGGATACCCCCACCGCGGCCGGCGGGCGCACGCCGCGGGAACAACGGATCATCGCGGGGTTCGAGGAGATCGAACGGTTCCTGGCGGAACACGGCAAGCCACCCGAACACGGCGAGAGCCGCGACATCTTCGAGCGGCTATACGCCGTGCGGCTTGATCGTATTCGAGAATCCGCAGAGTGCCGCGAAGCCTTGACCGGCTTGGATTCGCGCGGGCTTTTGAATAGTGGCGGTGGTTCCATTGCAAACGATGCCGAAGACGAACCCGACGACGAATCGTTGCTCGACTCACTCGGGGTCGGGGCAACGCCACTAGACGACGTAACCCGTCTCGTTCACGTCCGCTCGCGGGACGAAATCCGGGCCGCGGAAGAGATCGCCCAGCGGAACCCCTGCGCAGACTTCGACCAGTTCAAACCGATCTTCGAGCGAGTGCAGCGCGAATTGGATGCGAAGGAACGGAAGAGCGTGAAGTACCGGGACAACGCGGAGGTGATCGAAGGCGACCTCTTCATTCTCGACGGGCAGAAGGTAATTGTGGCCGAAGTAGGCGAGCGATTTGTCAGCGAATACGGCCGGCCGGATCGCAGGCTTCGTGTCGTATACGACAACGGCACCGAGAACGACCTTCTCGTGCGCTCCCTCCAGCGGGCGTTGAACAAGGACAAGGCCAGCCGCCGGATCACCGAAATGGGGTTCGGATCTTTGTTCTCGGAGTTACCGGCGGACGACGATTTGGCGACAGGGTACGTCTACGTGCTGCGGAGCAAGTCGGAACACCCCTTCGTCGCGGAGAACAGGTCGGTTCTCCACAAGATCGGCGTGACCGGCGGGAGCGTGAAACGCCGTGTCGCCAACGCGAAGAAAGCTCCGACCTACCTCCTGGCCGACGTGGAAATCGTCGCGACTTACAAACTGGCGAATATCAACCGGAAGGCGCTCGAGGCGCTCCTGCATAAGTTCTTCGGCGCCGCCCGGCTGGATCTCGAACTCAAGGATCGCTTCGGATCGCAGGTGGAACCACGGGAATGGTTCATAGTTCCGCTGCCCGTGATCGACGAGGCGATCGTGAAACACAAGGACGGAACGATCGGAGATTTCCGCTACGACCGGGAATCGGCCCGCCTTTCACCAGCGTAATACTTCCCAAAGTAACGGCGGCAGAATTTCTAAACCGCCATGACGTTGAATATGGGGTCGTGCTCATCGGCGATCCGGAGGCAATTGAACGATTTCGCTTTCTGGCTGTTGAAGCGGTGGCAAACCTACCACCTACGTTCTGGATTCGCTCCCCTCTCTTCCCGACACAATTACCCCATTTGGCCGAGGAAAGTCGTCTGCATCGCTGGGCCGAATTCGTATTGATCGCTTCATGTGGTTCTTGGCATCATAAGACCGATGATCCAGCCACGCCGAAGAATCGGTACAGCTTCACCGTTCGCAATGCCTTCGGGGCAAGCTCTGATGCGATCCCTTGGATTCTTGGTGATCCCACAAGGGACGCAAGTCTTCACCAACTCAACGCTTCTCGGCTGTTGGCGATCTTCAACGGTGAGTGGTGGAAACACGACTTCATGGCCCTCGGCGACGCGCTGAAAACGTGTTTCAAGCGGAAGCAGAACCCGTTCACCGCCCCTAAGACCGCCGACGAATGGGAACCCTATTGGCGGGAGAAGCGGGCCGAAGTGGACGCCCTACGCCGCCGGCTCGCCGCCGCCGGAGCCGAGATCAACGACCGGGTATATCGGCTCTTCGCCCTCACCGCCGAGGAAGTGGCGTTATTAAAAAGGGAGGTAGAGCATTGAAAGCGGTTCGGTCTTTTTTATACGTCAACAAACCCGATGCGGTTGCCCGGCCCATTCCAGTCCCTGGAAATATATCCCGACTCTAAGAATGGCATCAGGTTGCCCGTTGGGGATACATTCGGGCGGAGTGTATGCAAAAAATCCCCATCCGACCTGTGGGCGTTCGGATTACTTGTGCGATGATGATTCGTTGGGTTGTCGTTCGCCGGCCAGCGGGCGATGCAAGCGGGGGAAGACGCAAGGACGCATCCAGCCTTTCGGCTTCCCCCGGCCCGGCACCCTAGATGCAAGCGATGCCCCCTCACGAATCATGGGAACCTCATTCCCGGCCCATTCACAAGCTCATTCTCACCCTTGACGTAGTTGCCATCGCGGTGAATCGCTTTCGGCAACTCTCTTTTCGCCCCGAGGAAGAGAACGATGAAACGCACGCATCGGTTTGCCGGAGCGGTGAAGAATGGAGGGAGATCAAAAGTCGGGTATTTGCCGAACCGGGAATCCGGCGTTTGGTGGACGAGTGCATTGCGGAAAGTCATTCGTGGAGCGGAGACAGCGCGAAAGTAATTGAGGACGCGGCACAATGGATAGCAGATTACACGCTCGATTGGCCTGAACGTTGGCACCCCCGAGCCTTGAACGACGTGGAGCATGAAAAGTTGTTCGCGGCGCAAGGTGAACATCCCTTCCAAGCTCGAGGACACCGCAAGCGATTACTTCGCTTGCTTGCACTTCACGGGGAAAATATTCCCCTTTCGGTCGAACGGCGTGAAAAGCTCGCGTTCGATTGCTCTGTTTCGCAGAAAACATTGCTCGCATTTCTGGGAGAAGCAGATCCACCGCCAACAATGCCCCCAGCGGCCGGCGCTGCGGTGGGGAGTAGCGCGGGGAAGAACCCACTAGGCCGCAAGCGCACCGATCCGAAGCTAGATGAACGAATCTGGGATGGGTGGAAAACCGACCTACATACCGATTACGTCGCACTCGCCAAAGCGTTCGAAATCTCAAAATCAGAAGTTGAGGCCGCGATGGAAAGGGAACGGAAACGCCGGAAGAAATCGGAACCTGAGAACGGAGTCAAGCCCGCGTGAATTGTTCCGGTGAAAAGTCTGCCCCGTCAAGCCCTGAATTCTCAGGGCTTTTTTCGTCCCTTCACCGGAACAAAGCGGAACAAAGCGGAACAATTCCCGGCTTTCCGTTTCAGGGTTGAAGATGCCCCTCATGCCCCCCCATGAGGATCGAATCGTGTCTACCCTTCTCAACCCCGCCGCGAAAGCGGACGCCCTCGAAGCGATCACGCTCACCGGCCCCGAAGCCGCCGACTTCACCCGCCTCTCGGCGAAGACGTTGGAACGCCACTGGCAAGCCGGTGAACCCGTCGGACGGATCAAAATCGGCCGCCGGGTGGTGTACCTCCGCGCCGCCCTCGAAGCCTGGCTCATCTCCAAAGCAACCCCCGCCACGATCCAAAACCCCGCCCACTAAACGACCGTGGCCGTGCGCCCCGGTTCAAGGAATGCGTACGGCCACGACTTCAAAAGGATCGACCAATGAATGATAGCATGTTCCGCGCCTCGAAGGCGACGCCTTGCCCGGTTTGTGGCTCGGGTTCCAAGAACTGTTCCGCAACCGCCGACGGCTTGCACTTCTGCCGGGGCATCGCCCGCGACGGTTGGCGCAAGATCAGTGAAGACGACAACGGCTTCGTCCACTACCGCCGCAACGACGAACCGCCCGCGATGCCCTCGAAGGCGAAGCCCTCGAAGCCGAAGCCGACGACGACGAACTGGCAAGCGAAGGCCGAAGAGTGCGCCGCGAACCTCGGGCGCTTCCCCGGAATCCGCGTCCGGCTCGCCGAGAAGCTTGGCTTGCCCCTCGAAGCCCTCGAAGGCTTCACCCTCGGCATGAACGGCGCGCGAAGTGACGGCGCCGAATTC
>JBBQWA010000311.1:0-5233 GCA_038211045.1 Gemmatales bacterium
CGAAGCAGGAGATCGAATTCGCCGACGACGAACCGCTCTGGTGCATCAGCGGCCCCAACGGTGTGGGCAAGTCGGCCGTGTTCGATGCCATCACCTATTGCCTGTTCGCCAAACACCGCGGCGGCAAACAGGGCGCCCAGAACCTCATCAAGCACGGGGAATCGGGGTTCACGGTCGGTTTCGAATTCGCCATCGATCGCGCCGCCTACCGCATCACGCGCAGCCTCGGAAAGAAAACGACCCAATCGGTGGAATGGTGCGACGACGGTACATGGAAAGTGATCCCCGACCTGAACGGTGCCACGGCCGTGGACGAATGGGTCAAGGAAACGGTGGGGTTGGATTTCGAAGCCTTCACGGCCAGCGTGATGCTCCGCCAAGGGGAAGCGGCCGATATCGTGAACGCGACGGGCAAGAAACGCCACGAGATTCTCAGCAAAGTCATCGGGTTGGAACGATTCCAAACGCTCGCCGTAGGCATCGCCGACGCGGCCAAGGGCAAACGCACTTCGCTTGACAACCTGCTGAAGCGGAAGGCCGCGGAACCGGAGATCGAGCCCGCGGAGATCCAAGCCGCCGATGTCGCCTTGGCCGCGGCAGACGCGGCACGCACGCAGGCCGAAGCGGACAAAGCGACGGCGGCGGAACTCGTGATTTGGGCACGGCGTTGGGCCGAGTTGCATGGCGATCACGCAAAGGTAAAGGCGGTTCTCACCCAAGCCGCCCAGCGGGCCGGGGAAGCCGAAGCCATCCGCAGCCGTAAGGAACGCTTCGACGAATTGGAGAAAGTGCTTCCGCCGTTGATGGATTGGATCGCGTTACGAAATGAGGAAGTCGGATTCGAGCGGCAGAAGGCCGAGTTGGAACCGCGGCTCACCGCAGCACGGGCCTTACTCGAAACTGCGGAGCGAACCGACGCCGAGACGCGGGCGCATTGTGAGAACCTTCGGCAACTCCTGCCGGAACTCGAACGCCGCGTTATGCAGTTGAAATCGGAGAGTGAACGGCTAACGCAGCAGGCAATACTCGCCGGGGAATTGGAACAACTGGATGCCGAACTCGCCGCGTACCCGGCCGACCTGGGCGAACAGGTCGATGCGGCCCTGGCGGAACGCGACAACGTCGAGACCGCTGAACGCAAAGCCGAGCAGGCATTCACGGAAGCCAACACGGAGTGGAATCTCGCTTCCAAACTCCAAGCGAAAATCGAAACGTTAGATATAGGCGTGAAGTGCGACCGCTGCGGCCAAGAAGTGACGGCCGATCACGCGGAAAACGAGCGGCGGAGCATCGCCGGGGAAGTTCAACGATTGGCCGCGTTGTTGGATCGTGCAACATCGACTCGCAGTAAGGCCCGCAATACATCGGACGCTGCCAAGAGTGCGCACGGCGAACTCCACCTGAGATTTCAGGCATTCCATCAATGCGAACGGCTTCGCCGGGCCAAGGACGAAACCCTTACTACGCTCGGCGTTCACGATCCGGCGAACCTGTTGCGGCAGCGGGCGAAGGAAGCCGAACTGGATCGGCAGAGAGTGGAGAACGAACGCGCCTCCGCGACGGGCGAATTCAGACGGGCAGAAACTGCGGCTAGAGGTGCGGAACATAATTTGAAAATCGCCCGCACCGAAGCCAAAGCGACGGAGGCCAGCGCGGCCGAACTGAACCAACAGGCGGCGATCCTCGAAGATCGCCATCGCTCGCTGACAGTACGCCTCGATGTCCGATACCATGCGATCCCGGAGGGCGACGCGGCCCGTTTGCGAACGGAATTCGAAGAACTCCAACGATCCGACGTACGATCGCAGTTTGAAGCGCTTCTCGGCGACCTCCAAATGAACGACGAACGCCAACGGGGATTGGCGGAGCTGGAATCAAAAATGTCGGAGGTACCGGACGCGGGGCGGGTTCCCGTCGCGGAAGCCCAGCATGGCGCGGAGGCCGCCGCGCAGGGGTTCTCGCAAGCCGAGCGGCATTTCACCCAAGCCCGTGATACGCGGCGTTCGTTGGAAGCCCGCGCCGAAGCGTCCGCCAAGTTGAGGGGTGAAATCCTCGCGGCGGAAGCCGAAGAGCGGTTGCATGCCAAGTTGCGGGATTTGCTCGGCCGCAACGGCCTACAGCGGGAACTCCTGCGCGAGGCCGAAGCCGAGATCGTCGGCCACGCGGATACCATCGTGCGCAACCTCTCCAACGGCGATCTTTCCCTCGAACTCGATCCGAACGAGAAGAAGGACGACGAAGCGCTCGTTCTCCGCGTCCACCGGCCCGAAAGCCCGGTTCCTACGCCGGTCATGTTCCTCTCCGGAAGCCAGAAATTCCGCGTGGCGATCGCGTTGGCGCTGGCCATCGGCCGGTTCGCCACCACCGGCGCCCGCCCGATCGAATGCGTCATCATCGACGAAGGCTTCGGTAGCCTCGATAAAGATGGCCTCGAAGCGACGGCTCAGGAACTCAAACGGTTGAAGGAATACCTCAAGCGCATCATCCTCGTCAGCCACCAAGAGGAATTCATCGAACACTTCCCTATGGCGATCCGCTTGAAACCGGGCGAGGCGGGGACGGTAGTGGAAGGGTCATCGATCTAACTAACACCTCGAATTGATGTGCCTTTGTTGGAGTTCGGGCTTCAGCCCGTCTTGCCTACCCCACCCAGAAACGATCACAAGACGGGCTGAAGCCCGAACTCCAACTAAGAGGGTGAACTTGTTCGCCTGACCATCCTTCACAAAAACTCCGGGTGCGAACATATGCTTGGTTGAGCATTCGCCGTTGAACCGAGTGGCTTGTAAATTCACAACTGAACCGTTTCCTCCCCGTTACCGAGCCATGTATGCCGTATTTCCCTGACGTTCAAAAGATCGCCTACGAAGGCCCCGATTCGAAGAACGATCTCGCGTTCCGCCATTACAACCCGAGTGAAGTGGTCGAAGGCAAATCGATGAAGGATCACTTCCGCTTCGCTGTGGCCTACTGGCACACGATGCGCGGCACCGGCAGCGACCCCTTCGGCCCCGGTTGCGCCCTCCGACCGTGGGAAGACGGCACCGATTCCGTCGAGATGGCCATCACCCGCGTGAAGGTCGCCTTCGAGTTTATGGAAAAACTCGGCGTGCCCTACTACTGCTTCCACGACCGCGACGTATCGCCGGAAGGGAAAACGCTCACGGAATCGAACAAGAACCTCGATGCCGTGGCTAAGGCGCTGAAGGGCGAACAGGATCGCACCGGCATCAAACTGTTGTGGGGCACGGCGAATCTGTTCAGCAACCCGCGGTTCGCCCACGGCGCCAGCACGAGTTGCAACGCGGACGTCTTCGCCTTCAGCGCGGCCCAAGTGAAGAAGGCACTGGAAGTGACCAAGGAACTCGGCGGAGAGAATTACGTTTTCTGGGGCGGCCGCGAAGGGTACACGAACCTCTACAACACCGATCTCAAACGCGAACTCGATCACTTCGCCAAGTTCCTCGGCATGGCCGTCGATTTCAAGAAGAAGATCGGCTTCACTGGGCCGTTCCTCATCGAACCGAAGCCGAAGGAACCGAGCACGCACCAGTACGACTTCGATAGCGCTACCTGCTTGGCGTTCCTTCGCGGCTACGGCCTGGAGAAGGAATTCAAACTGAACATCGAGACGAACCACGCCACGCTCGCCGGGCACACGATGATGCACGAACTCGCCTACGCCGCGAGCCAAGGTGCCCTCGGCAGCATCGACGCCAACCGCGGCGACGACCTCATCGGTTGGGATACCGATCAATTCCCCACCAACCTCTACCTCACCACGCAAGTGATGCTCGTGGTCCTCGGCACGCCGGGCATCGCGCCGGGCGGTTTCAACTTCGATGCGAAAGTCCGGCGCGAAAGCTTCGAGCCGATCGACCTCTTCCACGCTCACGTCGGCAGCATGGATTGCTTCGCACAAGGGTTGAAGATCGCCGCCGCGATCCGCAAGGATGGCTTGTTGAAAGATTTCGTCAAACACCGTTACAGCAGTTGGGATTCTGGCATCGGCGCGAGCATTGAGGCGGGCAAGGAAGATTTCGCCAGCTTGGAGAAATACATGCTGGAGAAGGGAAACAACACGCCGAACGTGAGTGGCCGGCAGGAAATGCTGGAGAACATAGTTAACCGGTATATCAAGTGATAAACACCGACGGACGATGTCCGTCGGCTTTCAAACATTTGCTCCCATTGAAAGCCGACGGACGATGTCCGTCGGTGAGTCTTACTTCATCATCTCGGCCATCACCGTTTCCAACAATTTCTTCGTCGCGTTGATGCCATCCTTCTCGCTGATCTTGCCGCCTTCATATTCGATTCCCACGAAGCCGTGGTATTTGTGCTTCTTGCACACGATGTCGAGCATCTTGACGTAGTCGGTCTTCGTCTCGTTCCCCTTGTCGTCGAAGTCGTGCGACTTGGCGCTCACGCCCTTGGCGTAGGGCATCAATTCATCGACGCCCTTGTAGCGGTCGTAGCTGGTTTCCTTCACGCCTTCGATCTTGCCGATGTTGAAGTTGCCGAAGTCCGGCAGGGTGCCGGCCCGCTTGTGGTCGATCAGTTTCATCACTCCGGCCAGCCAACCGCCGTGGCTGGATAGGCCGCCGTGGTTCTCGACGATCACGTTGATGCCGAAGGTGTCGCCCGATTCGCAGAGCTTGCGCAACCCGTCGGCGGCGAGCTTCTGTGTTTCCGCGAACCCCTTCTTCCAATCGCTCGCGGCGTTCACGCGGATGCTGTGACAGCCGAGGAACTTGGCCCATTCGAGCCAACGCTTGTGGTTCTCCACGGCAGTGAGGCGTCCTTTTTCGTCCGGGTTGCCGAGGTTGCCTTCACCATCGCACATGATGAGTACGCTGGTCACCCCGGCGTCGTCCGCGACCTTTTTCAGATCCTTCAGGTATGCGTCGTCCTTCTTCTTATCCTTGTAGAACTGGTTGACGTATTCCACGGCCATGATGCCGTGGCCTTTGGCGATTTCGGCGAACTTCAGCGGATCGAGTTTCTCGGGCGCCCCGGCCTTCGCAAAGAACGCTTTGTGGTACGACCATTGTGCCAGCGAAATCTTGAACAGCGGTTCCTTCGATTGTGCCAAGAGGAACCGCGGGGCGGCTGCAGCGCCCACGGCGAGGCTTGCGGTTTGGAGGAATCGGCGGCGCGATAATGGGAGGGCCATTCGAGTTGTTCCGATGGGATGAACGGGGGACGAACCGACAGAATTGTATGCGTGGCC
>JBBQWA010000312.1:0-5200 GCA_038211045.1 Gemmatales bacterium
TACTCCTATAAGCAGGCTGGCATGGTTTAATAAACGCCTTCCGAATGAATGCGATGGTGTGGGCTGGGGCTTGGAATCATTGGCCTTTTTCATCACTACGACGCCATTGAAAAACTTGTTAAGGCTACCTACTGAAGGGCGAGGTTTGCCAAACCAATAACTTACTTCGCAAAATCCTTGGGCAGGCTGCGCCAGCCGCTATGGATATGGTTGGCGGGGTTCTTCGCCGCGTCGGCTTGCACGTTCAGGAATTCGATCACGAAGCTCGGCCCTTGCACGCGGTAGGTGTACGGCTTGCCCGGCTTGTTCGCTTCCACGCAGTATGCGAATTGAATCTTGTCGAAGCTCGCTTCCGCCTTCTTCATTTCGCCCGCGGCGATGTCGGCGGGCAACCGCGTAGCGTAGGCTTCGATCAACTTCCGCAGAATCTTGCGCTGATCGACCGCGAGTTCCGAAGCGGGCACTCCGATGGGGGCACCCACGCCGGGGTCGGCTTGGCCTTCCTGAATCTCGGGGAGTTGCTTCGGTTGCTTGGCGGTCTTGTTCTGGGCTTCGGTGAGGCTGGCGATCAGTTCCTTGGCGGTATCTTCGATTTCCGGGGTCACGCGCAGGCCTTTCTTCGGGCCTTCTTTTACGTCGGCGGGGTTCACCCCGAAGAGCATCGGCGTGGCGGAGACCACTTCGCCTTTATCGAGAGTGATGTTCACCGAAAGGTGGTGCCCTTCGACGCGCCAGCCCCACGTGCCGGTGTTGCTCGGTTCGCCGAAGATGCTGAGGAAGTACCAATTCGGGTTACGAGTGTTGGCCCCCTTATCGTTTTCGAGTTCCTTCAACAGTGCTTCGAGGCTCATGATTGTGGTAGCCTGTTCGTAGCCCTTGCCGGAGAGGCCGAGCTTGAGCAGTTCGAGTACGCCGGACTTTTGGTCGGCGGTAATCTTGTCGAGGCGAAGCCCCTTGCGGGTGCTCTGGCGATCTTTTTGCTGGGGGGTGAACCACCATGCGGCGCGGTGCGGGTCGTCGAGGCCGAAGGTTGCGGCCTTCTTTTCCTCGGCGTTGAAACTGGCCAAGAGCTTGTTCGCTTGGGCGGCCATCTTCGCGCCGCCCGGTTGATTGGCCTCCGCATACAGCAGGAACCCGGCAAACGTCGCACACACGACGGTGAAAAGGGCAGCGCGGGAGAGGGTAGTACGCATGGAGAACTCCGGAGGCGGGCAAACGATACGATACGCGATTCGCGCGGTAAGATAAAGGGGAGAGCGAACACCCACTCCGCGCCGAAAGCGATCTATGGCCGCGGCCACCTTCGATACCCCGAAGTTCTCTAAGGCGTTGCGCGAGGCCGGTGTATCGGAAAAACACGCCGAGGCGGAAGCCGTCTTGCTCTCCGAGGTATTCTCGTTCAACTTCAAAGATGTGGTGACCAAAGAGGATTTGCGAGCCGAAAATCGTGGTGTGGAAGAACGAGTTTTAAGCCGACTCAAGGAAGTGGAACAACGACTCGATGCGAAGATCGACCAAGCTGTTGCAAAGCTGGAGGCTAGGATCGAGTCGACCGTGGCTCCCCTTCGCAGTGACAACATTCTGCTGAAATGGATGCTCGGTGCTGTCTTGACCATCCTTATCAGTGTTGCCGTCCGGATGTTCTTCTTCCCCGCCAAGTGAATTACCGGTTCACCCATGCCACCCGAACCCGATGCCGTGCGCGTCCTCGTCATCGACGACGACCGGAACCTCGCCGACACCATCGTCGAAAGCCTGGAGCGCAAGGGCTACGCCTGCACGCTCGCCACGAGCGGCAGGGCCGGCGCTGCCAAAATCCAAACCGATGAATTCGACATCGTGCTCACCGACCTGCGAATGAACGACCTCGATGGCCTCACCATCGTGCGGAAGGTGCGCGAACAATTGCCGGAAGCGGAAGTCGCGGTCATCACCGGCTTCAACGATGTGCCCACGGCCCAACAGGCGATGAAGCTCGGGGCGATCCATTACCTCATGAAGCCGATCGACCTCGTCGAACTCCGCACCCTCGTGGAGAAATCGGCCGAGCGCGTGCGCCTCTCGAAAGCCAACCGCGACCTGCGGGCACAACTCGACGAGAAGTTCGGCTACGAAGGGCTCATCGGCAGCGGGCCGAAAATGCGCCGCGTCGTGCAACTGTTGAAAGCCTTCGCCCCGGCGCCCGCCCCCGTGCTCATCTTCGGCGACAACGGCACCGGCAAGGAACTCGCCGCGAAGGCGCTGCACGTGAACAGCCCGCGGCGCAGCAAGCCCTTCGTGGCGATGAACTGTGCGGCGCTCAACGAAAACCTCCTCGACGACGAAATGTTCGGCCACGAACCGGGCGCCTACACCGGCGGCGACAAGCGCCGCATCGGCCGCTTCGAACACGCCCACGGCGGTACGCTCTTCCTTGATGAAATCGGTGACATGCCGACGACCCTGCAGGCGAAACTTCTGCGGGTGTTGGAGAACGGCGAGGTGGTGCGCATCGGCGCCAACGACCCGATCAAGGTGGACGTGCGCGTGATCGCCGCAACCAACAAGAACCTGGACGAGATGGTGGAGAAGGGGGAGTTCCGCCGGGACTTGTACCAGCGGTTGAAGGTCGGCGTGATCCGTTTGCCGAGCATGGCGGAACGCCGCGAAGATGTACCGTTGTTGGTCGATCACTTCACCAAGGAACTGGCGGCGAAGTACGGCAAGCCCATCGGTGGCCTCAGCGATCCGGTTCGCCGGGCGTTCTCGCTGTACGCTTGGCCGGGCAATGTCCGCGAGTTGCGGAACCTACTCGAAAGCATGATCCTGCTCGACCACGATGGCACCCTCGGTGCCGACGATTTACCCGAGGAAGCGGGCATCGCGGCGCACCTGCCCACCGATGCAGGCGGGCACATTCCCGTGGGCGCGGGCCACGGGAACGATCATTTGCTCGGCCGACCGATGGAAGAAATCGAACGCTACTACATTGAACGGGCGTTGGAACTCACGAACAACAACCGCGAAGAAACCGCGAGAATCCTAGGCATCGGCGAACGCACGCTCTACCGCAAGCTGCAGGAATGGAAGAAGGAAAAGCCGGGGGAGTAAATGTCCTTACCCGAAATGACCGGATCTTGTGAGGTTGTTTGATGAATGCACTTATTTCCACAGTTAACGCTCGCAATATGGGGCGTGACGATCCCGAGTTTGCTGAAAATTTTTGCGAACTCGAGCTTTCGCTTGACGGGAAAACCGCAAGCTGCATTGTCGCCGCTTCAATGTTCATGAAATGGAAGCGAAAGCGACCAAGCGAACAACGCGCTATTCACAAATCAAAATTAACTGATGGTTGGCAATCGAAAGTGAGCTCACGCACATCGTATATCAATTCGATGGCCTATCTGCGTTCGAGGCTTGGATTGTGGTCATCACTAGTTGATTTAGAAGATTGGAAGCGTGATTTGGAAATCGATGCCGAGTTTGATACAGCTGGCCATTTCAGCAGCCTCTCACATCAAAACTCTGACAATACGAGATACAAGGACAACAATTGGACTCGCATTCGGGAAGTTTCCGGTCGCCTTGAAGTAATCGCGACAAAAGAGAGCATCGAAACTTTTGACCAAAAAGACCAGGCATTGAGAAAGCGGCTGCGATTCGTTTCGCAAACTTCTACCCCGTCCGCTCCTGTTCCACCTCCTCCGCCGACCACAGCGGAAGCACACGTTCAAAAAGAAATTGAAGACACCTACGCACTCGCCAAGCGAAGGCTCAATCAGTCTCTGTTCCGACAAATGATGCTTGATCTTCACAAAGGCACATGCTTCCTCACCGGCATCACGGATCGTACCCTCCTCGTCGCTGCACACATTGATCGCTGGGCCGATTCCCCGGAATCGCGCCTCGAACTGGGCAACGGACTGTTGCTATATTGCGAGTACGATCAATACTTCGAGCATGGCTATTTCGTCTTTGACATAAATCATAAAGTTACACTCACCAATAAAGGCCGAATGTCGGGGGAGTATGTACGAAAGCGATTGGATGCCATCGTCGGCAAACCCGCTCCGGCATCGGTAGAGGATCGCTTTCTCGCTGTTCACCGAAATCGCGTAGAATCTGAAACGATGGAGGGTGAATGATGGCAACGCAAACCATGGCAATCGTCGAATATCCTTCTAGCGATGGAAAACCCATGGCCGAAAGCGACGTTCACATCGACATTCTCGCCGACATCCGTGCACGGCTGAAGGCATGGGCGGCTTCCCGGGAGAATGTCTACGCTGCCGGGAACATGCTCGTTTACTACGAGGAGGGGAACCCGAAGGCCCGGTTGGCCCCCGATTGCTTCGTCGTGTTCGGAGTACGCAACTACGACCGATCGTCGTTCCTGACGTGGTCCGAAGGGCGGACTCCGCGAGTCGTGTTCGAGTTCACGTCGCGCGGCACCCGCAAGGAAGACACGGTGAAGAAGTTCGCCATCTACCAAAATGTCTGGCGCGTCGCGGAATACTTCCTATTCGACCCGATGGAGGCGTACTTGAAGCCTTCACTGCGCGGGTATCGGCTGACCGATGGCGTATTTCAACCGATTCCGGAAACGGACGGCACGTTGCACAGCGAGGAACTCGACGCCAACCTTTCCCGGGACGGCATTCGGCTTCGGCTCGAAGATGTGAGAACTGGTAAGGAGTTCCCCCTACCTATGGAGCGCCGTGCGATCAAAGCCGAAAAAATCGCCGCGCGGAACCAAGCCGCTTTGGAACAAGCCGAAGCCGAGAATGCTCGACTGAAAGCCGAACTCGCCGCGCTCAAGAAGAAGCGGTCGTCGTAAAATCCCCCTATGCCCCGCATTCATCAACTCCCGCCGGATCTCGTTGCCAAGATCGCGGCCGGGGAAGTCATCGAACGGCCCGCGGCGGCCGTCAAGGAACTCGTCGAGAACTCGCTCGATGCGGGGGCGGCGCGCATCGATATCGAACTCGAAGCGGCAGGTACAGAACTCATCCGCATCGTCGACGACGGCTGCGGCATCGCCGCGGACGATATGCCTTTGGCGTTCGCCAAGAACGCCACCAGCAAGCTCAGCACGGTCGAGGATTTGTTCGACATTCACACGATGGGCTTCCGCGGCGAGGCGCTCGCCTCCATCGCCGGGGTGGCGCAGGTGCTGATGCAATCGCGGCCGCACGGCGAAGCGCACGGCCACGAACTCCGC
>JBBQWA010000313.1:0-5161 GCA_038211045.1 Gemmatales bacterium
ACTTGCCTGCGGCGCACGTTCTCGCGGTTCACGAGGTTCGGGCCGCTCGCCGCCGGCGGGAAATCGGCCACATCGCGCAACCGGATTTGCCCGCGCCCATTGGGCAGATCCAAACGAAGCTCTTGGATAGTTGAGAGTTCATGGTTGATCGTAGTTTGTTTGGAGTTCGCGTTTCCACTCTCAATTCTCAACTTCCCACTATCAACAGGGCGAAGTTTCACCACGAGATCGAAGCGCTTTTGCCCCTCCAACACCACGGAAACGGCTTCCCCTTTCAACGCGGTTTGCACGAATGCGGCCACATACTCTCGGCTCAATCCGAATTGGGCGAGATCGTCCGCCCGGAGCACCACGTGAATTTCATCCACGCGATCTTGGGTATCGAGAATCGGCGGCGTCGCACCGGGAACCGCAGCGACAACATCGCGGATTCGCTCGGCCAACTCCCTCAGTTTGTCGATATCGTCCCCGTACACCTTGATGGCGATTTGCGAGCGCACGCCCGAGAGCATGTGGCTGATGAGGTGTTGCAACGGTTGCTCGGCTTCGATCTCGGCGCCGGGAATGTTCCGATCCACGTCTTCCCGAAGCTTCGCCAAAAACTCGTCGCGTTGGCCGATGACCGCCGGGTCCATGCTCAAAAAGTATTCGGAACGATTCACCGGCTCGGCGTGTTCATCCAGTTCCGCGCGGCCAGTTCGGCGGAAGAAATGGAGGATCGGCCCGTTCGGATTCTCGGGCGTCTTCCGCATCAAATTCAAACGGGCATCGACGAGCTTGGCGACATCGTTCGACGCCTCAAGGGACGCATTGGAAGGCAACACCACATCGAGTTGAACGTTGCCTTCATCGAACTTGGGAAGGAAATCGGCTCCGAGGGTAGACATTCGCCAGCCGCAATACCCGACGGCGAGCCACGTGAGGAACAACAGGAAGCCGGCCCGCTTCATGCTGATGCGGATGAGATACCCGGCCATCCACTTCAACAACCGCAGTAAGATACCGTCGCCGTGGGCGCGAGAGTGTTTGGAGCGGCCGAGGATGTAGTACGAAAGCACCGGGGTGACGGTGAGCGAGACGATCAGCGAAGCGAGGATCGAAACGATGTAGGCGACGCCGAGCGGGACGAAGAGTCGGCCTTCGACGCCGTCGAGGGCGAACAATGGCATGAACGCGAGAATGACGACCGCGGTGCCGAAGACGATGGCCGAGCGGATTTCGCGGCTGGCACGGTACACCACGACCAGTGGGTGTTGGTACTTGGCGGTTGGTAGTTCAGAGTCCGATGAGAGTTGCTGACTTTGACTATCAACTACCAACTGTGATCCGTGAACTTTAAGAGCGTTATTCTCGCCGAGGCGGCGGTAGATGTTTTCCACATCGACGATGGCGTCGTCGACCAATTCGCCCATGGCCACGGCGATGCCCCCGAGCGTCATCACGTTGATGGAGAGTTCTTGGCCGGTGAGCACGCCGATCAAGCGGAAGACGAGCGCGGTGACGACGAGCGAAAGTGGAATCGCCGTGAGAGTGATCAAGGTGGTGCGGATGTTCAAGAGGAACAGGAAGAGCACGATCACGACGAGGATGCCGCCGATGGCGAGGGCCTCGCCGACGTAGTACACGCCCCGATCGATGAAGTTCTTCATCTGGAAGAGTTCGGTGTTGATCACAACGTCGGCGGGGAGTGCGCTTTGGGAATCCTTCAACGCGGCTTTCACGTCGTCGGTGAGCTTGCGGGTATCCGCGTGCGGCTGTTTGACGATGGTAATCACCGCGCCGATCTCGCCGTCGATGCTCGCATCCCCCCGCTTCGGCGCCGGGCCTTCTTCGATCTGGGCGACGTGCCCCAGCAAGATCGATCGCTCCGGGTTCGCCTTCACCACCACCGTGCACAGATCCTCGGCCACTTTTTCGGGCAGCGGCCCGAGCCTGCCGATGATGCGAACCGGCCGTTCGGTCTGACCGGATTCGATGAATCCGCCGCTGGTATTGAGGTTGTTCGCCTTGATCGCGGATTCGACCTCTTGGAGCGAAACGTTGTATTCCAAGAGCTTTTCGGGATCGACCAGCACTTGGTACTGCTTCTTATCACACCCCATCACTATGACCTCGGCGATGCCGGAGACTTGCAGCAAACGGGGGCGGATCGTCCAATCGACGAGCGTGCGAAGTTCCATGCGATTCTGCAACTCGGTTATGCCCTTCCGCGACTCGGCATCCGGTTTCCAAGTGACGCCGACCTGCATGATCTGCCCCATGATCGAGGCCGGCGGCATCATCTGCGGGCGAACGCCCGGGGGCATCGCCAAGGTGGCCAAGCGCTCGGAGACCACTTGCCGGGCGGCGCGGATTTCCGTCTTCCAACCGAACTCGACGTAAATCACGCTCATCCCTTGGCCCGATTGGCTCCGCACCGTTTCGACGCCGGAGGCGCCGAGCATCGCCGTTTCAATCGGCAGGCACACCAGCGATTCGATCTCCTCGGAGGATAGCCCGGGGCACTCCGTGAGCAACACCACGCGGGGCCGATCGAGATCGGGGAACACGTCGATCGGCATCGTGGTGGAGAGGTAGCCGCCGTATACCAGCGCGACGACGCACGCCGCGAGAACGAGCGTGCGGTGGGTGAGCGCGAAGCGGATCAAAGAGTTCATAGATAGTTGAGAGTTATGAGTTGGAAGTTGATGGTAGTTGGTGGTTAATGGGTTGGAATGGAGCGGATGAGTCCGCTGAGGATTTTCGCCAACTCGGTGATCGCTGCGGAGAGCGGAGCTAGGGTTTCAACGTGGAGAAATCCCAATCGCACCGCGAGTTCCAATTGGGTTTCGACTTCTTGCAACGAACCCCGCGCCATGTTCAGAAATCGGATGAAATCTTGGGTCGGGCCGCGGCCTTGCCCCTCGGCGATTGTAGCTTTGCACGGCCATCATGCTTCTCCTTTAGGAAAGCCACTCGCAACTCCAAACTTCCAACTTTCAACTTCTAACTAATCTTCGTTCTTGTGTACGCTGCCGTCGGCGTGCATGTGGTAGCCCTTGGGCACCCCGTTGCCGCCGTTGCCGGATTTGACCATGCGGTTCAACTGCGCGGCCGACGATTGCACCACGAAGGAACCGACGGGCAGCGATTCCTCGTTCGCCAGTACCACCCAGTTGCGATCCCGGTGCAGAACACGAACGGGCTTCCGCTCGAACGTGTCCACGTTTTGAATGAACACGAACGCTTCGGCGCCTTCGTGCACCACGGCATCGGCGGGCAGAACGAACACGCCTTCGAGTTCCGCTACGCGTACGAGGATGCGAACTTTCTGGCCGGGCCGGAACCTCCAGAGCGTGTGCGCGTCGGATTGTTCTCGCACCAATTTGAACGAATTCTCGAGGGGAATTCGGAACGCAAAAGTGCGCGTGAGCGGATCGATGCTGTTGGAGAGGTGCCCGATACGGAAGGTTTGTCCGAGTTCGCCCCACCCGGCGGCGGGGTCTTCTTGGAAATCGATTTCCACGGGCCATTGTTCCGCCACGCATTTTTCGAGCAGCGCGGTTTCGTCGCGGAACGCCTTGCCTTCGATGGCCAGCCAGCGGTGGTTGGCGATGATGCAGAGGGTTTGCCCGGCCTGCACCTGCTGCCCGAGCTCGACCTTCAGCTCTTGGAGTTCGTAGGTTTCGGGCGGGGCTGCTGCGGAGCGGTTCACATCGCGCGGAAGGGCCTCCGGAGCTTCCGGAACGAGGATGTCCAGATCGACAACGAATTTCCCTTCCGCCACCGCGTCGAGCATCGCCGGGAGAAGACCGCGGAGGAGCAGCTCTTGCCGGGCCGCCGTCACCAACACTTCCAACCGCGTGATCTGGTTGCTCACCTCGATGATGCGGGCTTCGGGCACGCCGCCGGAGGATTCGAGCCGCTTCTTCGAATCCCGCGCGAGCTTGATCTCTTGCGTCGATTTGAAGAGTTCCGTTTGGCTGAGTTGCAAAGATTCACTGACGAGCTTTAGCGTGAAGAGCACCTCGCCGGGGCGAACCGATTCGCCGGGGAAGCGGTGGACCTTCGCCACCACCGCCGTCGCCGGGGCGGCGATGATGCGGTCGCTCCAACCGGGGCGATCCACGATCATCCCCGGCACGGTGATCGTTTTCGGGTACGTTTGAATCTTCAACGCTTTCGCCCGCAATCCGAGGTTCAATTGAACTTGATCGCTGAGGAGAACCGAATGCTTCGGCGCTTCGTCGTCGTGGCGATCGGTGCCTTCCTTTTTGGGTTCGGCGGCGGGTTGAACCAAAGGCAACCACTGGCTCCGGCTCGCGTAAGCGGCGAAGGCCAAGCCCAGTACCAAGCCGCCCACGGCGAACGGCCTCGCAATGCGAAGGATGTTCATGAGAATGTCTCGGAAGATGCGGAAATGGATGCGTGACGCGGCTTGGCGGGAAGCGCACACTCGCGCCGACCGCGTTGCGGAGAATCGAAACGGGCTAAATCCGCAGGGCGAGATGCCGGAGGTAGATGGGGCAAACCGAAAATGGGTCGGGGGGCGGATGCCTCAATGCGAACGAACGAACGTGGGTGGGAATCTGGCAATCTTCGACGGGATCGATCCATTGGATCGAATCATGGCTCGCATGGAGTGCGGCCGGCTTCTCCGTAGGCACCGCATCCGAAGCCGCGAAGAACACGGCATCGGAATCGTGATCTTGCTGCGGCTCCGCCTGCTGCTCTGCCGGAACGGCTTCGCGATGGTGGCTACAACCGCCGTGGTTTTGGTTTTGAATGTGGAGGTGCTGGGCGTGGCCGTGGCCGGCCGGCATGTGGCCGCAATGCGCATGATTCAACAAAGCGGCTTGGGTGAGCAGCAAACCCGGCAACACAAGGATCGTAACCAAACCGCGAATCATAGCATTCCTACGGGATTCCCATCCGTTACAGTTTAACGGCCCCCCGGCCTCGCACCAATAGCGAAAGATCTATTTCGCGGCGGGGAACTCCACAATCGACATCTTCCGAAACAGAATATCCGTAGTCGGATCGTGGCCTTGGATGCTCAGGTGCCCGGCGGCTTTCCGCAATCCCTTGCGCGGGTTGTCGTCGGCGGGGCGTTCGTCCTTCCATTGCATCACCGGGAAGCCGTTCACCCAACTGGCAAATTGGTCCCCGTGGGCCACGAGCG
>JBBQWA010000314.1:0-5154 GCA_038211045.1 Gemmatales bacterium
CGCCAAGAGTTTCGGCATCCCACGGCACGACGCGCCACGCTGATTGGGTTGGCTTGCGGCTGAGAACGACGACCTCGTGCCCCTCGCCGTGGAAAGATCGAGCGAGAAGATTGCCGATTTGCCCGCTGCCACCGGGAATGATGATCTTCATACGGGTGCTCCAGTTATCGGAGCAACCGCGAATGGGATGTGCTGCCAACCGAGGGTATCGCGATGGCCTACGCGGCCATTTTGGAAACCGTGGATTGGCGAATCAATTCTCGACCGGCTTGAAGTGCTTCTTCATCTTCCAAATCCCACACTGCTCCCGCGTCAGTACGCCCAGCCATCATCGCAATGTTGGCCAACGTTTGACCCAAACGCCATTCCGGGCGAAGCTGGCCGATCTTGTTGAGCACTTCGAGCAGATCGTCGCGGGTTGGGCAAGAAGGATTCATAACATTTCCCCAACGGTGGGTAGTCCTGCAACTGGAGCGGGAAAAACGCCGGTCACTTCCACAAGCACTTTCGCCTTCGGTATGTACTTGGCCAACCGTGTTGCTCTGGTCACTCCATCGAAAATGACCAACCCACCATCGGTGCCGCGTTTCACTTCCAAAGGCGGTATACCCGTAACCGAAACACCGTGTTTAACCAACTGCCTGTGAAGTTTCATGGGATCTGCCCCATCCCTGCGCGAGCTGGGTAGGTGCAAGGACGATGGATCGACCTCAATGATCTCTCTCACCGTCCACACCATTATAACGGGTTTCTATCCAAGTATCGAGTCAAGTGTATCGACTCAATCCATCACCCGCAACCGCTGGTTTCGCCGCAGGTGTCGCACTTGGCGCAGGCGCCGCTACGCACGAGCGTAAGTTGCTGGCAGTTCGGGCAGGGGTCGCCTTCGTACCCCTTGGCCTTGGCCACGAGGATGCTCTGCACTTTGCCCAAGCCGCCGGGGGCCACGGTGGTTTGCCGTTGCGGGGCGATGATCGTGGCGGTGGCGCCTTCGCTGTTGGCCGGCTTCAAGCGGTTCGTACGCGGCGTTAGCGGGGCAATCGGTTCCTCGTTGGGGATGAGCCGTTCCGATACCACGTCTTCGTCGTCGTAGTTGGGAACGTCGTCTTCGTTGTTCACGCTGTCGCCGCGGAGGTCGTCCGGGAGCACGTGGGCGAGGTCGTGGCGGTTCAGGTAGGTGATCGCCAATTCGCGGAAGATGTAATCGATGATGCTCGTGCTCATCTTGATGTAGGGGTTGCCCTGTACCATGCCATTCGGTTCGAAGCGGGTGAACAGGAAGGCATCGACGTACTCATCCAGCGGCACGCCGTGCTGCAAGCCGAGGCTCACGGCGATCGCGAAGCAGTTGGCCATGCTGCGGAAGGCGGCGCCTTCCTTGTGCATGTCGATGAAGATTTCACCCAGTGAGCCGTCGTCGTATTCCCCGGTACGGAGGTAAACCTTCTGGTTGCCGATGCGGGCCTTCTGTGTGTACCCGGCGCGGCGATCGGGCAACCGCCTGCGGCGGGCGATGTAGCGGTGAACGATCTTCTCGGTGATCCGTTCGGCCATGCGTTGCGGTGCGGACGTCGGTTCCTCGGCCACCGGCGTACCCTCCTCGATCGCCGCCAGCACGGCAGCTTCCGGCGAATCGGCGACGCTGTTCAGCGGTTGGCTCAGCTTGGAGCCGTCGCGGTAGAGGGCGTTGGCCTTGGTCATCAACTGCCAGCTCAGCCAATACGCCTTCTTCACGTCTTCGATGGTGGCCTCGTAAGGCATGTTGATCGTCTTCGAGATCGCGCCGCTGATGAACGGTTGGGCCGCCGCCATCATGCGGATGTGCGCTTCGGCGCTGAGGAAGCGTTTGCCGTGCTTACCGCATTTGTTGGCGCAATCGAACACCGCGTAATGTTCGGGGCGAAGGTGCGGAGCGCCTTCGATGGTCATGGTGCCGCACACATACGTGTTGGCCTCGGTGATCTGCTGCTTGGTGAAGCCCAGATGGGTGAGCAGATCGAACGACGCACCTTCGAAGATTTCCTGCGGGATGTGCAGTTCCCCGGAGAGCACTTCCGTGCCGAGCGTCCAGCGGTTGAACACGAACGGCAACTCGAAGGCACCAGGGAGTTGCTTCTCGATTTTCACGAGGGCCGCTTCGCTGAAGCCCTTGGCTTTCAGGCTTTCCAAGTTGATGTGCGGGCACCCGGCCAGCGAGAGCGACCCGCGGCAGAAGCGAACCACTTCGTCGATCTGCCAAGGTTGGTAGCCGAGCTTGGCCAGCGCCGGTTCCACCGATTGGTTGATGATCTTGAAGTAGCCGCCCCCGGCGAGCTTCTTGAACTTCACCAACGCGAAGTCGGGTTCGATGCCGGTGGTATCGCAATCCATCACCAAGCCGATGGTGCCGGTCGGAGCGACCACGGTCACTTGGGCGTTGCGGAAGCCGTGCTTCTCGCCGAGTTCCAACATGCGATCGGCTTCGGAGCGGGCCGCGACGAGTAAGTCCGGGGTGCAACTCCGGGCATCAATGCCCACGGGGTACACACTCAAACCTTCGTACTCGGTCGGAGCGACGTTGTACGCTGCCCGGCGGTGGTTCCGGATCACCTTCAGCATCGAATCGCGGTTGTGCTGGTAGCGGGGGAACGGCCCGACTTCCGCAGCCATCTCGGCGCTCGCGGCGTAGGAACCGCAGTGCATGATGGCGGTGATCGCACCGCAAAGCGTACGGCCTTCGTGCGAGTCATACGGGATGCCCTGCACCATCAGTAGCGCGCCGAGGTTGGCGTAGCCGAGGCCGAGGGTGCGGAAATCGTAGCTCTTTTGCGCCACCGGCACGCTGGGGAACTGGGCCATCGCCACCGAAATTTCAAGGATCAACGTCCAGATACGCACGGCGTGGCGGTAGTCGTCGATGCGGAATTGGCCGCTGGCGGTATCGTGGAAACGGAGCAAGTTCAGCGAGGCGAGGTTGCAGGCGGTGTCGTCGAGGAACAGGTACTCGCTGCACGGGTTGCTGGCGCGGATCTCGCCGTCGGCCGGGCAGGTGTGCCATTCGTTGATCGTGGTGTGGAACTGCAAGCCGGGGTCGGCGCATCCCCACGCGGCGAGGGTGATTTGATCCCAGAGTTCGCGGGCTTTCAACGTCTTCTGCGGCTTGGGGGCGCGGTGTTCCTTCGCACTCTTCTCCAGTTCGGTGCGCCAGTAGAGGTGCCAAGGGCCATCCTGTTCCACGGCTTTCATGAAGTCGTTGGGAATGCGGACGGAGTTATTGCTGTTCTGGCCGCTCACGGTGAAGTAGGCCTTGCTCGTCCAGTCGGTGTCGTACTCTTCAAATTCGATGCTCGTGAAGCCTTGGCGTGCGAGCTGCATCACGCGGGCGATGGAATTCTCGGGCACGAGCGAGCCGCGGGCATCGAGAACCGCCTTGCGGAGCTTGGCATTCTTGGCGGGATCGAACTGTTCGTCCTTCGCCGCGTGGGCGCGGATCGCCTTCATGATGAGGTTCAGGTGCTTGTTCAGCGACCGCGAACCGGTCACGAGCGAAGCGACCTTCTGCTCTTCGATCTGCTTCCAGCCGATGAACTCTTCGACGTCCGGGTGATCCAAATCCAATACGACCATCTTCGCGGCCCGGCGGGTCGTGCCACCGCTCTTGATGGCCCCGGCGGCGCGGTCGCCAATCTTGAGGAAGCTCATCAATCCGCTGGATCGTCCGCCGCCGGATAGCGGTTCACCATCGCCGCGAATGTGCGAGAAGTTGGAGCCGGTACCGGAGCCATATTTGAAGATGCGGGCTTCTCGCACCCACAGATCCATGATCCCGCCTTCGTTGACGAGATCGTCGGAGACAGACTGGATAAAGCACGCGTGCGGTTGCGGCCGCTCGTAGGCGTTGCGCGACTTCTCCATCCGGTTCGTGGCCGGATCGACATAATAGTGGCCCTGCGGCGGGCCTTCGATGCCGTAGGCCCAGTTCAAACCGGTGTTGAACCATTGCGGGCTATTCGGTGCGGCCATTTGGGCCGCGAGCATGAAGCACGTTTCATCGTGGAAAGCGAAGGCATCCGATTCGTTTTGGAAGTAGCCGCCCTTCCAACCCCAGTACGTCCAGCACCCGGCCAGACGGCGGAACACCTGCCGGCTATCGAACTCGCCGACGTTGCTCGAACCGTGTACGGCTTCGCACTTTTGCAGCCAGAGCGGTATGCCCTCTTCGTGTACCTTCGCCGTGGCCGAGGGAACGCCCGCCCGGCGGAAATACTTTTGGGCGAGGATGTCCACCGCCACCTGCGACCACGTTTCCGGCACTTGGATGTCGTTCTTCTCGAACACCACCGAGCCGTTGGGGTTCACGATCCGCGAACTGCGGGAGGCGAACGCCAAGTTGGCGAAGGGATCCGATCCGGCCGTGGTGAATCGTCGTGTGATCTGCATGTGGGAAATACCGTTCCGGGGTGATCGTAAGTAAACGAATGTTCCGGCAAATTGGATACCGGTTCAATCATCGGTTATTACTGGGCGCTTGTACAGGCCAATTGATAGGCGGCCGAGGTGTTCATGGGAGAGTCCTTTCTTCCAAATTCGATGATGATGTTGCGAGTGGAACCTTGGTTTACTGCGCAGGGGCTGTGCCGTTCACAGCCATCCCATTCACTGTTTCTTCTTGCCCTTTGTTGTGGCCGTCGTTTTCGGTATTTTCGGCACAGTCTTCCCATCCGGCGCATTCATTACAAACGGGAGGGTCAACCCGGCCTGATCCTGGTACTTCCCCTTCTTATCCGCATAACTCGTGCGGCATTCTTCGACACCGCGCACGAAAATCATCTGGGCGATGCCTTCCCCCGCGTAAATTCGGGCCGGGAGCGGCGTCGTGTTGGAAATTTCTATCGTCACGCGGCCCCGCCATTCCGGTTCCAATGGCGTCACGTTCACAATGATGCCGCAACGGGCATACGTGCTCTTTCCCACGCAGATGCCTAGGACTCCACGGGGGATTTCCATGTATTCGACCGTCTCGGCCAAAGCGAACGAATTCGGTGGAATGATGCACTCGTCCGCTTCGACATCCACGAAGGATTTCGGATCGAAATTCTTGGGATCGACGGTGCTTCCCCAAACGTTGGTGAACACTTTGAATTTGCGATCGACCCGAACATCGTAGCCGTAGCT
>JBBQWA010000315.1:0-5151 GCA_038211045.1 Gemmatales bacterium
CGCGCAACCGCCCCAGAGCCACCACTGGCGTGCTGAAGCATAGCCTAGGAAGAGAAACAATCTTGGGAACTCCCCTCCCGGCTCCTCGGGACTACGGAAGAATGAATAACAGATACGCACTCATCACCGTTACAGCTCACAGTATCATGATTGAAATTCCGTTCATTCCGAGGCCAGTGCAATGAAACCGAGCGAAGCGACTGCAAAGTATTTTGAACGGGCCGCCAATCTTTTGCAGCTCACCGATCATCAACGCCACGCGCTGCTCACACCGTACCGCGAAGTCAAGGTGGAGTGTAATATCGTCAAGGACGATGGCAGCATGGGCACTTTTGTTGGCTACCGCGTCCAGCACGATAACTCCCGGGGGCCGATGAAAGGGGGAATTCGTTACCACCATCTCGTCGATATCGATGAAGTGAATGCTCTCGCCCAACTCATGACATGGAAAACTGCGGTGGTCGACCTCCCTTTCGGCGGTGCCAAAGGGGGGATCACGGTCGATCCGAAAAGCTTGAGCATGCAGGAACTGCAGCGGCTCACTCGGGTGTTCACCCAAAAGCTCGCCGACGTGATCGGCACATACTCGGATATTCCAGCACCCGATATGGGAACGAATGCCCAAACGATGGCTTGGATCGTCGACGAATACAGCAAATTCCGCGGCTATTCCCCTGGTGTCGTCACCGGTAAGCCCGTAGAACTCGGCGGCAGCCTCGGTCGAGAATCGGCGACGGGTCGCGGATTGCTCTTCGCAGCGGAATGCTTGTTCGCCGAAAGCGGAAGAACGATCGCCGATTTCAAATACGCGATCCAAGGCTTTGGCAACGTGGGAATGTGGGCGGCCCGTTTCATTTCTGGCGCCGGCGGGAAAGTCGTGGCCGTAGCCGATGTCAGCGGTGCGGTGAGCAACCCGAATGGATTGGATATTCCCGCCCTCTGCGAATACTCGCAGAACCATCGCAGCATCATCGGTTTCCCCGGTTCCGAACCGATGGCTTCCGAAGACGTCTTATTCTCCGATGCCGACGTGTTGATTCCGGCCGCCCTCGGCGATGTACTCACCGCCAACAATGCCGACCGCGTGCGTGCGAAATGGATCATCGAAGGAGCCAACCACCCTACCGATATCGAAGCCGACACCATCTTGCATTCAAAAGGTGTCACCATTCTGCCCGACATTTTCGCCAACGCCGGCGGCGTAACGGTAAGTTATTTCGAATGGGTGCAGAACATCCAACAATACCGATGGGAAGAAGACCAAGTGGACGGGGCACTGCGGAAAGTGATGCGGAAAGCGTATCGCGATATCCAACAGAATAAACTCATCTACCAATGCGATTACCGCACCGCCGCATTTGTACTTGCTGTGGAACGAGTGAAGCGGGCCTCGATTTTACGCGGGCTGTAATCCGGATCGTCGAGGTGCGGACGAACAGTGCGCCGGTTACCGTGATCAGTCGCTCTTACAGCCGTTTCGCAATCTTCGCCGCGTCGTAGACGCATCCGCCCCAGACGCCACCACTAGCATGCTGGAGTACCGCCCACAGCTTGGTGTCGTCCGGGAGTAGCGGATCGGGTTGCAAATCGGGCCGCGGGCCGCGCTGCCTCAACTCCGCGTCGCCCCATGCGACGCCGTGCAGCCCGGCCGCATCGCCGACGAGGTTGACGCTGCCCACGAGCGTGTTGCGGTTGATCGAAATCTCGATTCGGTCGCCTTCCTTCAACTTGCCGATGGGGCCACCGGCCAACGCCTCCGGGGACACGTGCCCAATGCACGCCCCGGTACTGACGCCGCTGAAGCGGGCGTCGGTCAGCACGGCCACTTCCTTGCCCCACTTGAGGTGCTTGAGGGCGCTGGTCACTTGGTAGGTTTCTTCCATACCGGCACCCATCGGGCCCCGGCAGCAGAGCACCAGCACATCGCCGGCCACGACCTTGTGATCGCCTTGCCCTTTCAGCGCCGCGATGGCGGCCTTCTCTGTGGTGAATACCTTTGCCGGGCCGAGCTTGCGGTAGACGCCATCGGCATCGACCACGCTCGGATCGATGCTCGTCGATTTGATGACGCTGCCCTCGGGGCAGAGGTTGCCCATGGGGAAGCAGAGCGAACTGGTGAGGCCGCGTGCCTTCGCATGGGTCGGGCTCATGATGACCGTATCGGGGTCGATGCGATCGGCGTTCGAGAGGTGGTCACGCAGGCGTTTTCGACGTTCAGACGTTTGCCACCATTCGAGAACCTTGCCCAGCGGTTCGCCCGTGGCGTTGAGCGCATCGAGTTCGAGCAGGCCGAGTTCGCGCAGGTGTAACATCACCTCGGGCACGCCCCCGGCCAAGAAGACTCGGATTGTCGGGTGGCCGATGGGGCCGTTGGGCAGGGCATCCACGAGGCGGGGCACGCTGCGGTTGTAGAAGGTCCAATCGTCGATGGTCGGCCGCTTCAATCCGGCGTGGAAGGCGATGGCCGGCGTATGCAGCAACAGGTTTGTGGAACCGCCGAATGCCGCGAACACGGCGAGGGCGTTCTTGACGCTGGCATCGGTGAGAATTTTTTTCGTCGTCAAACCCTTCTTCTGCAGGTTCACCAGCGCCCCGGCGGATCGCCGAGCCATGTCGAGCCAGATAGGCTGGCCGGACGGCGACAGCGCGGAATGCGGCAGGCTCAATCCCAGTGCCTCGCCGATGACTTGCGAGGTCGCCGCGGTGCCGAGGAACTGGCAACCGCCGCCTGGGGAGGCGCAGGCGTGGCACCCCGCTTCCGCCGCTTCTTCCAAGGTAATGAGACCGTTGGCGTAGCGGGCACCGATGGTCTGCACCTTCCCGGTATCCTCTTCGCCCGCCACTCCCGCGAGCATGACGCCGCCCGGCACGAGTACGGTTGGGTGGTCGTGTTGGGAGGCGAGGGCCATCATCATCGCGGGCAGGCCCTTATCGCAGGTGGCGATGCCGAGCACCCCGGCGCGCGTGGGCAGGCTCCGCATCAACCGCCGCATCACCATGGAAGCGTCGTTGCGATAGGGCAGGCTGTCGAACATACCGGGGGTGCCTTGGGTGCGGCCGTCGCAAGGGTCAGTCACGGCCCCGGCGAAGGGGATGCCGTGCAAGCGTTGGAACTCTTCCGCCGCCGCCTTCACGAGCAAGCCGACTTCCCAGTGGCCGCTGTGGTAACCGAGGGCGATGGGCGAACCATCCTCGGCGCGAAGCCCTCCGTGCGTACTGAGGATCAGGTATTCCTTGCGGCCGAGCAGCGTGGGGGAAAGCCCCATACCGACGTTCTGCGTCCAGCCGAAGAGGTCGCCGGAAGGAGCGTGTCGCAACAAGTCGTCGGTCACGGGCAGCGCACCCGCAGGGCCTTTCACCGTGCTGGTGAAGGAATACACGGCATCGGATTTGGTTTCGACAAGATCGGCGAACGCGGGCATGGGAGCGGCTCGGGTGTAGCGGAGTTCGGGATAGGTATTGTAGAATGGGACGTACGAACCGGAGGTACGAAGATGAGTGAAGCGAATGAAGAAACGCCCGATGTTCGCGCGGCCAAGGTGCGCGCGATCATCGACAACCAACTCGAATGGTGCCGGGCCCGCGGGATCAACGTCATTCCACCGACGGTGGATCGCGCGACGGGTTGGGCGGCAATCGAGGCATTGGAAGACTACGATTACGAAGCGGTGCGGGAGGGACGTGAGGCCGATGTGCGAATGCAGTTGGAAGAACTTGCACGGGAGACGGAGGGCAAATCGTGATCCTGCCCGATTCAAGCATCTTCATCGAATCGACGCGGCGGCGAGGCCGGGGGTTGAAGCAGCGACTCGATTCGCTTCCTATCTACGGCGCGGGCATCGTTTTGAGTGAGGTATTGAAAGGTGCGAAGCTCCCGGCCGACCGCACCCGAATTCTGACGTATTTCCAAACGTTGCCTGCCACTCCTTTCGAGGCAATCCATTGGATTGCGCTCGGCGACAACCTCGCGGCTCTGCGTCGCAAAGGAATCTGCGTGCCGCTCGGCGATGTGATCCTCGCCACGCTCGCCATCGCATACGGCTTTGAAATCTGGGCACAAGACAAACACTTCCCCTTGATGCAGACCGTTTTGCCCGAGTTAAAACTCTTCGACGCAATGGCGTAAATCTTGCTACTCTGATCGCATTCCAACACCGGAGCATTTCCCATGGCACACGATACCCAAGAACTCGTCAAAATCTTCGCCGGCCCGCTCGTCGAGGTCGAACTGCGGCACGTCGCACTTTCGGACGCGGGCATCGATAGCAAAGTCGTGGGCAACGAACTCACCGCGAGCTTCGGCAGCGCCCTCACCGATTCCATCGAATTGTGGATTCACGCCGGAGACTTACCCGAAGCGGAAGATCTCTTGCTCCCGGGCGGCAAGCCGCACCGAGAACACGCGAAATTCCCCGACCCGACCGACGACCCGAAGCCCACCCCGCCGTACACCCTCAAATAAGCGCACGTGAATCCCGATCCGCGGTCGTAAGCTTGCGGATCCCGCGTTCGGCGATGTAGAATGTGATGAGCCTCACAGGAGTACGAACCATTCCGGAAATGACCCCCGATCAGATGCGTGAACGTATCGCGGAGTTGGAGGGCACACTCGACAACGCCCGTATGGATTTGCAAATAGCTCGATTCTCCGATGAAGGGGATCTCACTCCCCAGGAGATTCACGATATGGTTCATGCGCCTCGGGCCGAGCCCGGTGCTCTCGAAAGGTTGATCAAGGAACTGTCGCGTGAAGTGGGTATCGAAGCGTGAGTACCCTTTATCCCGTATCGCACTCTCAATCCGTATTGGATCTAATCCGGCTCCTAGCGGACAAGGCACGTCGCTACGGACGTGAACGCGAGCTTGGAATGGCATTCAAATGGATCATGGAAGAGTTGGAACGCACGCCGTTGGAATTCGGTGAGGCTCGGTACGCCAGCGGCGATCCGGGTATGAAAATTCGCGTCGGGTTCTCTGGCCCGGTGATGGTGCGTTTTGGGGTTCACGAGGAAAGTCGGCAAGTATTCATCGCAAGGGTGAGAGGGAAGTTTTAGCCTTCAGGCCGACTTCAGCGTGATCCTTAACACCTGCGGGTTGCAGCGGAATCGGAGTGGTTCCTTGCCGCTCAAGCCCCGTCCAGCCACCATCACC
>JBBQWA010000316.1:0-5148 GCA_038211045.1 Gemmatales bacterium
CGCCTGGGCGAGCGTTGTACTGTTCCGGTTGAAAGTGCGGCCGCGCTGTCTGCCGTACGTACCCTTCGTTTCGGAATTGATCGAAGTGAACCTGCGCACGTACGTGAGCTACCGCGGCGTGCGCGGCGTGAACTTCCTATCGGTTCATGCAGACAATCGTTTGGCCATCGCGGCGGGGAAGCTGTTCACACCGATGCCGTACCGTCGGGCGAAGATGGCGTATCGCCCCGGCGAGTTCTCTTCCCATGTGATACGAACGCAATTTGAAGTTCGCGGCGAAGTCTGCGAGGCCGATCGCGGTTCGCTCAACGAATTCCTTCTCGAACGCTACCGTTTGTACGCGGCGGATCGCAGCGGGGAGTTACTTCATGCGGATGTGCAGCACCCGCGTTGGCGAACGCAATCCGTCGATGCGAAGCTGGAATGCAACCGCCTCGGTGACGAGTTCGACTTGGGGTTCTCGGCTGCGCCGGAACTCGCGCACTTCTCCCCCGGCGTCCCTGCGAAGTTCGGCAGCTTCGTTCAGGCGAAGGTATGAACTGTGTACGGCCACTCGGGGATAAACTCATCGCGCTCGCAGCTCGAGTTACAATATCCTCGGCATCCCTTCCAGTCGCGCCACCGAGAACGTCTAATCCATGAAAGCCGAAATCATTTCCATCGGCTCGGAGATCACCTCCGGGCAGAACCTCGATTCCAATGCACAATGGCTTTCCCGGCGGCTCGCCGTGGAGGGCATCGTCGTCGGCTTCCACACCACCATCGCGGACGACTTCCAAGATAACGTCGACGCCTTCCGAATCGCCTTGGATCGCGCCGACCTGGTGTTGAGTACCGGCGGACTCGGGCCGACACTCGACGACCTCACCCGCGAAGTGTTGGCTGCGGTGGCCGGGGTGAAGCTCATCGAAGATCCGGAATCGGTGGAAAAGATCCAACAGATGTTCCGCAAACGCGGCCGGGTGATGCCGGAACGCAACCGCGTACAAGCGCAGTTTCCCATCGGCGCCGAACCGATCTCGAACTTAGTGGGCACGGCCCCCGGCATCTGGATGGCCTTCGGCGAAAAGATCGTGGCGGCGATGCCCGGCGTGCCCAGGGAAATGTTCAAAATGTTCGAGGAACAGGTGCAACCCCGGCTCGCGTGCTTCGGGGGCGGCGGCGTCTTCCTCGAACGCAAGATCAACACCTTCGGCGCCGGGGAAAGCCAAGTCGAGGAAATGCTCGGCGATGTGACGAAACGCGGGGCCGTACCCGAAGTCGGCATTACCGCCAGCGATGCGGTGATTGCTTTGCGCATCTTGGCGAAGGCGGAATCGAACGCCGCGGCCCGAGCGATGATCGCCCCGGTGGAAGCGAAGATTCGTTCGCTCCTTGGAACAATGGTGTACGGTACCGATGCGGAAGAGTTGCACGACGCCGTTATGGCGATGCTGAAAACGAAGGGTGCGACGGTGTCCACGGCGGAGAGCCTCACCGCCGGGCTGGTGGCAAACAAGCTGGCCCAAGTGCCGGGGGCGAGCGCCCACCTCCTCGGCGGCGTCGTGGCGTACACGAATGCGGTGAAGGTGAGGGAACTCGGCGTGCCCGCTTCCACGATTGAACAGTACACCGCCGTGAGTGAGGAAGTCGCCCGAGCGATGGCCGAGGGAGTACGGGCGAAGTTCGGCAGCGATTACGGCATCGCCACCACCGGCTACGCCGGGCCGACCGGCGAATTCGTGGGCAAGGTGTTCGTGGCCGTGGCCGGGCCGAAGAAGACAATCGTGCTACCGTACAGTTGGCCCGGCAACCGCAGCGAGGTTCAGAGTCGCACTGCGAAGATGGCACTCAACCTGTTGCGGTTGGAATTGATGAAGGGGGAATGCTTGTGACGAAACCGCGTGTTTACATCGAAACGACCATCCCGAGCTACCTCACCGCTTGGCCGAGCGAGGAGCACATTCGCGCCGCCAAACAAGAACTTACTCGAACGTGGTGGGATACTCGGCGGGGCGATTTCGACATTTGCACTCACTTGGAATTGTCGGCACATCGCCAATGCCGCCATTCGGACACGCTTGGCAAGAATCTGCTCAGAGCAAGGCTGGATCCTTCCGGTGATATGCACGCCCGAGGAATTGATGGAGCCGAAATCATGAGTGATCCGATCCTTGATGAAATACGCCGATACCGCGACGAACAAGCCGCCAAGTTCAACTACGATCTTGCAGCGATCTTTCGCGACGTTAAAGGTCGAGAGGAAGAGAGCCGGCGGAACGGCCGGGTATTCATCTCCGCACCGGATATGCCGGGTAAGCTCATCGAACCCACCCCTTCCACCGATGAATTGCCGCCGCGTCAATCCGCTGCGTAACTTCGCGTTCATTACCAACATCCTACCATTCAAACAAACGTGACCCCCCCCCGACATCTGCCCGTCCGCCAGACCGCCCTGCAACCCTCCGTTGAAGACGTGTACCGCGAAGCCCGGCGAGTGTGGGAAGAATCGCCCGTGGCGGCCCGCATCCTCCCCGGCAGGAAGATCGCCGTGGATTGCGGCCACCGCAGTGAAGTGCAGAGCCGCACCGCGAAGATGGCACTCAACCTGTTGCGGTTGGAATTGATTAAGGAGTGATCTGCGATTCCATTCCGTCCCGAATGCGAACTCGGCTGTCGTCCACGATCCAAAGCTTGCCCGTGAGAGGCTCCGTTTCTAATAGCGGAATGATTCGCGTAATCATGCGAACGACTGCAGGAACGGTTTGCACGGCGGGACGAAAGACGATGATGCCCGCGTATTGATCGGGCGGGTATCTGCGGACGTCGGAAAAGTCCAAATCGAATGTGACGATGGCCCGAGCTTCGGATTGACAAATCGCGGCAGCGCCCGAGTCCGTCGCACCCGACATCTCTTGTTCATCGATCCGCATGGCATCGTGTCCGGCCCGCACGAGCAATGCGGCGACTTCGGCCGGCAGGTTTTCGTCGGTCTTGAACTTCATCCCGCCTCCGGAAGGTTCACGATCCTACCGCGAGCCAGATCGGCGGCGTATGCCAAGGAGGCTTGAATGTCTTCCGAACGAAGTGTGGGATAACTCCGCAGAATGGCTTCGCTCGGAAGGCCCGACGCCAAGTTGTCCAAGATCACGGAAACCATCACTCTCGTTCCTGCGATACAAACGCTTCCATGGCATACATCGGGCTTCGTACTGATTCGTTCTCGCCAGTTCATCACGGTTCCTCTCTGGTTCTCGAATCATACCCGTTCACATTCACCCGAGCCAGCCCTGCTGCTCAGAAGTACAATTCCCACACAGGCACCAACGGAGTACCATTCTTACCGACATGGAATTACCGACATCTGGCGAACGCTTCGATGCGGACATTGATCGAATCCACGCTTGCGAGTTTTGGAAGAACTCATGGGAATTTTGACATGAACGACCCCATTGTCGATGAAGTGCGGCGCATCCGCGACGAACATGCCGCCGGGTTCAACTACGACCTTCACGCGATTTACCTCGATTTGAAGGAACAGGAAAAAGCGAGCGGAATAACGTTCGTTTCCTTCCCTCCACGATTGATCGAGCCGAAAGCGGTTGATTCGATCCCATCGTCGGGTGCCCCAAATGGTATCGAGCGGTGAATCGATCGGAAATTGAATCACATCTGGCAACGGTTATTGATCGCGAATCGGCAAATGGGCTGCGTTGGCCGCCCTGGCCAAGATATGGTTCCCATCGCACTCCGGAGGTGGAACAAGCCCACTTCACAATATACGTCGCACTTCCGCTTGGCGTAACCACGAATTTCGCCATTGATCCGCGGCATCTTCGCGTGCAGAATACACTTTCCACCCTCCCCACGCATCTTGTAACGCCCATGAACCGTCGCAATTTCCTTTCTGCGTCTGCCGCACTCGCCGCGATGCCCGCGTTCGCCAAGGCTGCACCCGCCAAGATGCCCAAAGGCCAGGCCGAGCATTGCATCTTCGTTTGGCTCGGCGGCGGCATGGGACACCTCGATACCTTCGACCCCAAGGCCAAGGCGCCGAACAAAGGGCCGAACAAGAAGCCCGGCTCGCTCTACGATTCCATTCCCACGGCCACACCGGGGGTGAAGTTCTGCGAACACCTGCCGCGAATGGCGAAGCTCACCGATCACATCACCGCCGTGCGCACGGTGAACCACAAGGTGATCGACGAACACGCCTTCGCCACGAACATCGTTCACACCGGACGGATGATCTCCGGCAACGTCACGTACCCGAGCATCGGCAGCATCGTGGCCCACGAACGAAGGGCCGTCGATCCGGCGGTACCGGCATACATGCTCATCGGCTATCCTAACGTGAGCCGGGGGCCGGGCTTCCTCGGTTCCAAGGCCGGGTTCGTGTACCTCGTGGATACCAACACCGGGCCGGCCGGGTTCACTCGGCCGAGCCACGTCGATGACAAACGCGCCGCGGAACGCCAGAAACTGTTGGAAGTGGTGGCCGCTCCCGGTTCGAGCGGTTCGCCGTTGGCCGAATACGAAGAAACGCAAGCGGCGGCGTTGCGGCTGGCCGGGCCGAAGTTCATGCGGCACTTCGATCTGAAATCCGAACCCGCTTCGCTGCGCGAAAGCTACGGCGGCGAGTTCGGCCAACGCTGCCTCGTCGCCCGCAAGCTCGTTCAGGCGGGCGTGCGATTCATCGAAGTCTCGCACAATTTGAACTTCCTCAACGGCACCGGCTGGGATGTCCATAACGAGGGGATCGACAACCAGCACCTGCTGATCCGAGAACTCGATACCGCCATGAGCGGCCTCATCAAAGATTTGAACGAGAAGAAACTCCTCGACAAGACGCTGATCGTCATCGGCACCGAGTTCGGCCGGCCACCCGAATTCGATGGGAAAGGTGGCCGCGGCCACCAAGGCACCGCATTCTCGCTCGTCCTCGCCGGCGGCGGCTTGAAGCACACCGGAGCCTACGGCACCACCGACGACCTCGGCAAGACCATCGTGGAGAAGGGCGTCTCGATCCCCGACTTCCACGCCACGGTTCACTGCACCATGGGCATCGATCCGAGTAAGGAACTGATGGATCAATCCCGCCCCGTGCCCATCACCGATGGCGGCAAGCCGATCGCAGCGATGTTTGCGTAGGGTTGACTATTCGATGGT
>JBBQWA010000317.1:0-5135 GCA_038211045.1 Gemmatales bacterium
ACGTACAACGGATCGTACAAATCCATTTTGAACGTGACGGGGCGGCCGCTCACGAGCTTCACTTTCACGTTCTCCCAATCTTCATCGGTGGTGTTCTCGATTGCGGCAAATCCTTGAATCGTCGGTTTGCCGTTATCAAGTATAAGGCGATAGGTCGGCTTCCAGAGCGGGGCATCCGCAATGTAACCGACGCTCACCTTGCGTTGCCCTTGCCCGTTGAACGTGACACCGACCGATTTCGTGCTCGCCCCGCGAGCCGCGGCCAATGCTTCGAGGGCCTTGCGGAACTCGGCTTGCAACTCGGCTTTGGCGAACTTCACCTTCTTGATGCGGCTCAGCGGCAGCGATTGCAGGCCATCTTCGGTGAGGATACTCACGTTCTCGATAGGCGGGGCTGCTGGAGTTGCTGCCGCAACCGCGATGGCGGAAGGCGTTTCCACGCTTACGATCTGCCCGGCGAGTTGGCTTCCGTTCTGGTCGGTAATGTCCACCTTTTCGCCGCGAACTTGGTGCAACAGGTTGCCGAGGCCGGGGTTCTCGGTGAGATCGATACTGAAGGCCTTCAGGGTAATCTCGGCCGGGGCCTTGTTGTCGTACGTCACGGCCAGCGATTTCCCCGTCGGATCGTTGGCCAGTAGCGTGAGAATCAGATCGTTCACATCTTCTTCGTTCACTTTCAAATCGACGCGGGTATCGCCATCGATCATGCCTTCGCGCTGAAAATAGCCAATCCCGGCGTTGAATAGTGTCACGCGGGTGATCGGCAGTTTCGCGGTGGGCTTCTCCGCGACGGGAACCGCCGCCGGGTTCTGGGCCAACAGCGGCAGGGCCAACAGGGCGAAGGTCAAACCGCCGACGGCGATCCAAGGGCTGGCACGCATGGGAATACTCCGGGAGAAGCGAATGCAGGTTCAACGGGAAGATAGGAAATCCGTTGGTGCCGGGGCATGGAATCCGATTCGGCTGTTCCCGAATGCGGGGGCGGGTTACATTCCTTTTCGTTCTTCCGGAATTCCGCCGCAGATAACGCAGATGAATCGCCGATCAAATACGCATGAGAATTTCCGGGTAATTGCAAGGTGACATTCTGATCGGGCTTCATCTGCGTGTGATCCGCGGCCATGTTCCAACGCTGCACCGAGGTGCCCGATGTTAAGAATTGCAATGTTCGTGTTGTTGTTCGGAGTGTCTGTTCCCACCGGTCGAACCGAGGAACCGGTGCGATTCCGATTCGCGTTCGCCAAAGGTCAATCGTTCACATATCGCATCGTTCAAACGACGACCGTGAACGAAGTGACCATCGACGAAAATACGAAGAAACTCATAGGCATTGCCACTTCCACCAAGTTGAGCATCACCAAGAAATGGAGCGTGAAAGCGGTGGAGCCGAACGGCACGGCCACGCTGGAAATGATGATGACGGCCATGAAACAGGACACCACACAAACCGTGGGCACCGACAAACCGGTGGCGAACTCGCTCGATTCTTCCGTGCCCGCCGATGCCAAAGCGATGACGTTCTTAAACACGCCCATCCTCTCGCTCAAGCTCGATCCCCTGGGCCAGGTGAGCGATGTGAAATCGGATTTGCCCGGTGCGGCCGACCGCCTCGCGGCCGAGCTTCCGTTCAAAATCGGTTTCCCCAAGGATGCCGTGGCGGTGAATGGAACGTGGGAACGCCCGTTCGTATTGAAGTTGCCGCCGCCCCTCGGCACCGGGGAAATGTTCGACGTCGTGCAGATTTCCACCTACCGGGGCGAAAAGGATGGCGTGGCCGTGATCGGCGTGGCGACGGCATTGAAGAAACCGCTCGCGGAGAAATCGCTTTTGCCAGGTGTCGCGCCGCTCTTGTGGACGGGGGATGTCTTCGTTCAAATGAAAACGGGAACGTATCGCGGGGCGAAGCTGGCCATCACCCAATCGGTGGAGAACCATCAGGGGGAAGGAACGAAGTTCGCGTATTCGTCTGAATACGTCGAAGCGTTGGAGTGAGAGCAAAATTCATCGCATCGCCGCTTGAATCAGCCCCACCAAGAACACGTCCGCGATCAACACGAGCAATGTGCAATACACCACGCTTTGCGTGGCGGCCCGCCCCACGCCTTCGGAACCGCCGTGGGCTCGCAGGCCCACGAAGCAACCGGTGCCGCCGATGAGGAGGCCGAACACCAGCGTTTTCAGCCCGGCGGGAAGAACTTCCGCGAAGCGCAACTCGCGGAGCACGGCGGCTTCGTACTTCAAGGCGTTCGTGGATCCCGAAATCGTCTCGGCGAAGAAACCGCTCCCCAAAGCCAGCACCGCGATCAGAACGTTCAATAGTGGCGCCGCGAGGATGCAAGCGAGGATGCGCGGGGCCGCCAATCGCTTCATGGGAGAAACGCCCAAGAGTTCGAGCGCATCGACTTGTTCGCCCAACCGCATCGAAGCGAGTTCGGCCCCGAGGCTCGCCCCGGTTCGCGCCGCGAGGATCAACCCCGTGGCAATCGGTGCGAGTTCCAGCAGCACCGCCGCACCGAGGAAGGTCGGTAGGTATTCCACGGCGCCGCTGCCGGTGCGGGCGAGAACATCCCGCGTGTGCAGCCAGATCACGGCCCCGAGCGCAATCCCGGCCACCGCACCCAGTGGAGCACTCCCCATCAGGGTGCCGTAGAAAGGGCGGAGCCAGAGTTGCGGGCGAATGAGGGCTTGCGGAATCGCGGTCGCACCGCGATAGAGAAAGTACGCCCACTCGCCGAGGGATTCGATTCGCGGAAGTATGGAAGAAGCGAAGGCCATGCGGATGTTCTACGCGGTGGCGAACCATGTCCAATGGCGGTCGCTGGTCGCTTGTACGGTACTCGCGGCGAAGCCGAGGGCAGATACGGTTTCGCGCACCGCGGAAAGGGTGAGCGCCGCATGCAAGGAATCGCGGAAGAGTTGCCGTTGGTGGGCGTTCGCCCCGGCGGCGTGGAGATCGACCAGCCGATCAACGTCTTCACCGGAGTCGGGTCGCATCAGATCTCGCACGAACACCGTAGCACCCGTGCGAGCGACCCGAACTATCTCGGCGAAACACGCGGCCGGCTTCGGGATGTGGTGAATGATGCTATTCGAGATGACTGCCGCGAAGGTTCCACCGGAGTAACTCATCGCCGAGGCGTTCATCCGTTCCAAACAGATTCGCTCGGCGAACCCGGCCACGGCCGCATTATGACGCCCAATCTTCAACATCTCGTCGGAGAGATCGATGGCAACGACGGATGCAGTGTGAGATTGCCGGCAGAGTTCGATGGGGATTTGTGCCGTACCGGTGCCCACATCGAGAATGGTTCCCTCCGACTGCGGGCACCGCGCAAGAAAATCGGCCACGAACTTTTTGTTCACGGCCGAGTGATCCATCGAATCGTAGTCGCGGGCGTCGGCTTCGCTTTCCATCACCTCGGGTTCGAGGGTACGCGGAATCATGATTCAACTCCAGCAGAGTTCCGCCGAGGCTTCTTCCTCTTCATCGATTTGATCTCGGCAATCGTTTTCGCGGGCTTCGAGTTCTTCCCGGCAGGCCCGGATGAGTTGGGTGCGGAGTTCCCAATCGGCCATGCCGCCGCGATCCCAAGCGAGGATTACGCTCGACGTGGCGGGGTTGAGTTTTGCCACACGGGTGAGCCAGCGGATTCCCGCTTCCTCTTGAAGGTGGCTCGTTTCGGGGTGATGCCAAGCCATGTGGGTGGCGAGGCAACCCAAGGCACACGATTTGGCAAAGGTCCCGTGGATCAACATGGGGCTGCCTTGCTCGAGCAAATGCAGGATGCGTTCAACACCGCTCTGCGTGGCATGGGGGAGCCAGCAACGGGAGAACTCGGAGAAGACAGCGGACGACATAGCACAGCCTCCACCGAGGGAGCCGAGGGCGTCCTGTCGGAAATTCCGCCAGGTGGACTTCGGCCAAATCGCAAAACAGTTGAACTGGTGAAACCACGCGACCGGAAAAAGGATGTCACTGCGGGGCTGGGAAGCGGTGCAGGAAGGTCAGTCGCAGTGATATATCGGAATCTTAGAGGCGAGGGGTTGAGACTGTCAAGCTTGGACGGGAGCCGCAGAGTGAGCGAAAGCGGTTTTGCGCTCGCATCGGGTGCCAGAACGGGTTGCCGGGGATGAGACTTACGGGCGGGTGTCGGGTTCTCTGGAAATTTTCAGCTTTTTTGACGCGGGGTGCCGGAATCGGGAAAACCGCGATGTCGAAGGGGGGAAATTCTGAAATCGTTCGATTCGGCGAACGATATGACTATCGAACGCTAAATCTTATGATAATATATGCATTGACTCAATCGAATCTTGGCACAACGCATCCGAATCTGGTTTATTAAACACACGTTGGCTCGCCCGTACGAACCAACGTTGAAGACTGCATGAAATCGGTTGCGAACTATGAGCCTTCGCCGATGCGTTCCGGGCGCAGCGAACGCACCCATGCGCCCGCCTTCCACATCTCGCTCTCCGAGATTTCCTTGAGTTCCTTTTCGAGCGATTCGCGGTAGTCCGGCTTGCTGTTGGCTTCGAGGGTCACCTTGGTTTCGTGGCCGCTCTTCACCGATTCGTAAAGCTTCTCGAACACCGGCTTGCTGGCGTCGCGGAAGGGTTTGAACCAATCGAGTGCACCGCGCTGGGCGGTGGTGCTGCAGTTGGCGTACATCCAATCCATGCCCTTTTCCGCGATCAGCGGATAGAGGCTCTGCGTCGCTTCTTCGACGGTTTCGTTGAAGGCTTCGCTCGGGCTGTGGCCGTTGGCTCGCAGCACTTCGTACTGGGCCATCCACAGGCCGTAGATGGCGCCCATGAGCACGCCGCGTTCGCCGGTGAGATCGCTGTACACTTCTTTTTGGAAGGTGGTTTCGAACAAGTAACCCGAGCCGATGGCGACGCCGAGGGCGAGGCAACGGTCGCGGGCCTTGCCGGTGAAATCTTGGTGGATGGCGAAGCTGCTGTTGATGCCGCGGCCTTCGAGGAACAAGCGGCGAACCGTGGTGCCCGAGCCTTTCGGGGCGCAGAGGATCACGTCGATATCCTCGGGCGGCACCACGCCGGTTTGATCGTGGTAGACGATGCTGAAACCGTGGCTGAAGTAAAGGGCCTTGCCCTTGGTGAGGTGCGGCTTCAGC
>JBBQWA010000318.1:0-5098 GCA_038211045.1 Gemmatales bacterium
GTGAAGGGGAAGATCCTTCCAGTGGAATAAGTTGAATCCAAAAGCGGGTGGGACATCGTCCCCCTGCTGAGCCAACGCAGGGGGACTATGTCCCCCCGCTTTCCGGAATACTCCCATGACCCACCCTTACAAATTGCTCGACGAAGCCGAGGTGTTCACACCCGCGCTCGTTTTCTTCCCCGCCATCATCGAAAAGAACATCGCGGAAGTGGTTCGCATGGCCGGGGGGCCGGAACGTTTGCGACCGCACGTGAAGACGCACAAATGCCCCGAGATTGTGAAGCTTCAACTCGCTGCGGGCATTACCAAGCACAAATGCGCCACGATCGCGGAAGCCGAGATGCTGGCGATGGCCGGTGCCCCGGATGTGCTGATCGCCTATCCGTTGGTCGGGCCGAACGTCCGCCGATTCTCCGCGCTCATTCAAAAGTACCCCGGAACGAAGTTCTCGGCCATTGTCGATCATCCGGCCTCGGTAGCCGCGTTGAATGAAGCATTGACACTAGCGAAACAAACTGCCGAGGTATTCGCGGATGTGAACGTCGGCCAAGATCGCACCGGGATTTCGCTCGCGGAGTTGCCGGGGTTGTATTCGCAGATTGCGAAGTCCCCGGCGTTGCGGCCCGGTGGCTTCCACGTGTACGACGGCCACAACAGCATGGAAAGCCACGACGACCGCGAAGCGGCTGTGCGGAAGCAGATTCAACCCGTGCTGGAAGTGCGGAAACAATTGGAACGCGACGGCCTGACGGTGCCGCGGATGGTCTGCGGGGGAACGCCCTCGTTCCCGATCTATTCGAGCTTCACCGACATTCCCGGCCTCGAGTGCTCGCCGGGGACGTTCACCCTATACGATTCCGGCTACGGTGCCAAGTTCGCCGACCTCCGCGGCCTCACGCCGGGGGCCGTGCTCGTCACCCGTGTGGTGAGCAAACCCACCGCCAACCGCATCACCTTGGATTTGGGAACGAAAGCCGTGGCCAGCGATCCGCCTGCCGGCAAGCGCGTGACGCTCCTCCACTTCCCACCGCATACGCCCGTCGGTCATAATGAAGAGCATTACATCGTGGAAACGGAATTCGCGGATCGTTACCAACCGGGCGATGTCGTGTACGCGATTCCTTCGCACATCTGCCCGACCGTGGCCCTGCACAAGGAAGCGTTGATCGCAGTGGATGGCAGGATCACGGGGAGTTGGAATATTGTTGCGAGGGATCGGAAGTTGACGATTTGATGCAAGCCCCCCCGTTGCAACGGGTGGGCTTTGTTAAACCATCCCCCAAAACCTTCTGAGACCCCACTCCAAGCCCAGCAACAGCACGAACAGCACGAGCCACGCGGGGAGGAAGCCCTTCGATTCGTTGCGGTTCCAGTTCGGGTAATACCTCGGCTTCGGCTTCACGTTCTCGAGCTTCGAGCCTTGGATTTCTTTGAGGAAATCGGGGAGTTCCTCCAAACGCATCGCTTTGCCGCCCCCGGCGGCCGCGAGCTTCTGCATGAAGTCCGGGTCGGCGGCAGTTCGTAACAATTCATCGGAGGTTTCGGGGTAGGCGAGGAACTTCGCGGTGGCTTCGCCGGTTACGTCTTCACCCATCGCGGTCTTGCCGGTCGCTTTCACGATCACGGTGTATTCACCGGGAGTGCGGATGTCGTAGTTCACCTTCGAACCGCCGTTGGAATCTGCGATCACCGGTCGTGGCATACCGGTGGCATCGCCGGGGGCGAACACCTTCACCTCGAATTTCGGATCGATCACGACGGCGCCGTTCTTCCCGCGTAAGCCCACGGCGATTCCTTGTTTCGCACCGACGGGCAGCCGGGGGAAGTCGGGTCGAGCGAATGCGGCCCCTTCGTCTTCCTCTTGGTGGGCGAGCCAAAGCACCAATTGCCGCCAGAATCGGGAGTGAATTTGTTTGCCGTCGTTGGCTGCGGGTTGTCCCAACCGTTGCCAGAGCATAGTGTCTTGGGCACCGAAGGCAAGCACCCGGCCTTTGTTTCGTTCGCCGATGTTGTGCCCGACGAGCAGTGGGGCGAGGCCTTTGCCATCGGGGTTCTTCGTCGCATCCACGAGTTCCTTGGCATCGCTGGCCCAGGCATACACATCGGCCGTGGGCCGTGGCGTGCCGAGGTTGCTCAAGCCGGTGAAACGGGATCGACTGGTGCGGTCGTTCAACTTCGCCCACGCCGCGAGCGATTCCGCCGGGGTGTTGCCGAGTTTGGTGACGAAGAAATCGGTGAAGCGCGGATTCAGCACCACTTGGAACCGCGATTTATCCCCTTTGAAGAGTGTCGGATCGACATTGACCGGGCCATCGCCTAGGAACACGGGGAGGATGTCTTCGATTGGCTTCACGCCCCGCCAACCCGTGGCGTTTGCGTCGCCGGTTGTGCCGGAGAACGTGGCGTGCCCGCCGATCATGGCGAGGCCCATGCCGTGCTTCAACACCCGCTCGGCGATGCGTTGCGGCAGTGCGGGATCGATGGCGGTGAGCTGGCGGGCGGAGATATTGCCGAGGATAAGAACGTCGTACGCTTTGTCGTCGAAGTCGAAGGCTTCGCGGAGGCCGGGGCCACCTTCGTCGGTTTGTAAATCGACTTTGCGAACGTCGATGCGGGGATCGGCAGCGAGGGCGTCGAGCAACAGCGAGTACTCGTAGCGGTAGCGGTCAACGATGAGAACGCGAAGGCCTTCTTTCGTGAGGTTCAGGTAGGTTTCGACCACGTTGTTGGCCGGGGCGATGTCGCCGGGCACGCTGGCCATTGGGATTTCGGCCCGCACCTTGATCTGCTTGCGGGGTTTCTTGTCTCCGCCTTCGGGGAGTTTATCGGGCGCCCGGAGTTTGATCTCGATGGCGTTGTCCTTTTCCTTCGCCAGCTTCACGTTCTCGATGGTCACGTCCTTGAAGCCCGAGCCGTCGCCGAGGTCGTACTGCACCTTCATGGGAACCGTCACCCCGGCGAAGCCGTAAGCGAACACGCGGGCTCGCAACGTCACTTCGTTCTTCACCGCCACGGGATCTGGTTCCAACGAGACATCCGTGAAGCCGACATCACGCGCGGCACCCGGGGGTGTTTGCGTACCGCAGAGGAAGGTGTTGATCGGTGAGGTTGAACGCCACTTCCCGGCTTCGGAGATCGCGGAAGTCGTGGCCCCGTTATCGGCGCCATCGCCGATGAGGAGGTGGCCGCGAACGAAACGGGTGCCTTGCCAACGTTCCAGCGTGCGTTGGAGATAGACGCCGTAATCCGATTTCTTGATGGCGGGAAGGGATTGGGCATCGTAGCTGGCATCGGCTTCGCGGAAATCCGGGGAACCGAAGCCGTAGAAAACGACGTTGACATTCTGTTCGGATTTCAAGTCTTCGATGGTTCCGGACGCTTTGTCGAGCATCCGTTTGACCGCGTCGAGCCGGGCTTGGTTGCCGAGTTCGTCTTTCACGCCCATGCTTTCGCTGAGGTCGATGCCGATGAGCAGGGTCGAAGGGACTTTCGGATCTTCCTGCACGCCGAGGCTGGGGCGCAGGGCCGTGAGCAGCACCACAGCCAGGGCGAGCAGTCGGAGAGCGATCACGATCAGGATTTTGCCGCGGGCGGCCCGACCGGAATAGGTGGCGATGGTGAGTGCGGCCAGCAGGATCGCCACGAGGGCCAGCCCCGGCAACCCGATCGGATACACCGACCACGGATACGCCGGTTTCGTAGCCAGGAAGTATTCGAGCGTAGGGTTCATGAAATTAATCGAGCCAGTTTTCAAAGCGGAGTCCAGGAATCTTGCTGTAATCCTGCCGATTTGCAGTCAGAAGCAAAGCGTTCTCATTAACGGCAACGGATGCGATTTTGAGATCGGATGTCGCAATTCGAATTTTCGCCGTCCGCCACTCGTCGAACAAATTCGCTGCCGCGAGACTGAATGACGCGATGTGGTAGTCGGAGTAGAATTCGATCAGTCGGCCCAGCTCATGGAATGCAGGCACTTGGCGGACGGTCAGTTTCTCTTTGTTGATGTTGGCGAGCCACCCCTTCATCTGCTCCCAAACATTGACAATCGAGTTGCCGATAATTTCCGAACCTGCAGCTTCCATTCGTTTCACTAAACGACCACGGCGCTCGCCGGCATGAAAACGCAGCACGCTCAGATGGTCGGTGTCGAGGAGAATCATTGCTCAATTCCCGCTCGGGCTGCGATACGCTCGGCTTCACGGGATTCCAGGATATCTTCATCGACTTGTTTCATGAATTCGCTGCCCTCAAACATGCCGACCGTCCGCCGCCAGTCTTTTTTGGAACTGCGTGAAGTCATCTCCGCAACCTTGCTTTCGAGGTTCGCGAGACGATTGGCCAATTCTTCCAGCGAAGGTTCATTCATAGAAATCCCCATTCATAGACCGATGATATGATTGTACCAGCGGGCAACGCATTCGATCCTGCCAATCTCCATCATACCGCATTCAGTACGGCATCGCCCATTTGCGAGGTCGTGGACTTGCCGCCGAGGTCGGGCGTTTGGATCTTTCCTTCGGCCAAGACTTTCGCCACGGCGCTGCGCACGGCGTCTGCGCTCTTAGCTAAGCCCAAATGATCGAGCATCAACGCCCCCGAGAGAATGGCGGCCATCGGGTTGGCGATGCCCTTCCCAGCGATGTCCGGCGCACTGCCGTGGACCGGTTCGAACATGCTGGGAAACTTCTTCGTCGGGTTGATGTTCGCACTGCTGGCGAGGCCGATGCTACCGGTCACTGCGGCGCCGAGATCGGTGAGGATGTCGCCGAATAGATTGCTGGCTACGACGACGTCGAAGGTTTCGGGCTTGCGAACGAAATCCATCGCCGCGGCATCGACGAGCAGCGAACCGGATTGTACGTCTGGGAATTCCTTGCGTACGGCTTCAAAGGCGGTGTCCCAAAGCGTGAGGCCGTGGATCAGCGCGTTCGATTTGGTGATGCTGGTGAGCTTCTTGCGGGGGCGCTTGCGGGCCGCTTCGAACGCGGCCCGGAGGATGCGTTCGCAGCCGCCACGGGTGAATACGGCGTTCTGGATCGCCACTTCCTTATCGGTACCGGGGTAGAGCTTGCCGCCGACCGGGGCATACTCGCCTTCG
>JBBQWA010000319.1:0-5085 GCA_038211045.1 Gemmatales bacterium
ATGGGCTGTGCTGCCGCATCAGTATCAAGTCTTCGATGGTCGCTCCGCTCTCGGCGTAGCCGGTGCTAGTCTTCACCCAGTCGGCCCGCACATCGCCGCAGATCTTGCAGAGTTCGATCTTGTGTTCGTCCTTGAGCAAGGCGTTCTCGAAGATCACCTTTACCTTGCATCCGCGGCGGTGGGCCGCGGTCACCACGGCTTCGATATCGTGGGCGACGTAGTTCCATTCGCCGCCGAGAACTTGGCCGATGTTCACGACCATGTCAAGTTCGGTGGCGCCGTCGTCCATGGCCTTTTCGCTTTCGTACACCTTCACATCGGTGAGGTGGCCGCCGTGGGGGAAGCCGATGACAGTACTGGCTTGCACGGTCGAACCGGCGAGCAACTTCGCGGCGAGCTTGACGCCGTAGGGCTTGATGCACACGGACGCGACTTGGTACTCGCGGGCCAGCAGGCAACCTTCGATCATGTCCTTTTCGGTGAATGCCGGTTGGAGGATCGAGTGATCGAACATGCGGGCGAGTTCGGCGAGCGTCGGCGCGGCCATGGGAGTGTCTCAACTTGTGAATGCAAATAGCCTATCTTGAAAATAGTAATCGCGGCCCGAGAAACAACGAACCCCGGAGCGCGGGTGCGATCCGGGGTTCGAGTTTGGATATCGTGAACACACCCAATGGAGTTACTTCTTGTCGAACTTCGGCAAGTCCGCGAGTTCGACCGCCACCGGGGCGTAGTGGCTGAATTCCATGCTGAAACTCGCTTGGCCCTTCGTCGCGGAACGGAGGTCGCTCGTGTAGCCGACGAGGTTCGCCAGCGGGATCTTCGCCATCAGTTGGGCCACGCCCTTTTCTTCGCTCGTCTCTTCGATGATGCCCCGTTTGCTGTTGATATTCCCCGCAATTTGCCCTTGGTAATCCTTGGGCGAAACCACGACCACTTTCATGATCGGTTCGAGGAGTTGGATCCCGGCCTTCGATTCCGCCTCGCGGAAAGATTCGAGGGCGCACAGGTAGAACGCATCTTGGCTCGAATCGACATCGTGCATCTTCCCGAAGTGCAGGTCGAACTCCAAATCGACGAACGGGAACGGGTACTTGTACCCCTTCTTCGAGGCGTCGCGCAGGCCTTCTTCCACGCTCGGGATGTACTGCTTATCGATTGCCCCTTGCGAAATACTGTTCACGAAGTACACGTTGTTCGGGTCCGGTTTGATCTTCGGATCGTTGAGTTCCTCGATCTCCGCCACCTTTTCCGCCACCTGATCCGGGGTGAGGGGCGAATACTTCACCGCGATCACGGCGAACTTGCCGCGGCCGCCCGTTTGCTTTTGGAACTTGTACTCGAAATCGACCGAACGGGCGAAGCACTGGCGGTAGGCCACGCGGGGCCGGCCGAGTTTCACCGATTCGACGTCGTCCTGTTTGATGCCGACCGCGCGCTTCAGCTTCTCGATGCTGATTTCCAAGTGGAGTTCGCCCATCCCGCTGAGGATCGTTTCCTTGGTTTCATCGTCGGTATGGGTTTTCAAAGTCGGATCGTCCCGCACCAAACGGTTGAGGGATTCGCCGACTTTGCCCGCATCGAGCAGCTTCGAGAACTGCAGCGATTGCGAAATCACCGGCTTCGGGAACTGGATCGCTTCGAGCGCCACCGGGTTCGACGCTTCCGAAAGCGTGTTGCCGGTGAACGTATCGGCGAGACCCATGGCCGCGACGATGTCGCCGGGGCCAGCTTTCTCGAGTGAAATCCGCTTGTCGCCCATCATGCGGTAGAAGCGGGCGATGCGCTCCTTTTTGCCGGTGGTGGTGTTGATGTACGTTTCGCCCGGCTTCATCTCGCCCGAATACACGCGGATGTAAACCAAGTCGCCGTTCGTTTCGGCCACGGTCTTGAACGCCAAGGCGCTCATCGGCTCGGAGGCGTCCGGTTTCCGATATACGACTTCCTTCGTCTTCGGATTGGTCGCCGCAACCGGGGGCCGTTCCAGCGGGTTCGGCAAACAATCGACCACGAGATCGAGCAGTTGCTGCACGCCGTGGAACATCTTGCTGCTGCCGCAATGCACGGGCGTGAACAGATTCTCCAGCGTCCCCTTGCGGAGGGCCGTCAGAATCTGCGCTTCGCTCACCGGCTTGCCTTCGAGCACCAGTTCCATGATCTCGTCGGAGGCAATCGACGCGCCGTCGAGCATCTCGTCGCGGCGCTTGGTGGCCTCGGCGAGGTACTTCTCGGGGATGTCGTTCGAGTAGAACTCGCGGTGCGTTGGATCGTCCATGTTCCGCGTGATCAGCTTCATGCGGATCAGGTCGATGATCCCTTCGAGCGCGGAATCTTGGCCCGCCGGTATCGTGACGACCACCGGGTTGGCGTGCAGTTTCGTCTTCATCTGATCAACGCACTTCCAGAAATCGGCGCCCATGCGGTCGAGCTTGTTTACATACGCCAAGCGCGGCACCCGGTACTTGGTGGCCTGCCGCCACACGGTTTCCGATTGCACTTCCACGCCACCCTTAGCGCAGAACACGCCGACGGCGCCATCGAGTACGCGTAAGCTGCGTTCCACTTCGGCGGTGAAGTCCACGTGGCCGGGGGTATCGATGATGTTAATGGCGATGTCGTTGCCGGCGTGGTCTTGCCAGTCGATCGACACAGCCGCCGAGTTGATCGTGATCCCCTTTTGGCGTTCGAGGGGGTCAAAGTCGGTGGTCGTGTCGCCGTCGTCCACGTCCCCGACTTTGTGCTTGGTGCCGCTGTAGTACAGAATCCGCTCGGTCGTCGTCGTCTTGCCGGCGTCCACGTGCGCCATGATTCCAATATTCCGGACTTTGTCGAGCATCATTTCAAGCCACCCCGAGCGATTCTTGCAGGAGAACGGGGCAAGGCGGTGCGACACAATGCCGCGACGACGCCGAAACCCTCGATAAAAGGAGCATCGGAAAGGGAACTATGTTCGCCCCGCCGACCGATGAATATCTTACCGACGCGGCAGAAAAAAGCCAACGGCCCGGCGAATGCTTGAACCGCGAGGTACACGGGTTTATAGTTCAAGGGGTAGCCCCCTTCTCCGCGAGCCGACCCGTGCCGATCCAGATCGAACTCAAACGCATCATCATCAACGAGATCAACGAGGATCAAATCATCGTGCTGGGCGAAGTGGACGGCGAACGCAGCTTGCCCATCGTCATCGGGTTGTTCGAGGCCACGAGTATCGACCGCCGGGTGAAAGGGTTGCCTTCGCCGCGACCGCTCACCCACGATTTGGTGGTGGGCGCGATCGAAATGCTCGGGGGCGAAATTCAAGATGTGATGATCTCGGATTTGGAATCGCACACGTACTTCGCCAAGTTGCGGGTGCGGCAGGATGGCGAACTGGTGGAAATCGATTGCCGGCCGAGCGACGCCGTGGCCATTGCGGTCACGGCCCGCGTGCCGATCTACGTGAACGAAAGCGTGATGGGCGAAGCGCTCGACGATTGATTATCCGAGCCGGAAGCGTCAGCGACGACGATTGATTATCCGAGCCGGAAACGTCTGCGACGACAATTGATTATCCGAGCCGGAAACGTCAGCGACGACTGCAATCGAAGAATCGTCGCTGACGCTTCCGGCTCGGAAAGGCACGGAGCATGGTGGGCGAAGCGTTCGAAAATTGGATCACGGCCGGAACTTCGCCAGCGACGATCCACGTTGGAGCCCCGGCACTGCCGAAACCCGTTCCGGGGCATCGGCGGGGAGGCGCTGCTTCACTTTCCTGACGGCTTCCTTCGCGGCGAGTTTCAACGGTTCCGATTCCGCCGTTTCTTGCAACCGCTGCAACGGCTTCATCGATTTCGCTGTGCCCACATCCCCGAGGAGCGCACACACTTTGATCGAGACTTCCACACGTTCCGTCCACAGTTGGGCGAGCAGCGGCGATTCGGCGAGCACGCCGAGTTTCCGCACCGCATGTTCCGCGCTGTCGCCGACGTTGGCATCCCCGAGTTTCTCTACCACCGCCGTAGCGATTTCCGGCGATGCCACCCGATCCGCGTAGGCCAAGGCGGTGGAGTGATCGCGGCTGTTGCTTCCGCGCAGCGCCCCGAGGATCGCCTTGCGGGCGTCGTCCGGGGAACATTCCACGAGTGCGGCGTACGCCACTTCGCGGAGTTCCTGCCGGGGGGATTGCGTGAGTTTCAACAGTTGTTCATTCACTTCCACTTTCTCTTCCACCCCGGCGTTGCGGAAGGCCAACGAGTAAGGGAGTTCGCGGACGAAGCGGAGCAGTTGTTCGTCTTTCTGTTGTTCCGAATACTCTCGGATTGTCGAGGCGAGGCCCGTCGGTGGTACCGGTGGCAATACCGGCACGGCATGCTTGAACGCCGCGGCTGCGACGGTGTGGGAATCTTGGCCCATGGCAAACAAGCCCAGAACCGCCAACCCCGCAAGCACGAACCGCAGCGGGCGATGCCCGTGCTCTTCGTTCGATTTCAATTGGACAATCGCGTTCACCGGCGGGAACAACGCGGCCAAACCCCACAGCGTTCGACCGTTCTGCCCGGCGAGATAGGCCCGCCAAGTGTAGCCGAAGATCACCAGCGCCGACCCCAAGAGGGCCACGCACACGAACCACTCCGGCTTGTAAAACACCCCGGCAAGCCACACCAAAATCGCGGATACCGTGACGAGAACCCACGCGGCGGTCGTCACGCGGCGTTCGGAGCCGTTCTCCGGCGGCGGAGCCATCCGCATCGAAAGCGTCGCCGTGAGGTTCGCCGCCATATCCACCGAGAACATTCCGGTAGGCGTGAGATTCACCACGCCCCGGAGATCCGAGCCGAAGGCCTTGCGATTGAAGCTCGCGGCGGTGGGAATCGAGAGCGGGGTGAACGATTTGATGCTCGCCGCAGGCGCGGGCGTGTTTTCGCAGGCGCCGAGATGATTCGCGGTGTTCTGATCGGCGTCGAGATCGATCTCCAAACACGCCGTCGGTTCCTGTTGAACCGTATTGGCGTACGAGGAGGGAGTTTGCTGATAATCGTAGGGGGCGTTCCCGGTATCGCTCGAGTGCGAACCGGAAGGGGCGAGATGAATATCGGCGTGGGTCGG
>JBBQWA010000320.1:0-5056 GCA_038211045.1 Gemmatales bacterium
TCCACGCGGATCGACACCCTGAAGAACCTTATGCAACGGATCATGCAATCGGGCATCCAAGTGACGTTGATCCAATGAGTTGCTGTTTCACCCTCTCCCCCTTGTGATGGAGAGGGTTGAAAAATACTCTCCTCGCACGCCATGGGCCACAACCCGTGGCGTGCGGCATTTCCGGGGAAATTCCGCGCACGCTTCCGTTCCGTGTCCTAACTTTCCCACGCGGCCTGAAATCCCAACGCGGAGAAATCCGGTGAATGCGATCGCGTTCGAACACGTGAAGAAAACCTACCGGGGCGGACTCCTGAACCGCCACGGCATCACCGCGGTGAGCGATGTGACCTTGGACATCCCCATCGGGAGCGTCTTCGGTTTGCTCGGGCCTAACCGGGCCGGGAAAACCACTCTGGTAAAGATGTTGCTCTCGCTTTCGCAACCGACCGCCGGGGGCGTCCGCAGATTCGGCGAACCGGCGAGCCAACGCCACACGCTCGGCCGCGTCGGCTATATGCACGAGAACCACGCCTTCCCGCGTTACCTCTCCGCATCTGAGGTACTACGGTTCTACGGCGGGCTCTCCGGTGTGCCGGGGGAAAACCTCGATCGCCGGGCCGAGAACCTCCTCGAACGTGTCGGCCTCGCGGATCGCAAAAACGAACCGATCTCGCGCTTCAGCAAAGGGATGGTGCAGCGTCTCGGCCTTGCCCAAGCCCTGATGAACGAACCCGATTTACTGATTCTCGATGAACCGACGGAAGGCCTCGATTTGCTCGGCCGGCAACTCCTGCGGGACGTCGTCCGCGAGTTCAAGCAATCGGGCCGCACGGTGCTCCTCGTCTCGCACGTTCTAACGGAAGTGGATGAGTTGTGCGACGAACTCGCCGTGATCGTGGCGGGCGAACTCGCCTTCCGCGGCAAGCCGGCCGAACTGACCCGCAACGGCCAACTCACATTGGAAGCCGCTTTGAAAGACCTGTATTTGAAGGGGGCAAAATGAACATCCCCACGATTCTTCTCACCGTCCGCTGGATGGTGCGCGATACCTTCCGCCAATCGGTTTCCACGAAACTCTTCTGGGTGACCCTCGGCATCACGCTACTATGCGCCGCGTTCTGCGCCAGCGTCCGCGTGACCGGCGACCCCGCCCCCGCCCAGCACGATTGGGAAATCCCTTCGATGCTACCCAAGAACGAAGCGGAAAAGATCGGCATCGAGAAAGTGCGGGAAGAAGGCGTGCGCGTCGTCACCGGGGAAATCTCCTTCGGCTTCGGCGCCATGACGATGCCGAGCGCACGCCCCCGAGAAGACACCGTGCGCTTTCTGCAAGTGTGGCTCGCCGGGTGGATCGCCGATACGGCCGGGGTGCTGCTCGCGCTCCTCTGGACCGCAGGGTTCCTTCCGACTTTCCTCGAACCGCAATCAGTAACAGTACTTTTGGCCAAGCCCTCGCCGCGTTGGTCGATCTTGCTCGGCAAGTACCTCGGCGTGGTCGGGTTCGTCACCCTCCAAGCGACGCTGTTCGTCGCTGCGACGTGGGTCGCGCTCGGCTTCGCCACCGGCGTTTGGACATCCGCATATTGGCTTGCGGTGCCGCTGCTCGTTGGCAATTTCGCCGTGTTCTATTCCGTCTCGGCGTTCCTCGCCGTCTGGACGCGCAGCACCGTGGCCAGCGCCTTCGGCACCCTGATTTTCTGGCTCTTGTGTTGGACCATGAATTACACCCACCTGCGGATGAGCGGAGTGCCCGTGGAAGGAATCTCGGCGAGTTCGTCGTTCTTACTCGATTTGGGATATTGGATCATGCCGAAGCCCCTCGACCTCAGCGGCATCTTCTTCGATGCGATGCAAGCCGAGACGCTATCGACGAAACCGGCGGAGTTGATCGAAGCGCAGAAGGCGGGGAACTTCCACCCGGAATGGGCCGTGGTATCCTGCGGGGCCTTCGCCGTGGGAACCTTGGCACTCGCGAGCTACGAATTCGGCACGCTCGATTATTAGTTGTAGATGGGTTCGGGCGGGCCCGTATCCACGTCCCATACCGAAAACACCACCACCCGCGTATCGTCCTCCAAGACCTCGTATTCCACCGCAATTGGCGAAACGGTCAACTGGCGGACGGTGTCGAATACCAATTCACCGGAGGTCGCTGGGGAATTGCGAAGCAATCGTTCCAAACGTGTCGCACTCTGAGTAAACGCTTTTCGATCTGCAGCAACAAGCCATAGCGATGCCAACTCCGCTTCGGCGTCTGCCATCCAGAGGACTTCAAATTTCATGGAATCACTCACCGTGTTGGGTGTTGAGTTCCTTCACGATTTCATCGAGGGATCGCCCTGCGTTGCTTCGTCGAAATTCGGCACGCCTCCGCTCGATTTCCTCCCGCGAATACGGCGAACGCCGATACTTCACAGGTGTGAACACCCCCAAGGTTCGCCCCTCGGGAGTGGTGATATCCACAGCTTCGGATGCGCTTTCGAGGCTGGCACGCATCGGGCCTTCGGCGATGATTGTCGGCATAAGTCTTCTCCTTCTTGTTAGCATTTTACGCGGCCCTACGCCTCCACGCAAGCCGCTTACTGCCGCACATCCACCGTACCATTCGAGCGGAACACGATCCGCACATCGCGGGCGCCAATGTAATCGAACTCGATCGAATGGCGGTTCACTTCCACTTCCCGCAGTCGTCCGCACGGCAGATCGAAGCAGACTTCCACCGGCCGATTGGTACATGGGTGAACGATCCATACGCGGTGGTGCCCTTCGGTCGGTCGGAAGCATTTGAGAAAGTCGTCCATCGTATAAACGGGCGGGGCATGGTGAACGTGGTGCTGCATCTGAGGGGCGTACACCGGAACGGGAACCGGTCGCGGTGGCCCGTAGTAGCCGGGAAATTGGGCGCGGGCATCGCCGAGGGTTGCGGTACCGAGGGCGAGAACGGGAAGAATCGTGCGGAACATGGGAGTATCCTGGTGGGAGGCGGTGGGTCGGGGATGGCACTCCGGCCGATCTCCTGCAAAACCCTTCCGCCACACCGGGACGCTGCGGTGGAATTTAGTTGCGCGGCGGTTTTTCTTGTCATCGCGTTTTCATCGATCCGTTGCAAATTGCATATCCTAGCCGCACCGCTTCTTCCCTTTCCGAGCCACGCCCATGCGCTTCCTTTCCCTCGCGCTCCTATTCCTCTCGATGCCATTGCTGCGGGCCGCCGAACCGACGGTCGAGGTGCAACCCACCGATCCGAAAGCCGCGAAGATCGTGCTGATCGCCGGATCGAATTTCTACAAAGTCGGCGAACACGATTACATCGCGGCGATGGCCACGCTCGCCGACCTGTTGAAGCAGACCCCCGGCGTCGCGCCGGTTCTCGCCATCGATTGGCCGAAGAACGAAGAGACGTTCAAAGGTGCCAAGGCCGTAGTGCTGATGCTCGATGGCGGCCCCAAACACCCGCTCCTCAAAGATGACCGCTTCGCCCAACTTCAGAAGATGGCCGACGGCGGCTGCGGTATCGTGCAACTGCATCAGATCGCCGACTACCCCAAAGACTTCGGCGTGCGTGCCCGTGCCCTCGCCGGTGGGAACTACGAAAACGGCTCTCTCCGCGCCCACTGGGTCAAGGAGTACACCGAGTTCGAGAAGCACGACATCTTCAACGGTGTGAAGGCGTTCAAGATCGACGATGGCTGGCTCACGAAATTGAAATTCGCCGATGGCATGAAGGGCGTGACCCCGCTCCTCCGCAGCGCCGACCCGAAGAAGCCGGCGAGCGCAAACCCGGACGACGACATCGTCGCGTGGGCGTTCGATCGACCGACCGGCGGCAAGGCGTTCACCTTTACCGGCGGTCACTTGAACGCCAGCTTCGGCGAAGAAGGTTACCGCAAGTTCCTCGCCAACGCGGTACTCTGGACGGCCGGCGTGCCGGTGCCGAAGGACGGCGCACCGGTGGAATTGAAGAAGGAAGATTTGGGCAAGTATTTGCGGCCGGCACCCCCGAAGAAGTGAACACCATGACGAAGACCGGCATCCTCCTTATCGATTGCCCGGATCGCAGCGGGATCGCGGCCGCCGTGAGCGATTTCCTCTACCGCCGCAACGCCAACATCCTGCACGCCGATCAGCATCAAGATGCCGAGCGCGGCCTGTTCCTCATGCGCGTCGAGTGGGATCTCGATGGGTTCGCCCTCGGTTTCGACGAATGCACCCGCGAGTTCGCCGCGATTGCCGAGCGTTTCCAAATGCGTTGGAAATTGGAACGCTCGGATAAACCCCACCGCGTGGCATTGTTCGTTTCCAAGTACGATCATTGCCTCGTCGATTTGCTTTACCGGCACCACAGTGGCGAACTCGCCTGCGAGATTCCGCTCGTGATCGGCAACCACCCGGAAGCCGAGCGTTGGGCCGAGTTCTACGGCGTGCCCTTCTTCCACATCCCCATTACTGGGGCCTCGAAGGCCGAGGCCGAAGGAAATCAACTCGCTCTCCTCGCGGAGTACCAGGTTGATCTCGTGGTGATGGCCCGTTACATGCAAGTGCTTTCCTCGGAGTTCATCGCCGAGTTTGGGCACCCGATCATCAACGTTCACCATTCGTTCTTGCCCGCGTTCAGCGGTGCTCGGCCGTACCACCGCGCCTTGGAACGCGGGGTGAAACTGATCGGTGCGACCGCGCACTACGCTACGCAAGATTTGGACGAAGGCCCGATTATCGAACAAGATGTGATGCGGATTTCTCACCGTGATGGCTTGGAGGACTTGCTGCAAAAAGGGCGAGATTTGGAGAAGATGGTACTCTCGCGGGCCGTCCGCTGGCACATCGGCCACCGGGTGCTGGTGTACGACCGCAAGACGGTCGTGTTCGATTGAAAGGGACGTCAAGTATTACTCAGTCATGGTCGCTTCAACCTTACTCCTCTCATGCCGCCTTGGATTTCTTGGTTCGGATGTCGAACAGGCCGAAGATTTCTTCTTCGCTGAGGCCGATGCTGGTGGGTTTGTCCGCTTGGGCGATGAGATCGTTGAACACTTTGCGCTTGGCATCGAGAATGCCGGCGATGCGC
>JBBQWA010000321.1:0-4903 GCA_038211045.1 Gemmatales bacterium
ACGCCGGGATCCACGCGGTGCTCGTCGGCGAATCGTTGATGCGCTCGCCGGACATCGGCGCCGCCCTCGACGCCTTGCGGATCAAGTCGTAGTTTCTCCCTCCGGCCGTGGGCCACCGCGAATCAACTTCCACCCGGCCCACATCCACAATCCGGTGATGAGGAAGGTATCGTTGGCGTAATCGTAGTTCATCGCGGCGGTGAATACACGCGGGTGCTCCCTTCCGGAAAAGAGCGTAACCGTGGTTTCCGGGTGCAAATGCAACAAGTACGTGTGCATCAAGAGCAACAACAACAGCAACGTCATCGGCAGCGAATTCCATCTAGCAACCACCGTTCGTGAGGTCGCCGGGGCCTCGGCTGGCGATTTCTTGCCTACGCGGAAGACCACCCAATAGCCCGCGATCATCAAAACGTTCAAGATGCCGGCCCACACGGCGAAGCCTTCGTATTTCATTTCCCCTTGGATCGTTGTCTGTACGTTATCGAACCCGGCCCACGTTAACACGACGTTGGCATCGGCAATGAGAAGCAGTAGCGCCGGCAAAATCATCATCGCGAAGAATACGGCGGGATACCATTGCAACGCCGAGAACCTTCCCGGTTGCACGATCGAATCCGAACGGAAATACCACATCGGGTAGGCGAACAACGCGGCCACACCTATCGAGGAAAGGAGCGCATCGTAATACATGAAACGGAAGCAACAAAGGTAACAGCCGAGGAAGAGAAAGCCAGCCGAGAGGCCGATCAACTTCCGCGGACGCCCCCAGATTCGATACACGATCACCGTTGCGAAGAATATGGCGAACAGCAGAATCCACGACACGAGATCGGCGTAAGAGTACTTCGGTTCTCCGCCGGTGAGGGATAGCTTCGGCACGTTGCGTTGGAACTCGTGCGTCTTGCCGGTGAGGTCGAGCATCAACCGGCGGACGATGCCGGAGAGATCGCGGCTCAGGTGAATCCAGTTGGAGTTGCGGTTGTACACGGCCGTGGCTTCGCCCCCGTTCGTGAGCCAGTTCTGCCAACCGTGGATGCCGACGATCGGAAGCGTCGCGAGGCAAAGCCCAAGCCCGCTGCTCGCCATGCCGAGGAGGAAACGCGGCCGCCACATCATCAGCGGTACGAGGCCGAAGGCCACGGCCCACACCGGCTTGAACGCCAAGAAACCCCACACGAATCCGCCCAGATACAGATTCCCCCGGCAGGCGAGCGCCCACCCGGCCAACACAATGGCGAGCGAAATAATGTGGTTCTGGCCGAGCGTTAACCCCGGTTGGTAACCGGGGTAGAGCAGCAACAAGCCGCATGCGAGGGGCGTCCAAATTCTGCCGCCGCTCATCACGCGAACGGAGTAGCCGGAAACGAAGATGGAGAGAGTGCTCACGAGTTGAAACACGAGGTACGCGATGCGCGGATCATCGATCCTCGCCAGCGGTGCATACAGCATCGCGTGAACCGGCGGATACAGTGGCCCACCGCAACTCGGTTTCAGTAAGTCTTCCACCAGTTTCTCATCCACCGCCTCGGACGACACCTGCACGTTCGCCACAACGACGAATGGATTCGCATCCAGCCCACCGGCGAACCCGAGTGCAACTGCTCGACCGAGTTCCGGCCAACGCGGCGAATCGTTTTTATCCCCGCCGACCGTCCAATCCATCAGCAATTCGGCGTCCGATTTCAAGTTCTCGGCGGCGAGCCGTGCGGGCCGCATCTCGAGGGGGAACCGGTAGACTTGGTGATCGAGTTGTTCGTGTTCGATAGGGAAAGATTCATACATTACCTGCCGTTGGCGGTTTCGGTTGTACAATTCTTGTCCGTACCCGCGAACGACCATTCGACCAAACATCCACTGGGCACCGAAATCGACTTCCATATGCCCGTAGTTGCCTTGCTCGGGGCAGTTGCCGGGGACGGAGAAATCGGAAACCCGCTTGCGTTCGGCCTCGGCGAATACATCCCCGATGGGAGCATTGGCATAGAGCTTCCATATCCGTTGGCGTTCGGCCAAGGTTTCCGGTGTATCGAAAACTGGGGGCGTATCGGCGAAGGGATTCCGGAACAACTTCGGCGGCGGCCGTTCCAGCGTACCGAATTCGGTCGTGGAGCGAACGAATCGACCGAAGGCGATCGATAGGCAGACGATCCAACACCCGGCCAGCATGAGCCGACCGTAGGTCAGCCAGTGCCAGAAGGGGAAGATTGCGATATCGAGTGGAGACTTGGCCATCGGTTCCGACAATTCCGGGGGTTATAATTCACCATCAGAGCCGGAAGTGTTAGCGACGATAGTATTCGATTATCCAGTCGCTGACACTTTCGAAGTTCACTCGGGCCATTCGCCGGAGTAAACCTCCGTGGCGGGGCCGGTCATGTACACGTGATTGTCGGCTTCCGACCATTCCAATTCGAGATCGCCACCGGGCAGGTGCGCGAGAATTTTGCGATCCGTATTCCCCATAAGTACCCCGGCCACGCACACGGCACACGCCCCGGTTCCACAGGCGAGCGTGATCCCGCTGCCCCGTTCCCACGTTCGCATGGTCACTTCATTGCGCGATTGCACCTTCACGAAGTGGGCGTTAATCCGTTTGGGGAACTGCACCGCGTGTTCGATGGCCACGCCGTAATCGGCGACTTTGTCCCTCGGGTAAGTCACGAAGTATTCGCTCCCCACGAACATCACGACGTGCGGGTTGCCCATCGAAACGCAAGTGCCATAGAAGAGTTCGCCCCCGGCTTCAAACATAGCGTTGATGGGCGGATCGCCATCGAGATTCGTAGGGATCTTCGCGGCTTCCAAAATTGGCTCGCCCATGTTCACCCGCACACGTTCGGCCTTGCCGTGCTTGATTTCCAACTCGACGGAAAGCACCCCGCGACCTGTCTCGAGGTTCAGTTTCGGCTTCTTGGCGATGTTGTGATCGTGAACGTACTTCGCCACGCAGCGGAGGCCGTTGCCGCACATTTCGCTTTCGCTTCCATCGGCGTTGAACATCCGCATGCGGGCGTCGGCAATTTCCGATTTCGCAATGAGAATCAAGCCATCGGAGCCGATGCCGAAGTGGCGGTCGCTCACCTTTTTGGCGAGTGCGGCCGGATCGGTGGGAGTCGGGCCGTTCACGCAATCGAAGTAGACGTAATCGTTGCCTAGGCCGTGCATCTTGGTGAAACGCATGAATGAATCCGAATGAGGATGCTCCCCATCCCTCGGGGGAGAGGGGTTGGGGTTGAGGGGGAATAATTCCCAAAGCCCCCTCACCCGCGCTCACTCCGTTCGCTTGCCCTCTCCCCAAGGGGAGAGGGAAGCCCAACTCGGGAGGTCGCTTTCGAGTAATTTATGGAATTGGCTGCGGGGCATCACCGCGTCGCACCCGGCTTCGCGGGCCGCTTTCAAAAGTTCAAAATTCACATGCGAACCGAAGCCGATCACGCGCGGCGATGAAGATACTTTCAACAGCGCGAGAAGTTCGGGGAGAACGAGGGTGGGGTTGTGAAGATCGAGGATCACGCAAGCCGGGGGGAACTCGTCGGCCTTTTTCACCAGCGCTGCGGGATTCCGGGCGACCGCGACCGCAATCCCGTGGGCGCGGCCGGTGGCCACAACTTTGCTGGAGAAAACCAGATCGTCGCAGAGCATCAGGATACCGTTCACGGCTTCTCCTTCGCCAATTGCGTTTGAATGAGCTTCAACGCTTCCTTCAACGCATCGTCCGGCTTGCCGTCTTTCATTCCTTTGATGACGGCGTCCCGCACTTGCAGTTCGAACTGACTGGGGAACTTCTTGGAAACGCCGGGGGAAACGTCCACGTACAGGCTTTTCGGATCGTTGCAGATGAGGATACCGAAGCCTTTGATATCTTCCTTCAACATTCGTGCGTGCAACCAATCGCGGAAGTATTCCGTACGCTTTGCGGGTGTGGCCTTCTTGAGTTCTTCCAATCGCTCGGCGGGGGCCGCCGGGTAAGTTTCGATCAGCACATCAATGTCGTTCTTGAACACCTCGGCAATCGCAGCGTTGCCAGCCGTGATGGCTTCTGGCGTGAAGAGTTTCCCGGCATCGCTGATCTTGAATGGCGATTCGCGAACGATTTTGACCGCGGGCTTGCTGGCACGAATCTCCTTCACCACTTTGGAATTCAGGAGCTTTTTCACTTCCGAGACGTCAATGAAAGTACTCACCAGCGAAGCGTTCAGTGCCCCGCCCTGCGTGACACCGATGAGTTCGCCTTTCTCGTTGAGCAACGGGCCACCGCTATCGCCGGGGTTGGTGGGCGAATCGGTTTCCACGACCCTCGCGTTGAACGTCGCCACCTTGCGGGGTTCCAACTCGGCCTTCCATTCCTTCTGGTAAACCTGCCGCACGGTGCCCTTCACGTAGCCGAAGAGCGCCCCGGATTTCCCCGCGTTGCCGATGGTGTGCGTACTCGAACCGGGTTCCGGGCTGCTCACTGCCAACGGCACGGCTTCGATTTTCTCCGGGATGCTATCGAGGCGGATCAGCGCGAGATCGGCCTTTTTATCCACGGCGATCACAGACCCTTGAATCGATAGCCGACGAGCACGATCGAGGTAATACTCTTTCTCCGCCACCGGCTGACCATCGCGGAAGACCGGGAAGAAGACCTTGGCGTTCGGAGTATCTTGCACGACGTGGTAATTCGTGAGCACCAGCCGGCGTTCTTTGTCGACGAGCGTTCCGCTGCCCGTAGCCAACCCGCGATCCCGCGCCGAATGAATCCACACCACCGAAGGAACGGTTTGCTTGTATACCTTGGCCCCCTCTTGGGCGACAGCCGGGGATGCGATGTGGAGTAGAGCGAAAAATATCGAGGCATACCGCGTCATCGGAAACCCTACCGGTTTGGGAACTGTCTCATTCTACGGAGCATGCGTTC
>JBBQWA010000322.1:0-4897 GCA_038211045.1 Gemmatales bacterium
GCGCGGAACGCGATGGCATCGGGCAGCCCCGGCTTGTCCGCCAGCTTGGCCAATTCGACCATCGGTTCCATCAGGTTCTGGTCGTAGATGGCCCGGGCCGCTTCCGCGACGATACGCGGTTCGGCGTCAGCGAGGAACTCGCCGAGCTTCTTGCTTTCGAGCTTCCGCAGCGCGAGAACGACACCCATGCGAACGGCGGGAGTATTGTAAACGTCCTTCGACAAGCTCCAGACTTCGAACAGGCGCACACCAATCGAGTTTTGGTCTATGGTCGCCATCGCTTCGACCGCCGCTTGACGGAGATAAGTATCCTTATCGGCGTTCTTCGTGAGGATTTCGAAGACCGGAGCGTAACGAGGTTGTAGCGAAACTGTTGAAGGGAGCAGGTTCGAGGATTTTGCGATCTTCGCATACGCGATCAGAGCGAAGAACTTCACACGCGGCTCGTCGTCGGCGACGAGATTGTGAATCGTTGGTGCGAACTGCGGCGGGATGCTTGCTTGCCAACTGAAGGTGCGAGCTACTTGGGCACGCACCTCGGCGTCCTTGTCCGATGCGAGAACGACCAGTTCATTGTTCGCCTTCAACTGGCCCAACCCCCAGATGCCGTGGAAGCGGGCGAACCGGTTCGCCGATGCGGTTGCCTTCACGAACGCATCCTTCCCTTCCTTCCTCCCGGCCAGCTCCCATTGCGCCTCGAGTCGCACCTGCTGGTGCGGATGTTCCAGCAACTTCACCAATTCCTCCACCGTCTTCTTGGAAAAACCTTCCGCGAAGAGCTTCTTCGCTTCGCCCACGGCCGGGTTCTTCATCGCTTCCGGGTCTTCGACGCGGAAGATGCGCCCCTTGCCGGGCGGGCTCCAGCCGCCGACCCAATCGCTCCAGTAGAACGCGCCGTCCGGGCCGAACTCGCAATCGGTCGGCACCATATTCTGCACGAACGCCTCCGGCTTGTTTACCTCGAAGCTCGCCCCCTTCGGCTTCACGCTCACCGCCCAGATCTTGCTGCCGCCGGGGTTGCTGGTGAAATCGCAGGCGAAGAAGTGATCCTTGTATTTGTCGTTCAAGCCGATGCCGGGGTAATGCGTCAAACCGGCGGGGCCGTTGCCGAAGTGGGCGAGCGGCGGCACGATGTACGCCGGTTGCCCCTCGTGCTTCAGCTCCCAGATTTTCTCGGTGTTCCACGGCCCGCGGTTGCCCTGCGGCACGGCGGGCGTGTGGTACACGCCGCCTTTGTCGCCGTACTGGTAGCCGCAGCGCCAGCCGCTGTCGCCGCCCTGCACGATGTACACCCAGCGGGCCTTGTCGCCGGAATCGCAGTTGTTGTCGTAGGTGAAGAGGTTGCCAAAATCGTCGAAGGCGAGTTCCTGGGGGTTGCGCAGGCCGGTGTGGACGATTTCCATGTTCGAGCCATCCATGTCGCATCGCAACACCGCACCGCTATCGGGGTTGAAGAGGTGCTTGCCTTCCTTGGTCTTCACGTTGAGGCCGCGGTCGCCGATGCTGAAGTAGAGCTTGCCATCGGGCCCCATGCGCAGGCCGTGCATATCGTGGCCGAGGAATTGCGCCCGCAGGCCGAAGCCGGTGGCCAGGCTTTCGCGTTTGTCGGCGGCCCCTTCGTTCTTGGTGTCTTGGAGGCGGTACAAATCGGGGATGCAGGTGAAATAGACGCTGCCCTTGTGGGCCAGCACGCCGGCGCCGAGGCCGTCCTTCAACTTGTTGAAGCCGTTGGCATACACGGTGCTTTTATCGGCGATGCCGCTGCCGGTGCTGTCCCAGACCATGCGGATTTGGTCGTCGTATTTTTCGAAGTTGCCATCCTTCGCACCGTACTTGTGTTTCTCGTACATCTTCAAACGGTCTTCGATGGTTCGACAGGCAACGTCTTCTTCGAGCCATTGCATGAAACTGCGGGTATCGGGCACTCCGTGCCCAAAGCGGTTGGTTTCCGCGACGAACGCCCGGCCTTTGCCATCGAAGCAGAAAGAAACGGGGTTCATCATCAAAGGTTCGGCGGCCCACACGCTCGCCTTCAAACCCCCGGCTACGCTGGCCCGCTGAGCCGCTTCCACCGCCCCCGGCGACGGCGCCTTGCCTGCGGTATCTTCCACGGGTGGCACGGCCATGACCGCCGCAACCAAACACGCAACCAAAATGGGAAGGATCATCCAGCGATACATGGCGGTACTCACAAAAAGGCGAAACGGGCGGTGAAGAGATTATATCCGCGGAACGCACCACGCGACTCTCACGCCGATTCCGCCGATTGCGGCACCCAACCGCGGTTGCGCCAAAGGTACCACGCGGCGAAGGTGCGAAACGGCTGCCACGGCAGGGCGATTGCGGTCATCCGTTTGGCGTCCGGCAGTTCCTTCATGCGGAATAAATCTTTCACGGCGGCGCGCACGCCGAGGTCGCCCAGGGGCCAAACATCGGGTCGGCCCATGGCGAAGATCAGGAACATATCGATCGTCCACGGGCCGACGCCGTGGAGCGGCAGCAGGATTTCGCGGATGGCGTCGTCGCTGGCGCCGAGGAGTTTGGCGTTCAACCCCCGTGTACCTTGAAACAGTTCGGCCAAGCCGCGGAGGCTCTTCGCTTTACTCCCCGAGATCCCCGCCCCGCGAAGTTCGTCGTCCGAGAGTGCGAGCAACTGGGCCGGGGTGATCTTCCGCTTCAACGCCACTTCGAGCCGTTCGTTGATGGTGCGGGCGGCGGCGGTGGAAATGAGTTGCGAAACGACGGCGCTCACGAGCGCCCGGAACAGGTTCGGCTCGACCGCGAGCGAACAGGGGCCGACCGCATCCATGATCGGGGCTAAGCGCGGCTCGACCTTCCGCAGGTGGGCTTCGCCGAGGGTACGGAGGACATCGAACGAATGTGGGTGGTTTTCCATTTCGCTAAGATACCGAACATGAACTACCGGGGGATTCCAAAAACGCTGTTCGTCGTGCTCGTCTGCATCGGCGTGCTGATCGCGGCGGTCTTGTTCGTGGGAATGTCGGTGGCCGAGGGCAAAGCGCCCTACGAAGTGGTTCGCGATCTCTTCGTTCCGATGGTCGGGCCGACGATCGCGGTGATGATCCCGCTGTTGATTTTCGTGGTGCTGCCGAACCGCCAGAGCAGCGAACGCTTCGCGCTGCAGTTGTGCGAACATTATTACACGGAGGGAATGCGGCTCGCCCGGAATATCAGTTGGCAACACCTCGTGACGGAACAGCGCCAACTCCCGCCGATTCGCCGGGCCGAGAAGCTGAACCATTTCCTCGATTACCTCACGAACCCGGAAGTTCATCGCGGCATCGACGCCCACCAAGACGAACTCTACCAACGGGCCACCCAAGTTCTCGATTTCTTCGCCCTCGTGAACGAATCGGTGGGCCGCGGCACGGCGGATCGCGGCATCGTGCGGGCTTTCCTGCTGTACTATTACTTGTGGTGGCGGGACGAAATCATGGAACCGCTGCGCCGCACGCGCAGGATCGTCACCGATCATCCGAAATTCAAACCGATCTGGTGGGAACCGCTGAAACACCTCGACGCACTCGGCGGCCCCGGAGCCATCCCGATGCCCTCCCTGGAGGCGATGACGTGAACGAATCGGATGGTAAACGCAATCGGTTGTTGGCCGCGTTCGCGCCGTGGCCCGGCGTCGCCGTGGCTTTCAGCGGCGGCGTCGATAGTACCGTCGTGGCCAAGGCGGCGTTCCTCGCATTGGGGGATAAGGCGATTGCGGTCACCGCCGATTCGGCGAGCGTGCCGCGTGCGGAAATTGCCGGGGCGAAGAAGCTCGCGATCCTCATCGGCATCCGCCACGAGATCGTTCGCACCGCCGAGTTCGAGAACCCCGATTACTTGAAGAACGCCGGGGATCGCTGCTACTTCTGCAAGAGCGAACTCTACGCGCGCATCGAAGATCTGCTGCCCTCGCTCGGCGTACCGGTGATGTGCAGCGGGGCCAACCTCGACGATCTGGGCGATTACCGACCGGGCCTCACCGCGGCGGCGGAACACGCGGTGCGGCACCCATTGCAAGAGGCGGGATTCACGAAAGCCGACGTGCGAGCATTGGCGAAGTTCTGGGAGTTGCCGGTGTGGGATAAGCCGGCTTCCCCCTGTTTATCGAGCCGTTTGGCACCGGGCTTGGCGGTTACGCCGGAACGCACGGGCCGCGTGGAAGCGGCGGAAGCGTACTTGAAATCGCTGGGGTTGAAGGATGGCCGGGTGCGCTACCACGAAGGGGATTTGGCCCGCGTCGAGGTTCCGGTGGAGGAAATCGGCCGCTTCATGGAAGCGCCGATCCGCGAGGCCCTCACGGCAAAATTGAAAGGCCTCGGCTTCAAGTTCGTGACCATCGATACGGAAGGTTTCCGCAGTGGCAGCTTGAATGCACTGGTGAATTTGGATGTACGCAAACGCTACGCGAATTGAACTCGGTGAGCGGCGGTTGGGCAGTTTCCATGCGAACCTCTCGGAGCTTCTCCCGATGGTGCAATGGATACGGCAATCGAATCGTTCAAACCCCGGTTTGTGCCCTGCGTTTAGCACCCTCCCCTCCCCCCCGGGTATCAACGGGGGTGGGCAGAATTGCGATATTCACAATGCCTTGCAATTACTAGACTTGCGAAAATGCCTCGCGGTGGAATTCTGCCCGCAAAGCGATTGGTGCCCCGATTGTGCCCTCGAAGGTGCCATCCGCAGGGCACAATCGGCCATCACCTCAATTGTGCCTCTTTTATCCTCATGTTGGTTCGATCCTCGTTCCCATGCTCCGCGTGGGAACGTTCTTCGGCCGCTCTGCGGCCAAAGTTATCGGAGAGAGAAGGAATAGCATGTGGAACGGAAAGGACGCGGAGCGTCCGCAGATCGTGACCACGCAGAGCGTGGTAACGAGGGA
>JBBQWA010000323.1:0-4891 GCA_038211045.1 Gemmatales bacterium
CGACGCACGAAGCCGCAATGTTGTTCGACTTTGTCTACAAAACCCTCGTTGCAGCCCGTGAAGAAGCTCCCGATGTGCTACTTCTCGTCCGCGACGCGGATTCGGACGACACTCGCCGTGCGGCCCTGTCGAAATTGAATCAGCACTATCGCAAAGAGGGCATTGCCGTGATCGTCGGTGTGCCTCACCCGGAGACGGAATGCTGGCTATTGGCCGGGTTTCGGCATGAGATGACGGATGAGGAGGAGAAACGGCTCGACGAGTACAAACGCGGAACCGGAGGCGTCGACCCGACCCGCCAATCCCATCAACTGAATGGGCCAGACGAATCGGACCCGCGTCATCCGAAAAACGCCTTGGGCGAACTCTGCCCCAGCGTCTCGCGGAAAAATCAGTGCCTCAATGCACCGTTCGACATGCTGCGAATCAACGGTAAACAGAACGGCTTGGCCGAGTTTCTCGAAGCCCTCGAAACAAGATTGATCCCGCGCTTGTTCGGCGGCGGAAGTCCACCGTCCCACTGAACGTCACCCAATCCTCCCCCAATCGATCCTCTCCTTATCCAGCATCGGTAAATCGAACGGCATCGCTTCCAAATACTTCGTCGCGGCGCCGGTGTTGAACACCACCACTTGCTCATCGCGGCCGATGGTGCCGTCGGCCAGCAGCTTCTCCAGTACGTCGAAGGCGACCGCGGTTTCCGGGCAGATGCTGATGCCCTCGGCGGAACTCGCTCGGCGCATCCACGGGGCAATGGCCGCTTCCGCACCGGCGACCGCACAACCGCCACTGGCCCGGATCGCATCAAGGATCATGAAGTCGCCCACGGCGACGGGCACGCGCAACCCGCTGGCCGCCGTGCTAGCGTTGGGGAAGAGGTCGGCGAAGCGTTCACCTTTCTCGAAGGCTGTGACGATCGGCGCGCAGCCCTCGGCTTGCACGGAGATCAGGCGCGGAAATCGTATTTCCTTCGCCGCTTGCGGCGTCGCGCGCGACGCCGCAAGCGGCGAAGGCGCAAGCCACCCCAATTCCAACAGCTCTTGGAACGCCTTCCACATGCCGATGAGGCCGGTGCCGCCACCGGTGGGGTAGAGGATGACGTCCGGTAGCTTCCACCCCATCTGCTCGGCCAGTTCCAGGCCCATCGTCTTTTTGCCTTCGATGCGGTAGGGTTCCTTCAACGTACTCAGGTCGAACCAGCCCATGCGCTCGGCGCCGTCCTTCACGATCTTGCCGCAATCGTTGATGAGGCCGTTCACGCGGAACGCCTTGGCCCCGTACAGGTACGGCTCGAACTGGTTCACCACCGGCGTATCCGCCGGCATGAACACGTAGCATTCCATCCCGGCCCGGGCCGCGTACGCGGCAGCCGCACCCCCTGCGTTCCCGGCTGTGGGAAGTGCCACCCGTTTCACGCCCAGCCACTTCGCCATGCTCACGCACATCGTCTGCCCGCGGCTCTTGAAGCTGCCGGTGGGTAGCTGCGATTCATCCTTGATCCACAAGTTGGTCATGCCGAGTTGCTCGCCCAAGCGGGGGCAAGGCAACAGCGGCGTCATCCCTTCGCCGAGAGTGACGGGTTCGACATCGAAGGGTAATGGCAGCAGTTCGCGGTAGCGCCACAGGTTCGGCGGCCGCTTCGCAATCTCGGCGGGAGTAACCGCGTTGCGTATCGATGGGAGATCGTATTTCACCCAGATCGGCCGGCCGGCGTGCAAGCCGTGGAGTTGCCCGAAGGGGAGGTGGGTGCCGTCGATGGCCCCTTCCAAATGAGTGACGTAATGGTTCATGGGGGTATGGGGTATGGGGTATAGGGTATGGGGTTTCAATCGACGCGCAATTCATAGATTATGTAACGAATCGCACTCATTCTCCCGGTGGAACCATGCAAGGCAATACCCAAGTGATCGACGCGCTCAACCGGGCGCTCACCATCGAACTCACCGCCATCAATCAATACTTCGTGCAATCGAAGATGTGCAAGAACTGGGGCTTCATGAAGCTCGCGGCGAAGCACTGGGAAGAATCGATGGGGGAAATGAAGCACGCCGATAAGATCATCGACCGCGTGCTCTTCCTCGAAGGGGTGCCCGAAATCTCCCGGTACGATGTGATCCGCGTCGGCGAGAACGTGAAGGAACAATTTGAAAACGATTTGAAGCTCGAAACCAGCGGTGTACTCGCTTACAACGAGTTGGTGAACTTCGCCATGCAAATGAAGGACAACGGCACGCACGCCCTCGCCTTGCAAATCCTCACCGATTCCGAAGAGCACGTCGATTGGTTGGAAACGCAATTGGGGTTGATCGACAAAATCGGCCTGCAGAACTACCTCGCCCAGCACATGCTCGGCGAAGACGAAGGGCATTGATCGTTACGAAACCGATGCCAATTCCAACGATCGGGGCGACGTGAATACCGTGAGGTAATGCCGAAGTTCCTTCTGGCAGCATCGGCAACCGTCCCCGGCTCCGGTGATGGTTCTCAACTCGCGGATCGTGCGGGCGCCGCGATAGCGGATCGCCGAGATGATCGTATCTTCGACGACGCCCAAACAGCGGCAGACCACCCGATCCCCACAACTGCCCACCGAAGGGCAGTTGCTGCAAGATCCGGTGCATGTTTCGGTCACTTCGACTATTTCAATGCATTCGAGAACGGTCATGGCGGGTACCGGCTTACTGAGATTCCATCTCACACAGTGAAGTCTATCCGTCGCAATCGGCACGTCAAGCGGAAATAGGACAAATTAGCTGCGCATTTGTTAGTCGGAATCTGATCCCCCTCGCCCTCGGCGGGAGAGAAGGACAAAACCAGTTACGGCACCGGAGGGGTCTTCGGGTGCAGTTTGATGCGCTCGGCGTACTCGTTGTTCAGCATGTCCTTTACGGTCTTTCGCTCGATCAATTCTTTTTCGGGTACCTCGCCCAAATCCTTGGTGTCGATGATCCATTGATCCAAGGCGTCGCTCATCGCCTTCTTGGTTTTCTGAATCAACGCCGACTCGGCACCCGCGATGTTGTTCACTTCGAACGGATCGGTTTCGAGGTCGTACAACTCTTCCTTCGGCTTGGTACGGGCGAAGAAAAGCTTCTGGACATCGTTCAGCTTGCCCTCGAAGGCGAGCCGCCGCCAATCCTTCATGATCGGCATTTCATCCTGGTAGTTCAGCCATTGGGCGTAGGGCAACTCCGGCATGTAATTGCGAACGTAACGGTAGCGCTCGCCGCGGACACTGCGGATGCGATCCGGGGCCTCGTCCATACGGTCGCGGGCCGCAAACACGTACTCGGGCGGCTTGGCTTGCTTCTCGCCCACGAGGCAACGGCCGACCATTTCCTTGGGCACTTCGGCCCCGGCCAGAGTCAGGAACGTCGGGGCTAGATCGAGGAAGCACGTCAGGTCGTCGCGTACCGTGCCCGGCTTGATGTGCCCCGGCCAGCGGACGAGCAGCGGCACGCGCAGCCCGGAATCCAACGGCGTACGCTTGCCCCGCGGCATCCCGGCCCCGTGGTCGCCGAAGAAAATCACAATCGTGTTCTCCCACTTCTGCTCGTCGATCAGTTTCAGCACATCGCCGACGAGGTAATCGGTCGCGGTGATGTTGTCGTGGTACTTGGCCACGCATTCGCGCACGGCGGGCGTATCCGGGTAGTACGGCGGCAGTTGAACCTTGGCACGGTCGTGGATCTGTTCCGGCTTCAACCGGGCGATGTTCTTCTGGTACGCCGCGGGGGCGGCCCGCACTTGGCTCTCGTGGCTCACGGTGAAGTTGACGTAGGCGAAGAAGGGTTTATCCTTCGGCAGCACGCTCGGATCCTTCACCCAATTGGCGTTGGTATCGGCGAACTTCTTGGGCACGTCGAAGTTGAAATCGGTCTTGCCGTTGACGGTCGGCCACGCGACGAAGTAGCCGGCTTTACGCAGATGATCGACATACGTGGCGGGGATGTTCACCAACTTGGACCGCATGTGATGGCTGCCCATTGTGGTGGGGTATTGCCCCGTAATCATGCCGCTGCGGGTGGGAGCACACACGGGGGCGTGGGTGAACGCTTTGGTGAAGCGTGCCCCTTGGGCCGCGAAGGCATCGAGGTTCGGCGTGATGGCATCCTTGGTGCCGTAGCAACCCAGATCGGGCGAGATGTCTTCCGCGCCGATGAGGATGATGTTCGGCCGCTCCGCCGCAATGGCGGGTATGGCGAAGAGGAGGGAGAGGAGGAATCGCATAAGGTACTCGAAGGGGCTAGGGTTCAAGCTAGATTTCTCGACGATCACACCCCACCTCTCCCCGCTGGGGGGAGGTCGCCGCGCTTCGCGGCGGGTGGGGGGCTTTATTGCTTTCATTCTGTCCTTGGTCGCGGTGTAATTTGCTCATCTTCGTTCAGACGATGCCACACCGTCGGATTCTTCTTGACGCTTTCGACGCAGGTTCGATAGATCGTTTCTATAACGGCATCCGAATCGTCGAAAACTTCGGTGTTCCAAAACCGCATCACGCGCAGACCGCGACTCTCCAATGATTCCGTTCGTACTGCGTCCTCTGCCTCATTTCCAAGATGGGTTTCGCCATCCATTTCAATCACAACTCGGGCTATGGCGCAGTAGAAATCGGCTACATACGGTTCGAGAATGTGCTGCCTACGAAATCGAAATCCAGCGAGTTGTCGATGACGAAGCAATCGCCACATGGCCTTCTCAGCCGGGCTCGGCTCGTGTCGCATTTGTCGAGCGAAGATTAGTAAGCGACGATCCATAGGATCATCCCCTCTGGGGTTCGATATCAATCCCCCCACCCGCCGTTCTCGCTTCGCTCAACCGTCGGCCTCCCCCCAACGGGGTGAGGCGAAGAGTGCGGCTGACGTGGAACAATCGCTGTTCACCAATCACC
>JBBQWA010000324.1:0-4885 GCA_038211045.1 Gemmatales bacterium
GATGGGCAAGCCGACGTTCTCCGCGTCACCGGTGGCCGGGGATGGCAAAGTGTACATTCTCGGCGAAACCGGAACGATGAACGTACTGAAAGCCGGAGACGAATCCGAAGTGCTGGGCACCAGCGAACTCGGCGAAGAGTGTTTGGCCACGCCCGCCATCGGCGGCGGAGCCGTGATCGTGCGAACGGACAAGCATTTGTGGTGCATCGGGGCGAAGAAATAAGTGGCAAAAGCATTCGATGCAACGATGAAACAATTGCTCGACGAGTTCGGGAGCGATTGGGCCGGTTGGATCGCCCCGCGAATCGGGCTTCCCGCCGGTGTCGGCGTCGATCCGTTGGATGTCGATCTTTCCACGGTTCAATTCGCCGCGGACAAAGTCTTCCGGTTGTTGCCCCCTGCGGAGGGATTACTGCATTCGAGCCGCAATCGAGTTGGGACGGCGACCTCGCGGATCGAATGCACATCTACAGCGCCTTATTGTACGATCGCTACAAGGTTCCCGTGTATTCCGTGGCACTGTTGCTGCGGAAGGATGCGAACGCCGCAAACCTGACCGGGCGATTGTCTCGCGTTCATACCGATGGTAGAGAGTATCTGCGATTCGAGTACGATGTGATTCGGATCTGGGAACTGCCCTGCGAACCGCTGATGGCCGGGAGTTCCGGAACTTTACCGTTGGCCTTGCTGACAGATGAGGCGAACGATCGGTTGCCCGAACTGGTGGCTCGGCTCGACAACCGATTGCGTGCGGAAAAAGCGACGGAAAAGGAACGGAAACTGTTACTGACTTCGAGTTACATCTTGTTGGGATTGCGGTACAATAACAACGTTATCCGCAATGCTTTCCTCGGAGTGCAAGGCATGAAAGAGTCTACAACGTATCAAGCGATATTGAAGGAAGGCCGAGAAGAAGGCCGAGAAGAAGGCCGAAAGCTCGCCTTGAATGAAAGCCTAATTATCGCCCGCCGTGACACATTGCTTGCGGTTCTGCGGGATAAGTTTCCGGAGGTTCCGGCTGCTTTGAAAGCCCGGATCGAATCATTCGACGATGCCGACAGCTTGCTCAAAGCCGTTCTGCGTGCCATGCACATCGAGCGGATCGAAGACCTGAACCTTTGAGTTTCGCCTACTTCTTCAGGGCCTTCTTCAACGCTTCTTCCACATTCTTTACGTCGGTATCGTTCACGGTATCGTAGGCGAACGATTTTACCACTTTGCCCGCGACGACCACCACCACCGTCAGGTGGGCATCGGGGTTGATCGCCCACCCCTTCGGCCCGGCCACTTCGCCGGGGAACACCGTGAGCGCGGTGTTTTCGTACTTCACCGAGGTTTGCACCTTGGGGAGGAATTCCTTGGCTTTATCTGTGTCGCCGGAAAGCCAGATCGCCACACCCATCGCTTTTTCGTCGATGCCGGGGAGTTTCTTGTCGAGGGTTTTCATGAATTGGTTCATCGGCCGCCCGAACTTCTCGGCGTTCACGAACATGTACACGGTCGGCGCATCGCCGCGCTCCTTCGCGTAATCCACTTCCTTGTTCTCGATGGTTCCGCTCACGGAGAATACTTTCAATTCCGAACCCTTCTCCCCGGCTTTCGGGCCGGATTCCACATCGGCGAAAGCGAACGGCACATAACAAACTACTGCGAGAATGCCTAAGGAACGGATCATGGGGATGCCTCTTCAAAGGGGGTAATGGGTGTTATGGAAAACGGATACTCCGGAATCGCCAAGCCGAGTTTCGGGATCGCTTGCAAACGCCGCCACGCCCGAGTCACACGGGTTTCCTCCGCGATCACATGCGAGGAATCGAACGAGCGTTTGTCGAAGGCGCCTTCGCAAACGAGCGACGGAAAACGATCATCCATAATGTATTGAGCGAGAGCCGGGTTGCATTCGATGTGCCGTTCGTGTTGGAGATGGAGAGCCTCCATAAGCACCTCCCCCAGAATGTACCGCAAGTACAGATCGGATACCAGAACGTTTTCCACCTCTTGCCCGCACACTTCGCACGGGTACCCCTGATCGCACTTGGCCATGGGTGTACCTTTCAATTTCGGCAGTTGGGTCGAAATGGTCACTGAAGTCAGCGACCGGGGGGATTCCATTGGAACGACGAGTCGTTTCCGGCAAATCCACGTGACCGTTATTCGATTCTCTCGGGTCGCTTACTGACGCTCTTGGCCGCCAGTGTGGGTTGTTGTTCTTGCTCTATGCGTTCGCGGTTGATCCGAACTGTCAAATTCATCGATTCTTCTCGCTTGCATCCGGTTCCCCGGCGCGGTATCCTCCGCACACACCAAGGATGATCGCCCACGGATGGCCCGCGATGTTCGCCTCCCTTTGCACCCCGGCCTGCGCCGGTTTCGTGATCGCCGCGCCCGCCAAGGTGAACCTTTACCTCGAACTCTTGGGCAAGCGGCCGGACGGCTACCACGATCTCGAAACGCTCATCGTCTGCGTCAACCTCTTCGATACCCTCGAAATTCAGCCGGCCCGCGAACTCTCCCTCGGTTGTAATCTCCCCGGCATGCCCACGGATGCGAAGAATCTCGTTCTGAAGGCCGCCATCGCATTGCGTGCCGCCGCAGGCATCGGCGCCGGGGCAACAATCTATCTTACCAAACGCATCCCTCACGAAGCCGGCCTCGGTGGCGGTTCTTCCGATGCGGCCGCGGCGCTCTTCGCCTTGAATCGAATGTGGAAGATCGGTTTGAACGATACCGAGTTGAAAGCCGTGGCCGGTGCGGTCGGTTCCGATGTGCCTTCGTTCTTGGCGGGGGCGGCGAGTTGGTGTACCGGCCGCGGCGAGATCGCGGAACCGGCCGAGGTTCCCCCGTTGCATTTGGTGATCGTGAAACCGGCGGTGGGGCTGAGTACCGCGGAAGTGTATCAATCCGTCCGAGCCGGAAGCGTCAGCGACGGTGCATCGAATCCGACGCTCACGCTTCCGGCTCTGACAAAGCCGTTATTCAACCGATTGCAAGCGGCCGCATTCGCCTTGCAACCGTTGGTGGAGCGGGTATACGACCGCTTCCGCGAGTGCGATCCGCTCGGGGTGCTGCTCTCGGGCAGCGGTTCCAGCGTGTTCGCCGTGGCCCGGGATGCCGCCGATGCCAAACGCATCGCTAGGCAGTATGTGGCGCTGGGCGATCCCACGGATCGCGTATACGCCGTTCGAACATGCCGTTGATCCAGATACACCCACGCAAAGGAGTGCCCCGGTGGTCATCACAGAAGTACGAATCAAACTTTGCGAGATGAACAGCGAACGCCTACTGGCGTTCTGCTCCGTCACCTTCGACGGTTCGTTCGTCGTCCGCGATTTGAAAATCATCGAAGGGACGAAAGGCCTCTTCGTGGCGATGCCGAGCCGCAAGCTCACCGATCGCTGCCGCGAATGCGGTTGCAAGAACCACTTGAAAGCTTGCTTCTGCAACCTCTGCGGCGGTCGCCTCGATAACACCCGCGCCCTGCGCGACCCGGCCGACGGCCGTTCCAAACTGCACGCGGACATCGCCCACCCGATCCACGCCAACGCTCGTGAGATGGTGCAGTCCGCCCTGGTTCGAGCCTACGGCGAAGAACGCGAACGCGCCTGCATGCCGGGGTACGTCTGCCGCTACGACGAATACGACGCCGGGGATATCGACGAAATCCCGATGAGCTACGCCGGCATGGTGAAGTCGCACGCCCCGCACACCGGCGGCCCCCGCGGCCCACGGATGGCAGGAACGCCAGCGGAAGTGCGAGCGACGAATTGATGTGTGATCTCAAGCCCACCCGTTGCAACGGGTGGGCTTTGAACCTCATATGTCGGGCCTCCGCTCACCTGCGGTGACCGTCCGGCCCAACCTACAAATCCATCACTTCTTGAACGGGGCTTCCAAGAACGCGGCGAACCCTTCGACGTTATTGATCTTCCCTTCCGAATACACGCCTACCACTTTCGCTCCTGTCGCGGTCGGTTGCAGAATCACGTAGAGCGGGAGTTGGCTGGTGCCGAAGGCGTCGAATTGGAATTTCCCGTTCGCGGTGCCTTCGTCCTTCAAATCGCGTTGGTCGGGCGCACCGGAATAAAATACCGCCGGCACGTCATCCGTATACAACTGCACGAGCGAATACTTCTTCATCAGCTTTGTGATCTGCGGTTTAGGGAAGACTTCGCGTTCGTTCGCCTTGCAGTTCGAACATGTCACGCCGGTGAAATCGACGAACACGTACTTCGGCATGCCGGTGGTGGCCCCTTCTTCGCGGGCCTTCTCGATGGTTCCCGGTAGATCGGCGCTCCAACGGAATTCGTCGGTAGCCCCCGATTGCTCCGGCAGCAGGAAGGCATCGATCCAAGCGAAGACGATGCCGCGGGGGCGCTGGCTTTCGCCGTTCGGTTGTTTGAGCATACCGGGGATCAGGTACACACCGAGGCCGAGGAACATCAATGCGAACATCAAGCGGGGTACGCCGATGTTGGGCTTCTCCTCGTCATGCGGCAGGCGGTACAGGTTCAGCAGGTACAGTCCGCACGCCGCAGAGATGACCACCCACCCGGCCAGCACGATGTCGTAGGTGAAATAGGTGGGAGTACCCAGCCAGCGGATTTCGGCAGTGCGGAAGAACTTGAGCGCCGCGGCGATTTCGAGGAAGCCCATCACCACTTTCACGCTGTCGAGCCAGCCACCCGATTTCGGAAGGCGCTTCAAGAGGCTGGGGAACAGGGCCAACAAGAAGAAGGGCAGTGCGAACGCGGAGGCGAAGGCCAAGCCCGCGAGGATCAATTCGAATTGCGAATACTGGCCGCTGCTCACCATCCCGGCGAAGCCGCCGAGGAACGGCGCCACGCAGGTGAAGCTGACGATGCTGAACGCGATGGCGCCGAACACG